>NZ_WXYH01000358.1:0-42560 GCF_009872365.1 Rhodococcus sp. T7
CTGCACCGGATCCAACTCGTTCGCGACCGGCAGCACCTGCGTCATCGCGAACTCGCGAGCCAGATCCCGGATCGCCAAGCGGTCCTCGGTCAGATACCGCGGTGAATCGGTACGCGGCTGCGACGGCCGATGCGTCATGAAGGCTCCTCCACTCGTACTACGGGGCGCGTGAAACGGGGAACTCGCGGTTCCGCACTCGGATCACATTAACGCTTGTTCACCCAGTAGAGCACGGCCGGGAGCGCATCGTCAATGCCGAACTGCGCGGCTCAGGCCGGGCGGTAGCCCACCAGGTTGAGCGCGTACACGCCGTACGAATCCGCTACGGCCTGCGCGGACAGGGGGCCGTCCGCCCGGTACCAGAGCGCGATTCCTGCGCACATGGTCAGCACGGCGGTCACCGCCTGGTGGACGTGCGGGACGTCGAAGTCACCGCCCGCGACCCCCGCTTCGGCAATGGTGACGAA
This sequence comes from Rhodococcus sp. T7, assembly GCF_009872365.1. Lineage (NCBI taxonomy): Bacteria > Bacillati > Actinomycetota > Actinomycetes > Mycobacteriales > Nocardiaceae > Rhodococcus > Rhodococcus sp. T7. The sequence continues at coordinate 468 of NZ_WXYH01000358.1, forward strand.
CAGGTGCTCCTGGGCGTCGCGCGAGCCCACCACCCGTTTCCGATCGACCTCGTCGAGATAGCGCAGTTCGGTGTTGGCCACCAGGCATGCGCGCTGGTTGCGTGCGGTGTACAGCGAGTGCGCGACCACCGCGGCCGTCCACTGCTCCGCGGGCGCGGCACCCACCTTGCGCAGGGCATTCCGGGTAGCGGTGAACTGCGCGTCGCTGGCCGCGCGCAGGATCTCGACGAGGAGTTCATCCTTGTTGTCGAAGTGGTTGTAGACGTTCGCGGCGCTGCACCCGGCGCGTTTGGCGATGGTTCGCATGGTCGCGGCATGAAAGCCGGCGGTGTAGAACTCCTCCAGTGCTGCGTCCAGAATCCGCTCCCTGACGTGAGGAATCAACGCGCTGCTTGACCGAGTGTTCACCCCTCGGAGGGTAGAGGCAGCGCGCGACGCGAGCAACGATTCGGCCGGAAATAACTGTTCAGCACCACTCCATGGAGGGGAGGCGTGGGACCGACGCTCGGTCTTGACCCACGACACATCGTCGATTATGGTCCCCATCACATGAACGGTCGTTAATGATCGCTTCGCATATTTTGCACATCGCACCGTGGAGGTATGCCACCTTGAGCACCCTCGAAGAACGAATTGGCCGACTGGAAGACCTGGAGGCCATCCGATACCTCGACGCGCAGTACTGCCGCCATCTCGACGACGGCAACTGGGACGCACTGATGGACCTGTTCACCGACGACGGCGAATTCGACGGATTGTCCAACCCGAAGGGCAAGAGCGAGATGCGGGAGTTCTTCGCCGGACTCGCTCCCGGTGGGCTCACCGCGTTCTGGCACTTCATCACCAACCTGGAGATCGACCTCGACGGAGATCGCGCGACCGTCCGCTCGTTCCTGTGGCAGCCGTGCGTGACCGACGGCACCGCCTCGATCGCCGCAGGCCGTTACACGGACGAGGCCGTCAAGGTCGACGGTCGCTGGTTGTATCGCGTCAAGCAGGTGCGTTTCCACTACTTCGGGCCGCTGGCCGAGGGCTGGGACGAGAACCGGTTCGCCCTCGAGTCGGCACGGCGCGCGGCGGTGAACGCATGACCACCGAATCGCCCACCACGGCGTCGAGAGCATGGTCGCCGATCCTCGCGCTACCCGAGTTCGTCGAACTGCGGCGTCGCCGCCGGACCGTCACCACCGCACTCGGCCTGGTCGCGATCGCGATGTTCGCAGGCTTCCTCGTCGGATTCGCCTACTTCCCCGAGTTCCTCGGCCACAACACGGCATTCGGCATTCCGCTGTCGCTGTGGGTGGTGTTCTCCCAGTTCGCCGGCACCTGGGTACTGGTGTACGCGTACTTCCGGCTCTCCCGCACATTCATCCAACCCGCCGCCGATGCCGCCGTCCTGGCCATCGCACAACGTGATCAGGAGCTTGCGTCATGACCGGCGACGCTGATTTCCTCGCCATCGGCATCTGTGCCGCCGTCATCTCCCTCACCCTGTGGGTGACGTTCGCCGCGTCGCGCCGAAGTCGCAGCGCCACCGGATTCTTCGCCGCGGGCCGCTCGATCACCGGGTGGCAGAACGGTTTCGCGATCGCCGGTGAGTTCATCTCCGCGGGCAGTTTTCTCGGCACCACGGGATTGATCTTCTACAAGGGCGTCGACGGCGCCGTCATCCTCTGCACGTCGGTGGTGTCCTTCCTCCCCGTCTTGTTCCTCCTCGCCGAGAAGATGCGCAACGTCGGAAAGTTCACGCTCGCGGATGTTCTGGTGTTCCGGACCGGTGCACGACGCGTCCGGGTGGTGGTCGCGCTCAGCACCATCGTCACCGGCACGTTCGTGCTGCTCGCCCAACTCGTGGCGGCGGGCGTCCTGCTCGAGTCGGTGTCGGGGATCCCGTTCGGCCTGTCCGTCGTGGTGGCCGGTTCGCTCATGGGCATCTACGTCTTCGTCGGCGGCATGCTGGCGACCACGTGGGTTCAGGTGATCAAGTCGTCCATCCTGTCGGTCCTCGCGGTCGTGGTGTGCCTGGGAATCCTGGCGAAGTTCGGTTTCAGCCTCCCAAGCATGCTCGGAGCGGCCACGTCGAATGCCGCCGCCGGGGACGCCATCCTCTCGCCGGGCCTGATCTTCGGGCAGACCGGCGCGATCAACCTGATCTCGTACTCCCTGGCGTTCGCGCTCGGCACGGCCGGCATGGCGCACATCCTGATTCGCTTCTTCACCGTCCCCGAGGCCGCGACGGCGCGGAAGTCGCTCGGCTGGACCGTCGCGCTGTGCAGCGTCTTCTACCTGATCGTCATCGTGATGGGCTTCGGCACCGCGGCGCTCCTCGGCCCGGACGGGGCGGATCAGGTCGGCGCGGGCGGCAACCTCGCCGCACCCACGCTGGTCACGGAACTCGGCGGAGGCGCCGGCACCATCGGCGGATCGATCGCGCTGGCCATGGTCGCCGCCGTCGCATTCGCGAGCATCGTCGCCGTCGTCGCCGGTGTGGTGATCTCGGCGGCCGGCACGTTCGCCCACGACGTCTGGCCCACGCTCACCCGCCGGAAGTCCGCCGACGCCGACACGGAGACGGCGGATGCCCGGGAAGCGAAGGTCGCGCGGTACGCGGCAGTCGCGTTCAGCGTCGTCGCGGTCGGATTGACGATGGCGATCGGCGACACTACCAACATCACGTATTTCATGGGGATGGCCTTCATGGTCGCCGGCAGTGCGCACCTGCCGAGCCTGCTGCTCAGCCTGGGCTGGCGGCGATTCAACAGCACCGGCGCCATCTGGGGAATCTCGGTTGGATTGACCTCCACTGTGGTCAGCCTGATGTTCACCGAGGCGCTCTGGCTGGGGAGCGGACCGGCGCCGTTGACCATTCAGCTGCCGGTGATCATCACGATGCCGCTCGGGTTGGCCGCAGCCGTGATCGGCTCGCTCGCCGGCGAACGCCGTCACGGACGTTCGGCGGACCGGGACGAGAAGTTCGCCGAAATGCTGGTCCGCGCCGAAACCGGCATCGGCGCAGAACTCGCCGAAACGCACTAGCGTCCACTCGCGACGGGTGCACGAAGTGAAGCCCGCCCTCTCCCAGACGCCGCGGATCATCAACACCACAATCGACGGCACCGAGTGGTCACAGATGGGTGAGCTCGAGGTCGGCTGACCGCGTCCGGCTTCACGCTGAAGCCACACGCACGGCGCGTTAGCCTGGAATCGTGGCTTCCGATCTCACCGAATTCGACGCAGTGATCTTCGACTTCTCCGGCACGCTGTTCCGGCTCGAGGAGGACGACAGCTGGATGGCCGACCTCACCGACCACGACGGTGAACCGTTCGACCTCCACCAGCAGGCCGAGTTGATGCGGCGCATGACGGCGCCGGTCGGTCAGACGGTCGAGATGGACGCCGCCGAACACCACGCGTGGACCAACCGCGACCTCGACCCGCGGTTCCACCGGCAGGCGTACCTCGACGTGCTGCGCAAGTCCGGGGTCGCGCACGAGGACCAGGCGGTCGGGCTGTACGAGCGGGTGATCGACCCGGGATGCTGGAGCGCATACCCCGACACCGCGGAAGTGCTTGCGTCGCTGAAGGACCGTGGAATCAAGGTCGCGGTCCTGAGCAACATCGCGTTCGACATCCGGCCGGCGTTCGCGGATCTGGGAGTCGAGCATCTCGTCGACGCGTTCGTGCTGTCGTTCGAGGTGGGCGCGATCAAACCGGACCCGAAGATCTTCGAGCACGCCGTCGCCGCACTCGGTTCCGAACCCGGACGCACTCTGATGATCGGCGACAGCGAGGAAGCCGACGGCGCCGCGCGGAACGTGGGTTGCGCGTTCGCGCTCGTCGAACCCGTCCCCCTCGCGGAGCGCCCGGACGGTCTCCGAAATGCCTTGAGTGCCTTCGGCCTGTGAGTACTTGTTAACGTCGGGCGGTTAACAAGTACTCACGGGCGCGGAGCGCACAAGCCGCGTCCCGTCACGAGCGGCAGGTCGAGTGCGGTCACCAGCCCGGGCTTCGCGTCGACCACCGCCTGCACCGAATTGACCAGGCGCATCGCGGTGACGATCATCCCCGACACGTTGTGGTCGCCGTGCTCGCCGTGGTGGTCGAATTCGAGTGTCATCATCGGTTCGCCCGTGATGTCGATGCGGTAGCACCCGTCGCCGCGGGTGGGTTTCGGCCAGTGCGGCTGCTGGCCGGGGTGGGTGCGGGTGATGTGCTCGAGGACCACGCGCGGCACCCCGTCGACCGTGCCGACTACTTCGAACCGCACCGTCGCCACCGTTCCCTTCGCGATGTGGCACGACAGGATGTCCAGGTCTTCCTCGGCGGGGATGCGTTCGAACTTCTCGACCAGCGGTTCGTCGAGGGTGAGGTCCAGTCCCGCGGCGATCTGGCGGACGACGCTCCCCCACGCCAGCGACAGCACGCCCGGCTGGAACAGCATCGGCGTCTCGTCGACGGGTTTGCCGAAGCCGAAGATCTCGCTCATCACCACCGGCTGGTAGTAGGTGGAGTAGTCGGCGATCTCGGAGCAGCGCACCTCGTCGATCCGCTGCGACAGGCTCGTCATGGCCAGCGGGAGAACATCGTTCGCGAAACCCGGGTCGATACCGTTCACGTGGAGACTCGCGCCTCCCTGTTCGCCGGCGCTGCGGATGCGGTCGACGAGTTCGTCCGGGACCACACCGATCGGGTACTGCAACAGGACGGGGCCCGAGGACACGACGTTGACGCCGGCCTCGAGGAAGGAGATCAGGTCCTCGATGGCGTCGAAGATGCGGTCGTCCGTCATCGCGGTGTGCACGATGCAGTCCGGCTTCAGCGCGAGAAGTGCAGCTTTGTCGTCGGTCGCCGTCACCCCGAGGTCGCGGCCGAGGCCCGCCAGTTCGCCGGCGTCCTTCCCGACCTTTGTCGGGTCGGACACCCACACGCCGACCAGTTCGAGGTCGTCGCGGGCGTCGATGCCTGCGATGGCGTGACGCCCGACCGTACCGGTGGACCATTCGACGACGCGGTAGCTCATGAGTTCTCTCCTCGTTCCAGAAGCAGTACCCCTCCCGCGAATGTAACAGGTTCTAGCGCTTCGACCTGTGAGTACTTATTAACCGCCGGCGGTTAATAAGTACTCACAGGGCGAAGCCACTACCAGATCACCACCCGTTCGTCGCCCTTGTGCACCAGCGGGGAACCCGGCGGGCAGTCGAACGATTCCCCGAACCCCTGCACGTTCGGGACGACCCCGTTGACGCGAAGATCCGACGGCGCGTGCGGGTCGCTGCTCAGCTGGGTGATCAGGGCCTCGTCGCGGGTCTTCTCGCGCCACACCCGGGCGTAGTTGAGGAAGAACCGCTGACCGGGCGTGTAGCCGTCGATCTTCTCCTCCGCCGACCCGGGGTCGGAAGCGAGCGCGGCCTGCAGTGCGTCGTACGACGCGTTGACGCCGCCCAGGTCGGCGATGTTCTCACCGAGCGTCAGGTTGCCGTTGACGTGGATGTCGGGCCGGCCGGGGATCGGGGCGTAGCCGTCGAACTGGTCGACGAGTTTCTCCGTCCGGGCCGCGAACTGTTCGCTGTCCGCGGGGGTCCACCAGTTCACGTTGTTACCTTTGCCGTCGAATTGGCTGCCCTGGTCGTCGGACCCGTGGGTGGCCTCGTGCCCGATGACGGAGCCGATGCCGCCGAAGTTGAGGGCGTCGTCGGCGTTCGGGTCGAAGAACGGGGCCTGCAGGATCGCGGCGGGGAAATTGATCGTGTTGTCGCTCGGGTTGTAATACGCGTTGACGGTCTGTGGGGTCATCGCCCACTGCGTGCGGTCGGACGGTTTCCCGATCTTCGCCAGATCGTAGGCGTGATTGAACTTGTCGGCTGCGGCGAGATTGCCGAAGTAGTCGCCGCGGCTGATCTGCAAACCGGACCAGTCGCGCCACGTGTCGGGGTAGCCGATCTTGGGGACCAGTTGCGACCACTTGTGGAGTGCCTTCTGCTTGGTTTCCGGACTCATCCAGTCCACGTTCTCGATGCGCACCTTCAGCGCGTCGAGGACGTGCCGGACGAGTTGCTGGGCGCGGTCCTTCGCTGCCGGGTCGAACGCCTCCTGCACGTACAGTTCGCCCATCACCTCACCCATCGCGGTGTTCACGTCCGCGACGGCAGTCTTCCAGCGGGGCTTCTGCGCGGTGCTGCCCGAGATCTGCTTGTCGAATTCGAATTGGTTGTCCCGAAACGGCTTCGACAGCCGCTCGGCCGAGCGGGACACCACCTGTGCGCGCAGGTAGGACTTCCACTGGTCGACGGGAGCGCGTTCCAGGAGTTCGTTCACGCGAGTGAAGTAGGGGGTGGCGGCGAGGGAGAATCCCGCGTCGGGCGAGACGCCCTGCGCGGCGAGGTACTGCCGCCAGTCGAATGCCGGTGTCGTCGCGTTCGCCTGATCCACGGTGACGAGGTTGTACTGCGTCGCGGGATCGCGTGCCTGTTCGGGTGACAGCGACGCGTCCGCCAGCGCCTTCTCGAGTTCGACGGCCTGATCGGCCTGCGCCGCGCCGGCGCCGATCAGGTCGAGTGACGTTCCGAGGTAGCTGCGGTAGGCGTCGAGGATCGGTGCGTACTGCGGGTCGCTGTAGTAGTCCTTGGACGGCAACGATATTCCGGTCGGGGCGACGAATCCGATCTGCTTCGTCGCATCCCGGTAGTCGGCGCCCGCGGTGAGGCCGAAGACGATCGATCCGCCGTCCGCGGCATCCTCGGTGAGGAATGTCGCGACGTCCGCGGCGGATCCGATGGCATCGATCCGAGCCAACTCCGGTTGCAGCGGGGCGACACCGGCTGCATCGATGGACTTCTCGTCCATCGCCGACTCGTAGAGCGCGCCGATCTTGGACCGGTCCGAATTGGCGTCCTCACTCCCGAGGTTCTCCGCGGCGTCCTGGGCGATGCCCCGCTGCGTCTCCAGACTCTTGTCGCGCAGCTGGTTGAAGACGCCGTACCCGGATTCGTCGTCCGGGATCGGGTCTCCCGGAGCCAGGTGCCGTTGACCGTCCCGTAGAGGTCGTCACAGGGGTTGATCGCGGAGTCCAGTTCGGTGGTGTCGAAGGCGGCGTCCGTGGCCGGCGGCGACGAGCAACTCGCGACGCCCATTGTCAGGGCCGCCCCCGTCGCCACTACCGCGAACCATCGTCTGCGCCCGAACTGCACCAGTCTCTCTTCCGTCGTCCCGTATTCGCCGTCCCTTCCAACGTACGCATTTAAGCTGGGGCGATGAGCGAGGCCGGCGCGCAACGAGTGGGTGCTCTCGACGTCGTGGCGTTCGCCTGCGAGATGGCGATGCTGGTCCTGCTTGCCGTCGCGGGGTGGTCGCTCGCGAACTCGACGGTCGTGCAGGTGGTACTCGCGGTGCTCCTCCCAGTGGCAGCGGCCGTGATCTGGGGCGTCGCGATGGCCCCGAAATCGAGTCGGCGACTACCCAACCCCGCGCGACTGGTCGCCCAGACCGCACTGTTCGCGGTAACCGGCGTGCTCGTCGCATTCGACGGTCACCCGTGGTGGGGGCTGGTCTTCGCCGTCGTGGCGACGGCGACGTTCGCGGCGCGCTTACGCACGCCGGAGTAGAGGACTACCAGCGGTACCCGAGCAGGCCGAGAACGAATTCGAGCCAGTCGGGCAGTCCGGGGTCGCGGAACATCGGGGACCTCCTCCGCACAGGGAAACGGTGTCGCACCGTCTATCGGCCGGGACGACCCCGGCGTTAGAGCGGCGCCCTGTCGTGATTTACAAATCACTAATTTTGTCTAGACCCTGGATCCAAGTCCGTGTACTGTCCAAGGGAGAGTGAGCTGGTTCATACCGCGACAGCTACTGGACGAGGAGGTTCGGACCGTGACGACGTCGGATATCGGCAGGACGACAGAGGAAGCACCCCCGGAAGCCTGGCGCGACCGCAAGCGCTACCTGTGGCTGATGGGGTTGATACCCCCGACCGCGCTGTTCCTCGCCGCGGGGCTGGTGTGGGCCTTCAACCAACTCGGATGGTCGGCGGTGGCTCCGGTGTGGTGGTGGATCGGCGCGCTGTTGCTGTTCATCGTGCTCCCGATCCTCGACAGGTTCTTCGGACCCGACGGTCAGAACCCGCCAGAGGAAGTGATGGAACAGCTCGAGAACGACAGGTACTACCGGTACTGCACGTACGTGTTCATCCCGTTCCAGCTGGCGAGCCTGGTGTTCGCATGCTACCTCTGGTCGGCGGACAGCCTGTCCTGGCTCGGCATCGACGGCGGCCTCGGACTGGTCTCGAAGATCGGTGTCGCGTTCAGCGTCGCCGTCATGGGCGGCATCGGCATCAACACCGCCCACGAGATGGGTCACAAGAAGACCGACCTTGAACGCTGGCTGGCCAAAATCACTCTCGCGCAGACCTTCTACGGCCACTTCTACATCGAGCACAATCGCGGCCATCACGTGCGGGTCGCGACCCCCGAGGACCCGGCGAGTTCCCGTTTCGGAGAAAGCTTCTGGGCGTTCCTCCCCCGCAGCGTGTGGGGCAGCCTGAAGTCGTCGTGGGAGCTGGAGAAGACCCGGATGCACCGACTCGGTAAGAGCACGTGGAGCATTCACAACGACGTGCTCAACGCGTGGCTCATGTCGGTGGTGCTGTTCGGCGCACTCATCGCGATATTCGGTCCGGTCGTCATCCCGTTCCTGATCATCCAGGCCGTCTACGGTTTCTCGCTCCTCGAAACGGTCAACTACCTCGAGCACTACGGCCTGATGCGTCAGAAGACCGCCAGCGGCCGCTACGAGCGTTGCGCGCCCGTACACAGCTGGAACTCTGACCACATCGTGACCAACATCTTCCTGTACCACCTGCAGCGCCACAGCGACCATCACGCGAACCCGACTCGGCGGTACCAGACGCTGCGGAGCATGGACGGCGCCCCCAACCTGCCCAGCGGCTACGCCAGCATGATCACGCTCGCGTACTTCCCGCCGCTGTGGCGCAAGGTGATGGACCATCGGGTGCTCGACCACTACGACGGCGACATCACCCGCGTGAACATCCAACCCGGCAAACGCGAGAAGGTTCTGGCCAAGTACGACGGCGGAGTTCGGTGATGGCCGCCTACCAGTGCCCGGTCTGCGACTACGTCTACGACGAAGCGTCCGGCGCACCCCGTGAAGGATTCCCCGCCGGCACCCCGTGGGCCGATGTGCCCGACGACTGGTGCTGCCCCGATTGCGGGGTCCGCGAGAAGATCGATTTCGAAACGAAGGTGGCATGACATGAGTACCGATTTCAAGCTTTTTCGCTGTGCCCAGTGCGGATTCGAGTACGACGAGGCCGAGGGCTGGCCGGAGGACGGCATCGAGCCGGGCACCCGGTGGGACGACATTCCCGACGACTGGTCGTGCCCCGACTGCGGCGCCGCCAAGGCCGATTTCGACATGGTCGAGGTCAGCCGGGCATGAGTGCGGTGCCGAATCCGTCCACCGAACCGTCGACGGTGGTCATCGTCGGGTCGGGTGTCGCGGGGGCAAGCGCCGCGCAGACGCTCCGCTCGGAAGGTTTTCGCGGGCGCGTCGTCCTGATCGGAGACGAACCCTCGCCGCCGTATCGGCGCCCGACGGTGTCGAAGGACCTCCTGTCGGGTGCCACGGCCGCGGAGAAGACCGCGCTGAAGCCGGACTCGTTCTGGACAGAGCAGGACATCGAATTGGTTACCGGAGCAACGGCGGTCGAACTCGACGTACGACGGAAGGTGTTGACGCTCTCGTCCGGCGAGACACTGCATTTCAGTGCTCTGCTGCTCGCGACCGGTGGCCGGGCGCGCCGACTCGACGGCGTCTCCGGCGCAAACGTCTTCACCCTTCGGTCGATGGCTGATGCGGATTCGCTCCGGGAGTCGATTCGACGCACCGGTTCCCTGCTCGTGATCGGCGGAGGCCTCATCGGATGCGAGGTCGCCGCAACGGCGCGGTCGCTGGGCGCGGACGTCACCGTTCTCGAACGGGACCCGTCGCTCCTCAGTCGCATCGTGCCGCCGGACGTCTCGACGATGATCGCCGCCCTACACTCCGAGAACGACGTGGACGTCTGCACGAACGTCGCGCTCGCCTCGCTCGACGTGGGCGACGACGGCGCCGCCCTGGCCACCGCGGCCGATGGTCGCACCTGGAGTGCCGGGACCGTCCTCGTGTCGGTCGGCACCGTTCCCGAGGTGTCGCTTGCCGTCGCGGCGGGACTGCGCGTCCACAACGGCATCACCGTCGACGGGATGTTCCGCACGTCGGCCGACGGCGTCTTCGCCGCCGGCGACGCAGCCAACATGCCGGGCGCGCGTGACACCGAACGGTATCGCTCCGAACACTGGAACGGCGCTCAGGCACAGGGGATTGCCGCCGCGCACTCCATCCTCGGCAATCCCACACCGTTCACGGACGTTCCGTGGGGGTGGTCCACGCAGTACGGCCACACCGTGCAGTTCGCAGGCGCAACCCGTGTCGACGATGACTACGTAGTCCGCGGTTCGATCGCGGATCGCGACTTCACGGCGGTCGCGGTGCGCGAGAACACGCCGGTCGGGGCTATCGCCCTCGGCCGTCCGAAAGACCTCCGGACCGTGCGCACGATGATCGCCCGGGGCGGTACGGTCGACCGCGCCGGGTTGGCTGACGAGTCGGTCGCCCTGGCGGACGTGCTCGCCGGTGAGCGTGAAGGCCTGGTAACACCCGCCCGCTAGCATCGATCTCATGTCCGCACACGATCGCGCCGAACGACAGAGCCGGTACCGGCTCGCCGCGACGTCGCTGATGCGGGAGACAACCCTCGATGCGCTGCGGGAACTGCTCCTCGAACGTCCGTGGCCGACGATCACCATGACCGACGTCGCGGCCGCTGCAGGCATGAGCAGGCAGACGATCTACAAGGAGTTCCGCTCGCGGCGCGGCCTTGCGGAGGGATACGCCCTGCGGTTGACCGACAGCCTCGTCACCGTCATCGAGTCCGCGTTGTACGACAACCCCGACGACGTGACAACCGCTCTGCGGCAAGGCTATGCGACGTTCTTCGCACTCAGCGGCGCCGATCCCCTGGTGTTGTCGCTGCACCAGGGGCAGGCGCCCGAGGATCTGCTGCGCCTGATCACCACGGACAGCGACATCATCATCCGCCCCGCGGCCGAACGGCTCGCCGAAACGTTGCAGCGGTCGTGGGTGAACGCCTCCCCCGAAGACGCGGACATCCTCGCGCACGCCATCGTCCGGCTTGCGTTGAGTTTCATCGCCAACCCGCCGGAAGACACCGCGGCGGCGTCGGCGAACACCGCCCGGCTCTTCGCCCCCTTCCTACGGCGGCTCCGCCACCCGTGAGTACTTGTTAACGTCGGGCGGTTAATAAGTACTCACGGGTGCGCGGCGCATCACCGCGACCAGGTCGCGGGCGATCTCGGCCAGCTTGCCTTCGCCCTGTTCTTCGACCGCGGACTCGTTTTGCGCGACAGCGTCGTAGAACGCGAGTTCGTTCTCGCTAAAAGGGGGCGAGAACTTCTTCCCCCGATCCGACTCCGCCACCACTTCCTTCGCGACCTCAACGAGCGCCGCGATCACTTCCGCGGAAGTGAGCTGACTGTTGGTGTGAGATCCTCACCTGATTCGACGGAGGCAGCCATGAGCTGGCGCAGTGCCCGCCGGACGTCCTCCGGCAACGCCTCGCCGCGGGCATTCCGCGCCTCCGCGTCCCACTTCGCCATGTATACGCGCACTTCTTCGAAGGAGGCGGCGGATGCCGGCTCCCGCAGTTCCTCACGATCACCGCAGATTACCCACACGCGGCACAGCTGGGACGAGAACTTGCGGAAACCACGCTCGCACAGCGCACTCGGGAAGCCCTGCCCCACGCGGGATTCGATTCACCCGCCGGCTCGACGTCGCCGATCTGGAACAAGCTCCGGTGGGCGACGGGGTGGAGTCCTCGACCGCAGTCAGCGAGGGAAGTGGCAGCAGTTTCGCTGCGTCACCCCGCCTTCAAACGTCAGTTTGTCTGTCGAGGATTCGCTCGATTGCCTTGCGCAGCTGAGGCAAATAGTTGATGACTATGCCTTCGACAATCGACTGATTCACCCGGAAGTACTCGTGGATCGCGAGGTTTCGAAATCCGGAGATCTTGTGCCATTCGATCTCCGGCGTCTTCGCCTTCGTTTCCGGATCGAGTCGATTGGCGGCCTCCGCGATGGCCTCGAGCTGGCGCACGATCGCGTCGTGCGCCATGTCGCGGTCGTCACCCGACATTTTGGGTAGTACCGCATCGCTGCCCCGATGGCGCCAAGGATGTCCTGGAGTGGTCGCGGTCTGCCCTACTCACACGTCGACCATGTCGGTTCGCGCCGTATCGGAAACTGCGTCCTTGGCTACCCCACGCGCAACGACGTCCACCTTGGTTCCCAGCAAACCGGACAGTTCGTCGGCTAGGCCGAGCATCGAAACAACCTGCTCGTAGTCTGGAGCATCGATAGTGACCATCAAGTCGATGTCACTGTCAGCCCCCGCGTCGCCTCGTGCAACGGACCCGAACAACTTGACATCGAATGCACCGTACTTCGCGAAGACCCGCCGCACCTCGTCGCGATGTGCGGTCAAGACCGCTCGCAGCCGTTCACTGTGGGGGGTCGGTCCAGCCATGTCGACGTCCTTCCCCAGTAGGCACTCGCTTCCACGGTACCTTTCGTCCACGCGACTGTGACTACGTCTTCACCGCACTCGACCACTCTCGAACGGATGCGCCGTTCCAGTTCACCACGTGCATCCGGCGCGAAAGTCGTGCACTGTGCCGATGGTGCGATTCCCGGCACCCCAACTTTCGCACACGAGGGCCTGCAACCGCACTGACTCGTCGAATGAGCGAGGAGTTCAGTCGACGAAGGCTCGATCTTCTCGCCAATCGGCTCGCCGTCGTCCTCAACCGCGTCAGGACCGACGTACCGTCCGGGAGTCAGCGCGTAGTCAGCTTCCTTGATCTCAGCGAGCGAAGCCGAATCCGAATGCTCGCCGCGATCCACATTTGCACAGCAAGCATGGTGGGCGGCACTTGATCGACGCGATCTCATTCACACGTTGCTACTGCAGAAGTCGCGTCCGGGTACGAGCACGAACCAGTTACTCGCCGCCGTTCTGGGTTCCGACAAGTCTCAGCACCCTGCGCGCGCCACTTGGATTCAGCAGCACGAGGATTCGCGCGTGCGGCTCCGCCACCCGTGAGTACTTATTAACGTCGGGCGGTTAATAAGTACTCACGGGCGCGTCAGCGCAAAGGAGTGCCGACATAGTTCTCCGCGATGAGGGCGCGGCCTGCGGCGGAGCGGGTGACCATGTCGAGTTCGGCGACCTGCCGTTTGTGGCCGAATCCGGTGTCGTCGGGGAGGCGGTGCAGCATCGAGGACATCCACCAGGAGAAGTGCTGGGTCCGCCAGACGCGCGGGAGGACGCTGTCGGTGTAACCGTCGAGTCCGGCACGGCTGCGGGTGGCGAAGTACTCGGACATCGCTTCGGACAGGAAGTACACGTCGGCGATGGCGAGGTTCATGCCCTTCGCGCCGGTGGGGGGCACGGTGTGGGCGGCGTCGCCGGCGAGGAAGAGGTTGCCGTGCTGCATGGGTTCGCACACGAAGCTGCGGAACTGGAGGATCGACTTCTGGAAGATCTTGCCGTCCTTGATTTCCGCGCCTTCGCCGTCGACGCGGGCGTGCAGTTCCGACCAGATGCGGTCGTCGGACCAGTTGTCGACGGAGTCGTCGGGGTCGACTTGCAGGTAGTGCCGCTGGACGTCGGGGGTGCGGGTGCTGATGAGGGCGAAGCCGCGCGGGTGGTTGGTGTAGATCAGTTCCTCGGACGACGGCGGGGCCTCGGCGAGGATGCCGAACCAGGCGAACGGGTACTGCCGGAAGTGGTCGGTGCGGACGGTGGTCTCGGGGATGAGGCGGCGGGTGGAGGTGCGGGAGCCGTCGCAGCCGGCGACGAGTGCGCACGTCAGGGTCTGCTCGTTGCCGTCGGCGTCGACATAGGTGATCTTGGGGTTGTCGGTGGTGTGGCCGTGCACCTGCACGTCGGAGACGCCGAAGCGGATGTCGCCGTCGTCGTCGAGGCGGCGGGCGATGAGGTCTTTGAGAACCTCGTGCTGCGGGTAGACGGTGACGGCGCGGCCGTTCGTCAGTTCGTCGAAGTCGATGCGGTGGCCGCGGCCGCCGAATCGCAGTTCGATGCCGTGGTGGGTGAGCCCTTCACGCTTGACGCGGTCGCCGAGTCCGGTGTCGACCATGAGGTCGACGGTGTTCTGTTCGAGCACACCGGCCCGGATGGTGCCCTCCACCTCCTCGCGGGTGCGGCTTTCGAGCACGACGGAATCAATGCCCTTGAGGTGCAGGAGATGGGACAGCATCAGTCCTGCGGGACCCCCGCCGACGATCCCGACCTGTGTGTTCATGAGCAGACTCCTCGCGTAGTTCGTGACACCAGTCACTGTGCTGCGCGGCGTGTGATCGCAACACCCCCTCTTTCACTGAGTGAAAGACACGCTATGCGACGCCCCGGGAAATGCCCCGTGCCGCCGCCCGCACGGCGGGGATCAGGGGCGCGGGATCCTTCTCCGCCGGAACCACGACGGACACGGCGGCCACCACCTCACCCGTCGACCGCGACACCGGCGCGGCCACGGCCAGCGTTCCGACGTTGAGATGTTCGCGGCACGTGACCCACCCGGTCCGTCGAATGTCGTCGAGGGTGCTGCGCAGGCGATGCTCGGTGGTGATGGTCGACGGGGTGAAGCGCTCGAGGCCCGCCGCGAGGACGTCGTCGAGCAGGGCCTTGCCACCGAACGCCAGCAGCACGAGACCGCCGCTCGACGCGTGAAGCGGCAACCGGCCGCCTGCCCTGCCGACGACGGCCACGGCCCCGCGCGCCGACAGCCGTTCGATGTACAGCGCCTCGAGATCCTCCCGGACCACGAGTTGCACGTTCTCGCGGGTCGCCTCGTACAGGTCCTCGAGGTACGGCAACGCGACCTGCCGCAGCCCGTGGGCGCGGGGTGCGAGCGCACCCAACTCCCACAGCCGCACCCCGATCTCGTAGTGCCCGTCGTCGACGCGTTCGAGCGCGCCGTTCGCGACCAGCTGACGGCACAGCCGGTGCACGGTCGGCAGCGGTAGTCCGGTGCGACGGCTCAGCTCCGACTGCGACAGCCGCGGGCGTTCCGACGTGAACGACCCCAGCACCAGGAAGGCCCGTCCCAGCATGCTGCGGTCGTCTTCGGGCATGCCGTCAGTATCCCGGTCACCACCAGCGGGTGGCCATGCCGACCTGCCGGTCGAGTTCGGGGGCGAGACTCCGGACGTACGTCGCCGAGAGGTGGTGCGAATCGTGGTAGACGAGGATGTTTCCCTGCACCGCACGGCAGATCGCCACGTCACAGACGGCGTCGGTGAGGTCGAGCGGATGCACCGACGGCAGGTCGCGGGCCGCCTCGACCGTCGGATTGTCCGGGGCCAGTACGTCGTCGCGGGGCAGTCCGCAACCGTCGGGGTCGCCGCCGTCGGCCAGGCAGTCGACGGCCGAATACGGGACGCCGTCGTGGTGTAGCCACGGGGTGTCGCGGATGCCGAGGAACGGGAGCCCGAAATCGGCGAGCCGCTCCCACAGGCCCACGTAGTCGTCGGGGGTGACGTCGCCGGCCCCCTCGTCGTTGGGCCTCGAGGACGTCGAGAACACCCAGTCCGGCCGGTGATCACGCAGCCGGTCGAGGACGTCGCGGGACCAGTCGCCGCAGTCGGGATAGGGCTCGCCGGCGAGCAACGGGACGTCCGCGACCGTCAGCGGGCACCCCATCTTCAGGTACGTCTCGACGCGGACGCCGCGCTGTTGTCCGATGCGGTCGAGCGCGGGCACCCAGTGTTCGGCGTGGGAACTGCCCACCACCGCGATCGTCCGATCGGCGGACACGTCGCCGTACACGCAGGTGACGACGTCGCGGGTGCTCAGATCGGAGATGCAGCCGTCGAGGGTCGGCTGCGGCAGGTCGCCCGGCGCCTCGAGCAGGGTGGGCCGCATGTCCGCGCGCGGCGAGAACAGACCGTCTGTCAGCGACGCCGCGCCGGGGTACAGCCAAGGGTCCAGCGCCCCGACCCGGGCGGTCGTCTCGGGGTTGCGGACGAGGTACGCGTGCCACCCGAACGCCGAGCCGACGACGGCGACGCCGAGGACCGCGACCAGGGCGGTGAGCGCGCGTCCCGGACGGGCCCCGCCCTGGAACCGCGCCTCGATCAGCCGCTGGGTGAGCCACGCCAGCACGAGCGACACGAGGATCACCGCGAGCCCGCCGAGCGCTCCGACCGCGGGCCGCTCCCGCCAGGTGAGGTAGAAGACGAGGATCGGCCAGTGCCACAGGTACAGCGAATAGGCGAGGCCACCGAGTTCGACGAACGGCCGGGACGCCAGCATCGTCACGACTCCCGGCCGGTCGGACGGGCCGGTTCCGGCGAGGATCAGCGCGACCGCCGCGCCCACCGGGATCAGGGCCGCCGGTCCGGGGAACAGGGCGGCGCCGTCGACGAGGAATCCGCACCCGAGCACGATGGCTAATCCCGACACCGCGAGGACCACCCGCCACCCTCGGGGCAGGTCGACCCGGTGCACGACGAGCGCGAGCAGCGCACCCGCGAGCAACTCCCACAGTCGCGCGAACGTGTCGAAGTACGCCCACGACTGCCGGTCCTGCGACACCGCCGCGGCATAGCCGAACGACACCAGGAACCCCGCACCGAGGATGCCGCCGAGCATGGGCCGCACGAGACCGATCCGGCGCCGGCACGTCCAGGCCACCCCCGCGACCACCGCGAGTGCGAGCACGTAGAACTGCCCCTGCACGGACATCGACCACAGGTGCTGCAGCGGACTGACGGAGGCGTCGGCGGCGGCGTAGTCGGACGCCGTCCGGGCCAGTTGCCAGTTCTGCATGTACAGCAGCGACGCGAGGAGTTGATCGGCGATCCCGGACCACTGCGTGAAGGGCCGTTGGACGACGGTGACGACGGCCGTCGCGGCCGTCACCACCACCAGCGCGGGCAGCAGTCGCCGGGCGGTGCGCCGCAGGACGGCGGGGATCGACGGGCCGGAATCCGCGCCCACCCGGCGCACGAGCATGCCGGTGAAGAAGAAGCCGGACAGCACCAGGAAGATGTCGACACCGCCGGACACCCGCCCGAACCACACGTGATAGACGACCACGAGCGCGATCGCGATGCCGCGCAGTCCGTCGAGGTCGTACCGGTAGGCGCTCGCCGTCGACGGTGACGCGGCGCCGCGCGGACGGCCGGTAGCCACCTGGTGGTTGGTTCTCACAGTCCGTCCTGGCTCATCGACTCGGTACCCGGTCGATTATCCACACGGGTTTACCAAGCCTTGACCAACCCGTGGCGGCATTGGGCGCACGCCCAGGGTCGGCGGACCGCCCACATGTGGAGTGGCCATGTTTGACAGGCAACTATGGCGCGCCACACAATGAGTGCGCCTATAGAACCAGGGTTCGTATCGCGAACACCGCTCGAGTCGAGGACATCATGACCACTTCCCAACGAAGCGCCGCCCGCGCCTCCACCGCCCTCTGGGTCGCACCCCTCTGCTGGGTGGCCGTGCTGCTCGACGGTTTCGACCTGGTCGTCCTCGGCGCCGTCATCCCCTCGCTCCGCGAATACAGCGACTGGAATCTGTCGACGGGCGCGATCACGTTCATCTCGACGTTCGGCCTGGTCGGCATGACCATCGGCGCGCTCGTCATCGGCACGCTCACCGACGTCATCGGACGCAGGCGCGCCCTGCTGTACGCGGTGGCCGCGTTCTCGGTCCTCACGCTCCTCTGCGCGGTCGCGCCCAACCCGTTCCTGTTCGGACTGTTCCGCTTCCTCGCCGGGGTCGGTCTCGGCGGCGCGCTGCCGACCGCGCTCGCCCTGGTGAACGAATTCTCGAAGAAGCAGGGCGGCGGTTCCGCGTCGACTCTGCTGATGACCGGATATCACGTGGGTGCGGTCGCGACGGCGGCGCTGGCGATCGTCCTGATCGAACCGTTCGGCTGGCGTTCGATGTTCGTCGTCGGCGCCCTGCCCGCGGTGGTCCTGATTCCGCTGATGCTGCGCTACCTCCCCGAGTCCCCCTCGTACCTGCTGTCGCACGGCAAGCGCGCCGAGGCCGAGGCCATCGCGAAGCAGTACGGCCTGGAACTGGAAGGGGCCCCTGCCGCCGACGCCCCCGTCGCCGCCTCGGCCAACCCGGTGCGCGCCCTGTTCTCGCGGCCGTTCCTGCGCAACAGCATCGCCATCTGGGTCACCTCGTTCATGGGACTTCTGCTCGTCTACGGCCTCAACACGTGGCTGCCGACGATCATGCGCGAGGCGGGCTACGACCTCGGCGCGTCGCTGACGTTCCTGCTGATCCTCAACGCCGGCGCAGTGGTCGGACTGCTGATCGCGGGCGGCGTCGCCAACAAGATCGGTCCGCGCACCGCGGCCATCATCTGGTTCGCGGGCGCCGCGGTGTTCCTCGCCCTGCTCAGCGTCAAGGTGTCGTTCGGCATCTACGCCCTGGTGTTCCTCGCCGGTTGCTTCGTGTTCAGCGCACAGGTTCTCGTCTACGCGTTCACGAGCGCGAACCACCCGCCGCAGATCCGTGCGACCGCCCTCGGCTGGTCGGCCGGGGTGGGCCGGGTCGGCGCGATCTGCGGCCCGATCCTCGGCGGTGTCCTGCTCGGCGCCGGCTACGCGGTCCCGTGGGGCTTCTACGCATTCGCCCTGGTCGGGCTGTTCGGAGCGATCGCCATCTCGTCCACCAGGACGGTGCGCTGAACTCCTGACAGCGGTCCGATGAGTTTCGAGCGTAGGCGCGGTCTATATCGGCGAGGATGAACCGACGAGGACCCGCGAGAGGAATGCGCCATGAAACCCATCACCCCCTGTCTCTGGTTCGACACAAACGGCGAAGAGGCCGCGAAGTTCTACACCTCCCTGTTCCCGAACTCGCGGATCACGGAGGTCACCCACTACGGTCCGAACACTCCCGGCCCGGAGGGACAGGTGTTGACCGTGTCCTTCGAGATCAACGGACAGCCGTTCATCGCGCTCAACGGCGGCCCGCAGTTCACGTTCGACGAGGCCATCTCCTTCGAGATCCTGTGTGCCGACCAGGAAGAAGTGGACCGGTACTGGGACGCCTTCACCGACGGCGGCGAGGAAAGCCAATGCGGTTGGGTCAAGGACCGTTTCGGGGTGTCCTGGCAGGTGGTCCCGGAGCGGCTGTACGAACTCATGCGCGACCCCGACGACGCGAAGGCGCAGCGTGCCATGCAGGCGATGCTGAAGATGCGCAAACTCGACGTCGCCGAACTCGAGAAGGCAGCCGAGCAGGCGTGACGCCTGCCGACGGGGAGGTGGACGGCATGAGCGAAGACGGAAAGACTCACATCAACGGGGTGCATACGGTCGCGGTTCCCGTGACCGACCAGGATCGTGCACTCGAATTCTACGTGGGCACACTCGGTTTCGAGCGTCGCATGGATGCGGAGTTCAGCCCCGGCCAGCGCTGGGTGGAGGTGGCACCGCCGGGTTCGGCCACGTCGATCGCGCTCGTGCCGACCCGCGACGGTGTCCCGGCGGGCGTCGAAACCGGCATCCGGCTCACCACGTCGGACGCCGACGCCGACCATGCCACCCTGTCGGCGAGCGGCGTCGACGTAGATGCGGAGGTCCTGCGGATGGGCGACTACGTGCCGCCCATGTTCTACTTCCGCGATCCGGACGGCAACAAACTCGTCATCGTCGAAGTGGGCTGAGTTCCGCTCGGCACCAGCACCCCCGACGACAGGGTGAGCACGTGGTCGGCACGGTCCGCGTCGCGGGATTCGTGCGTGGCCGTCACGACGATCGCACCCCGCGCGGCCTCTTCTTCGACGACGTCGCCGATCACCGCGCGGGCGTGCGCGTCGAGTCCGGTTGTCGGCTCGTCGAGGAGCAGCAGGTCGCCGCGTTGCACGAGCGCCTGCGCGAGCAGGGCGCGCTGACGCTGCCCACCCGACAGCGCGCCGATCGGCCGCGCAGCGAGATCCGCGAGACCCAGCCTGCTCAGCGCCGCGTCGACGGCGTCCCGGTCGCCGCGGGTGAGCCGCCGCCACAATCCGCGCCGTTGCCAGGCCCCCATGGCCACCACCTCACGCACGGTCAACGGTAGCTGTTCACTCACCGCATTCCGTTGCGGCACATACGCCGTGCGCAACCCGTCCGTGCCGTCGATCCGCCCCGACGTGACCCGCGCGATGCCGGCGAGGCACTGCAGGAGCGTCGACTTCCCCGAACCGTTGTGCCCCACGACGGCCGTGACGGTGCCCGGCGTGAGACACACACTCACACCGTTCAACGCCGGGGTCGCACCGTATCGGACCGCGATTTCGCTTACGACAATCATTATCGTTAGATTAGCAGAGTGGATTGGCTACTCGACCCCCTGACGGTGTCCTTCGTCCAGCGCGCACTGCTCGCGGGCATGCTGGTGTCCGTCCTCTGCGGACTCGTCGGCACGTGGGTCGTGTTGCGGGGCATGGCCTTCATGAGCGAGGCCATCTCGCACGGCATGCTGCCCGGCGTGGCCGTCGCGTATCTCGCGGGCGCCAATCTCCTCGCCGGCGCGGCCGCCAGTGCGGTCGTCATGATCCTCGGCGTCGCGTGGGTGTCGAAGACCTCGCGGCTGTCCGAGGACACCGGGATCGGCCTGCTGTTCGTCGGCATGCTCGCGCTCGGCGTCGTGATCGTCTCGCGCGCACGATCGTTCGCGGTCGATCTCACCGCCTTCCTCTTCGGTGACGTCCTGTCCGCGACGCTCGGCGACCTGGTCTGGCTCACCGCGGCGGCCGCTGTCGCCGGGATCGTCTCGGTGATCGCGTACCGCCCGTTCGTCGCCCTCGTCTTCGACGAGCGCAAGGCCCACACCCTGGGGCTGCGGCCGCGGTGGGCGCACCTCGCCCTGCTCGCGCTGGTGGTCCTCGCCGTGGTGGCGTCGTTCCGGATCGTCGGCACCCTGCTCGTGTTCGGACTGCTCGTCGCGCCCTCGGCCACCGCGGCGCTGTTCGGCAGGTCGATCGGCGCCACGATGGCCATTGCCGTACTGCTCGGCTGGTCCGCGACGCTCACAGGACTGATCGTGTCGTGGAACGCCGACACCGCCGCGGGCGCGACGATCGCCGGGATCGCTGTCCTCCAATTCTTCGTCGCCGCCGTCGTCCGGTCGGCATCGCGACGACTCCGACCTGCCGTGTCACCCAACCCGATACCCGTTCGATAGATGGAGAGCCCGAATGCCGAACACGACCCTTGCCCGCGCAGCGGTAGCCGCGGTGGCCGCACTGACCGTCGGCGCCTGTGCGTCCCCGCCGGAGGAGGCGGCCTCCCCCGGCGGCCGAGGCCAACCGGGTAGCGACCTCGCCGCCGAGGCCGGATCCACCGAGGTGGAAGGGCCCGAACCCCGCCTCATCGTGTCGGACGCCGACTCCGGCCGCGTGAACGTCCTCGACCTCACGACCGGCGAGACCCTCCGTTCGTTCGAGTTCGACAACCCGGCACAGGTGACGACGGTGAAGGACCGCTACGCATTCGCCGTCGACGGTACCGGCGGCGCCGTGCACGTCGTGGACGCCGGCACCTGGACCATCGACCACGGCGACCACACCCACTCGTACACCAAGGAACCGGTCGAACTCGGCGCCCTCGAGGGCGACGGCCCTGGGCGGGTGATCGAGGGCGACGACAAGGTCGCGACGTTCTTCGACGGCGACGGCGTCGCCCGGGTGATCGAGTTCGCCGCGCTCCGCAAGGACGGCATCGACGTCGGCACGGTCGTGGAGGCCGACGCCCCGCACCACGGTGTCGCGCTGCCGATCGCCGACGGATTCGTGATCTCGGCGGCGAACGGCACCGGCCCGCTCGACCTCCACACCGCGGACGGCGGGTTCCAGCAGAGCTTCGACACCGCCTGCCCGAACCTGAACGGCGCGGCCGTGTCCGACACACACATCCTGGGGGCGTGCGAGGACGGACTGTTCCTCGCGACCACCGCCGACGGCACCTGGACGTCGGAGAAGGTTGCATACCCGGCGGGCGTCGGTGCCGCCACCCGTCCCACCGCGCTCCGCGGACACGACGGACTGCCGCTCCACGTCGCCACCGCGGGGCCCGCCGCCACCAACGACGGACTACTGGTCTTCGATGCGCGCACCCGTGGGTGGACGCACGTCCGGACCCCGGATCGGGCGCTGGACGTCGCACTCGCGGGCGACGGACGCTCGGTGTTCGCTGTCCTCGCCGACGGCACCTTCCGCGTGTACGACGCGCAGTCCGGCGCGGAGACCGCGTCGTCCCACGTCCTGGCACGCCCCTACGACACGAGCGACGCGTCCGCGACCCCACCGGTGATCGCCGTCGGCGGCACACGCGCGTACGTGTCGGATTCCGCGTCGAAGACGGTGGCCGAGATCGACTTCCGGGAAGATGCCCGGATCGCGCGCACCCTCGACGTGGGCGTCGCCGCGTCCACCCTAGGCGTGGTCGGGCTGTGACGAGGATGCGGCGCCTGCTGCCGCTGGCCCTCATCACCGCACTCGCGGCGCTGCCGCTGACCGCGTGCACGCCGGGCTCATCCGACGGGCCCGTCGTCGTGGTGACCACGAACATCCTGGGCGATGTGGTGCAGAACGTCGTCGGCGACCGGGCCGACGTGACGGTGCTGATGCCGAGGGGCGCCGATCCCCATTCGTTCGAGATCTCCGCCTCGGACGCCGCGCGGGTGGAACGCGCCGACCTCCTCGTGTCGAACGGACTCGGCCTCGAGGAGGGAATCGGCAAGACCGTCGACACCGCGCGCGCGGAGGGCGTTCCGATCCTGCAGATCGGTGAGGCGGTGCGGCCGATCGAGTATCGCTCCGGAAAGTCCTCGGGCGCCATGGATCCGCACGTCTGGACCGATCCGGACCGCATGCGGGACGCCGTCGCCCTGATCCGCGACGCGGTGATCGAACACGTGCCGGACATCGACGCGGATGCCGTCCGCACGAACGCCGACGGCTACGCCCGGGAACTCGAGGAACTCACCGCCCGGATGACGGACAGATTCGCGACCGTCCCGCCCGATCGGCGCAAGCTGGTGACCAACCATCACGTGTTCGGTTATCTGGCAGAGCGTTTCGGCTTCGACACGATCGGGGCGGTGATTCCCAGCGGGACCACCCTCGCGTCCCCCAGCGCGTCGGATCTGTCGGACCTGGCCGCGACCGTCACGGCGGCGAAGGTCCCTGCGATCTTCGTCGACTCCTCCCAGCCCGATCGGCTCGCACAGGTGCTGGCGTCGGAAGCCCGCGTTCCAGTGGACGTCGTCTCGCTGTTCACGGAGTCGCTGGGTGAGCCCGGCTCGGGTGCGGGCACGTACATCGAGATGATGGATGCGAATTCCGTGGCGATCGCGCAGGGGTTGACGTGATCGATGCATCGCCACATGCACACTTACGACTTTGACAACCGTTTGCAACAAGGGGTACTTCTCATGGGTGACCCTTTTTCGTAAGCCCCGTCCCACCGCCGTTGCCGCCGTTGCACTCTCGGCGGCACTTCTCACGTCCTGCTCCACCGACTCCGGCACGGCCGAAGCGTCCACCACCGACTCGGCCACGCCGCGGCTGGCACTGAGCTACGACGGCGGGGTGCTCGTCCTCGACGCGCAGAGCCTCGACGTGGTCGGTTCGGCCGAGGTGGACGGCTTCACCCGGCTCAACCCCGCCGGCGACGACCGGCACGTGCTGATCAGCACCGGCAACAGCTTCACCGCCCTCGACACGGGAACCTGGACGGACGGCGGCAGCCACTACACCGCCGCACCCGCCCTCACCGACGTCGCGTTCGAGGCGAAGACGCCCGGGCACGTGGTCCGGCACGACGGCAAGACCGTGCTGTTCGACGACGGCACCGGACTGGTGCGCGTGTTCGACCCGGCCACGCTCGCCCAGGGCACCCCGGCCACCACCGAATTCACGACCCCGGAAGCGCATCACGGTGTGGCCGTGGAACTCTCCGACGGCAGCCTGCTCACCACCGTCGGCAACGAGGACGAGCGCACCGGCATCGTCGTCCTCGACCGCGACCGAAAGGAGATCGCGCGCAACGAGGACTGCCCCGGCGTGCACGGGGAGGCCGTCGCCGCCGACGAGACGGTGGTCGTGGGATGCCAGAACGGCCTGCTGATCTACCGGGACGGCGTCGTCACAAAAGTGACGAGCCCCGACCCCTACGGGCGCATCGGCAACCAGGCCGGCGACGAGAACTCCCCGATCCTGCTGGGCGACTACAAGACCGACCCCGACGCCGAACTCGAACGCCCCGAACGGGTCTCCCTCACCGACACCGCCACGGGACAGCTCACCCTCGTCGACCTGGGCACCAGCTACACGTTCCGGTCGCTCGGGCGCGCCCCGCACGGTGAGGCCCTAATCCTCGGCACCGACGGCGCCCTGCACGTGATCGACCCGAGCACCAAGGCCGTGAGCCGCACCGTCGACGTCCTCGACCCGTGGACCGAGCCGGACAAGTGGCAGTCGCCGCGTCCCGCGCTGTACGTGCAGGACCACACGGCCTACGTGACCGATCCCGCGAACAAGAAGATCCACACGATCGACCTCGACACGTGGGCCGTGTCCGGGCAGGCCGACCTGCCGGAGACCCCGAACGAGATCACCGGCGTGACGGGCTGAGCCGGGTCGTCAGTGCTGGGATTCGAGCGGTCCCAGTTCCGCGTCGAGCGCCTCCTGCACCACGGCCATCGCCGACAGGCCGGCGGGGGCACCGCAGTAGGCGCTCGCGTGGATCACCGCCTCGACGATCTCGGTGCGGGTCAGACCGTTTCGCAGTGCACCCCGCACGTGCCCCTTCAGCTCTCCGTGCGCCCGGAGCGCGATGAGCATGCCGAGGTTGAGGAGACTGCGGCTGCGACGGTCCAGCCCGGGCCGATTCCACACGGCGTCCCAGACGTGCTCGGTGACGAACTCCTGCAACTGCTCGCTGTCGGTCCCCGCGGTCCGGGTGAGCGCCCGCTCGACGAAGTCGGGACCCATCACCTCACGCCGCACCGTCAGGCCTGCCTCGACGGCGGGGCTCCGTGTCGGGGGCACTTCACTGGTCATCGGCTTACTCCTGTTCACGGCGTCGACGTGGTCAGGAGTCACTCTACGAGTCGACTCGATCGGCGTGGACGACCGAGGTGACGTCGCGGGCGGAGTATGCGTGCGGGAGGTGTTCGAGCCCACCCTGGTAATCCAGTTTGCGCGGGAGCAGTCCGTCGGCCGGATTGACGACCGCCCGGGTCCGCGACCGGGCGACCCACGACCGCCACCGTCCCGGCCTCGACACCGACGGGGGCTCGTCGCCCACCCGGACCACGTGCGCAGTGCCGCCGAACCGGATCCTGGCGTACCCGAGCGCGACCGCCAGGGCGTCGTGTACCCCGGCCGCCGTCGCACGACCGCGCTTCCCGGTGCTCAGCCCGTGCCCGGGAAGGTCCACGACGACGACGTTCACACCGTTCTCCGCCAACTCCACGGCAAGCGGCGTGAGGTACCGCGCGTGGAGTCCGGGCGGCGCGGGCAGTACGACGGTGGCTGCGCCGCCCGACTCCACAGTGGCACCGCCCGACCGTGCGGAGTGGACCTCGGCGTGCACGGCTCCGGTCGCCGCGGGAATCTGGACGTGTTCGAGCCCGCGGCCGTCGACACCGACGAATTCGGAGGCCGGCTCGAGCGCGGCCTCGCAGGCGACGCGGCGTTCCAGGGCATCCTCTCTGCGCAACAGGGGTTTCCCCTGCAGCAGGATCATGACGGCCGCCGACTCCCGGGCCGTCAGCGAGGGCGTCCAGCCCGTCGCCTCGGTGAGCCGCGTCGAATCGACGACGGTCTCGCCCGCAGTCACCCACTGACCGGAGAACGCGGTGAGGCCGAGCCGGAACAGGACATTTGCGGCCACGACTGCCGGTCGTTCGGGCACGTCGAACATCCGCTGTCCCTGCATCGCCGCGAGTTCGCGGACCCCCACCCAGTCCCTCGGACCGAGGTTGAACGGTCCCACCAGGTCCTGCTTCACCGCGCGATGGAACGCGTCGGCCATGTCCCGCTGGTGCAGAAACTGATATGCCGCTTCGTCGGCGCGCGGGAACGCGCCGACCGGACCGGTGAGCTGGTCGATGCCGTCGTTGGAGAAGGCGGGTCCGATGATGTAGGTGGGGCGCAGCATCGAGATCGCCATCTCCCCCGGATGGCGGCGCAGCCACCACTCGGCGTAATGCTCGACCTCCGCCTTGTCGTGGAAGTAGTACCGGTCGGGATCCCCTGCGGGATATACGTCTTCGGTCACCGGCTTCGGTCGCAGTTCCGGTCCGTACGCGTTGATGCTCGACGCGATCACGACGCGGAGCACTCCCGCCCGGTAGGCGGAGTCGACGACGTTGCGCGAACCGCTCAGGTTGATGTCGTGGGTGACCGCCTTGTCCCGGATCTCCTCCACCACGAACGCCAGGTGAACGACGGCCTCGCAGCCGCGGAACACGTCCTCGATGTCCGGGTCGCGGATGTCCATGCGGACGAACTCGAGTTTCGGATGTTCGATCGTCAGTTCCCGCCTGCCGAGCCCGATCAGCGTGTCGATCTCCGGATCGTCCAGCAGCACGGGCAGGATCGCGGCGCCGAAATCGCTCGTCGCCCCGGTGACCGCCACCTTCATCAGGCCGCGGCTTCCGTGACGGTCTCGGAGATCACGTCCACCGCCCGCCGCAGCTGGGCGTCGGTGTGGGTGGCCATGACGCAGAGCCGGAGCATCGCACCCGATCGTGGGACGGCGGGATATAGTGCGGCACTGGTGAACACGCCCCGATCGAACAGCGTGCGCCAGATGCCCATCGCCTCGAGGTCGTCGCCGATGTGGACGGACACGATGGGCGTCACCGTCTCACGGCCGCCGGGAAGTGGAGACAGCGCGCCCACGTCGAGACCGTTGTCCGCGAGTCCGGACCGGAGGACGGCGGCGTTGTCCAGCGCCCGCCGCGCGCGTTGTTCCCCCTCCTCGCTGCGGATCAGCCGCACCGCGGCAAGGGACGCCCCCACCGCGGCGGGAACACCGGACGTCGTGAAGAGGAAGGCGCGGGCGTTCACCCGCAACGAGTCGAGGAGATCGCGGGATCCCGCGATGAATCCTCCTGTGGAGCTGGGACTCTTGGACAGCGAGGCCATCCGGATGTCGGTGTGACCGTCGATGTGGAGCAGTTCGGCGGCGCCGGTCCGCTGCTCGCCGAAGATGCCGAGGCTGTGCGCCTCGTCCACCATCAGGGCCGCGCCGTACCGGTCGCAGAGTTCGGAGACCGCGCCGAGTGGGGCGAGATCGCCCTCCATCGAATACAACCCGTCCACGATCACCAGCACCGCGCCGTCGTCATCGGCCGTTTCCCCGAGAATGGTTTCCAGGTGGGCGACGTCGTTGTGACGGAACTTGCGGATCGTCGCGCCGGACAGAGCACAGCCGTCCCGGATCGACGCGTGGGCGGCGGCGTCGACGGCGACGACGTCGCCCTTCCCGACGACGGCACTGATGGTGCCCAGATTCGTTTGATAGCCGGTGGTGAAGACCATCGCGTCCTCGGTGCCGTGCCATTCGGCGATCTCCGACTCGAGGTCGAGGTGCAGGTCCATGGTGCCGTTCAGGAGCCGGCTTCCGGTGATCGCGCCGCCGAACGTGTCGAGGGCGTCCTGCGCTCCCCGACGGATGGCGGGATGATCGGCGAGACCGAGATAGTTGTTGGAACCGAGCATGATCCGGTCGGCGCCTTCCACCTGGACGACGGGTGCGGTGACGGACTCCATCACCCGGAAGTAGGGACTCACGTCGGACTCACGAACTGCCCGGAGTAGATCCACCCGGTCGTCGCCACCCAGCCTCTTGATCAACCTGTTCACAGCCATCGAAACCAACTCCTCGCGGTGTGCATGATCGGGATTACTCCGTTGATTCGGAGCGGTGGCCGATGCGGTTTGGTGACACCGACCAAACCACGACCACACCTCGCTCCGAATGTCCCTATGGATATCCCTGTTCCATCGATGTTTCGGGAAATCCGAAATGTCCGCGAATACATTCGAGGAGTGTCATGACCGCATTGATGGCCCGCGAACACGCAGCGCTGAAGTCCTACCTGCCCGACCTCGCCACCTACCTGGACGAGACACCACTGCTCACACTGGAAGGCAGAGACAGCGGGGCGATCAGGCGTTTCCGGGAAGCGGGCGGTACCGCGCTGACCATCCCGAAGGAGTCCGGTGGGCTGGGCGCCACCGCGCTGGAGTCCGTGCGCGTCCAACGGGCCATCGGCAGCAGGTCACCCTCGCTCGGCGCCGCCACCACGATGCATCATCTGTCGCTCGCCACCCTCAACGAGTTCGCGCAGGAGGCCACGGACGACGACCGCGCGCTGATCAAGAGCCTCGTCGAACAACGCGCCGTCGTCGCCTCCGGCTTCTCCGAGGGCGTCACCGGTGGCAGCGTGTTCATACCCACCATGACCGCCAGGAAGAAGGGCTCGAGCTACATCGTCAACGGCAGCAAGAAGCCGTGCAGTCTGTCGGGGTCGATGGACCTGCTCACCGCGAGCGTCGAGGTCGACACCGGGGAGCGGGCGATCGCACTGATCCCGGCCAACACGCCGGGGATCACGGTGCGGCCGTTCTGGGAGAGCTGGATCCTCGCCGGCGCCGAAAGCGACGAGGTACACCTCGAGGACGTCGAGATCCCGGCCGACCTCGTCCTGCTCAACGGCGCCGACGACCCGGACGGGCAACACGAGATGACCGGCTACCTGTGGTTCGGGATGCTCGTCACCGCCAACTACCTGGGTGCGGCGAGCGCGCTGCTCGAACGACTGCTGGCCGCAGGCAAGGACGACTACGAGGGGTACGTGCGCGCCGCCGCCGACATCGAGAACGCCATGGGCGCCGTCGAGAACATCGCCCGCGCGGTGGACGAGGGCGAACGCGGACAGGACATCTCGGTGCGCCTCCTCTTCTCACGCATCGCGATTCGCGACGCCCTGGTCCGCGCGTCCTCGGCGGCCGTCGAGTCGCTCGGCGGGATCGCGTTCATCAAGTCCTCCGACATCGGCTACCTCACCGCCGCCGTGCACGCGTTCGCGTTCCACCCGCCGTCGCGGCGGTCGGTCTCCGAATCGCTCGCAAAGTTCCACGCCGGGGACGAGTTCGCCTTCGTCTGAGCGTGCCGCGGTCCGGGCTGTCGGTGATCGGGACTATAAAGGTCTCCGAACCACCGACCGCCGGACCAGGAGCTGTGATGCCCACCGAACACGACGTTCGCGCGATGATGCTGGCGTTGCCGGAGGCGCACGAGGTGGTGATCGCGAACTGGGGCGACCAACCGACGTTCCGGGTGCGCAAGAAGATGTTCGGCCTCGTCGGGTACGGCGCCCCCACCGTCTGCCTCAAGGCGACGAAGGAGACGCAGGCCGCGCTGCTGCAGGAGGATCCCGACGTGTTCCTGGTCGCACCGTTCTTCGGACGGTGGGGCTGGATCGACGTCGTCCTCGACCGCGTCGACTCCGAAGAACTGGCCGAACTCGTCGAGGAGGCGTGGCGTCTCACCGCCCCGAAGCGGGTCGTGGCGGCGTACGACGCGGGGCGCGCTACCCCTCGTCCGTCTTGAACCGGCCGAGTTGGTGGCGCAGCGCCGTGTCGAGGTCGGGCCGCCGGAACCGGTGGCCGCGGCCCTCGAGTTTGCCGGGGGTGACGCGCTGATCGGCGAGGGCGAGCTCGCGCGCACCCTGCTCCCCGAGCAGCAGTTTCGGGCCGAAATCGGGTACCGGAAGGAAGGCCGGTCGGTGCAGCACCGACGCCAGGACGGCGGTGTACTCCTCGTTGCGAACAGGATTCGGTGCCACCGCATTCACCGGGCCGCTCAACCCCGAATCCACGACGGCACGGTGGTAGACGTCGATCAGATCGTCGATGTCGATCCACGACAGCCACTGGGTTCCGGCGCCCAGGCGACCTCCGAGTCCGACCTCGAACAGCGGCCGCTGCAGGCGCAGCACACCGCCGCTCGGGGACTGGACGATCCCGGTGCGGACGTGCACCACCCGCAGTCCGGCGTCCGCTGCCGGCGTCGTCGCGTCCTCCCAGTCCGCGACGACGTCGGCGAGGAAGCCGTCGCCCCGCGCATCCTGCTCGTGCAGCACCTCGTCGCCGCGGTCGGGCCCGTAGTACCCAATCGCCGACGCACTGACGAACGTCTTCGGCCCCTTCCCGGACGCGGCCGCCACCTCCGCGAGCCGCCGCGTGGGTTCGATACGACTGTCCCTGATCGCCCGGCGATGACCGTCGGTGAACCGCCCCGCGATGGACGCGCCTGCCAGGTGGATCACCGCGTCGACGCCGTCGAGCAGATCCGCGGCGGGCGCATCCGGGTTCCAGCGCCGCTCGTCGGGGGTACTGGGAGCGCGGCGCACGAGACGGATCACCCGGTGCCCGCCCGTGCTCAGGAACGCGGTCAGGGCAGAGCCGACGAGCCCCGAACTTCCCGTCACCGCGATGGTGAGGGGACCGGGCAGGAGCGTGGACGCCCAGTGGTGCCGGGCTAGGTCGTCGGCGAGTTGGCGGTGCCGGTAGACGAACGTCGACCGGAGGAACTGACCGGGCACGACGGTGTCGACGCGGTCGGTGACCCGGGTCCGGCCCTCGGACACGACGTCGAACGTGTGCGTGTGCCGCCACGGCACCAGCAGGCGCAGTGGCAGGGCGGCCGAATAGTCGACGAACCGGTGCGGAGGGTCGTATTCCTTCGCGTCGTGCTGCGCGACCCACTTCAGGCCACCGGGCATGCGCAGTTCGGCACGACCCGATTCCAGAGACTCGGATTCCTTCGCGAGACTGAGCGGCTGCCACGGCGGCGAGAGCCGAGTGAACGCCCCGGCCCTCGTGTGCCAGGCGAACAACTCGTCCCGCGCGGCCTCGACCACACTCGAATGCACGATGCCCATGACCCGACCATAGTCGCGACAGGCCGCGCGGCGGTGACAACGACGGGTAGCGTGTGGGAATGACGCAGTTACGTGTACTGGTCACCGGAGCCACCGGATACATCGGCGGACGCCTCGCTCCCCGGCTCTCGGAAGCCGGCCACCGGGTGCGGGTGCTGGTGCGTTCACCGGAGAAACTGACCGACGTTCCCTGGGCGTCCGACGTCGAAATCGCCCGCGGCGATCTGAGTGACCCCGAATCCCTTTCTGCCGCTTTCGCGGACATGGACGTCGTTTACTACCTCGTGCATTCGATGGGAGGGTCGGACGAGTTCGAGAAGGCCGAACGCATCAGCGCGGAGAACGTGGCCGAGGCGGCCCGCACGGCCGGTGTCGGCCGGATTGTCTACCTCGGCGGACTGCATCCCGATTCGGCGGATCTCTCGCCGCACCTGCGGTCCCGCACCCAGGTGGGACGGATCCTCGTCGACTCCGGTGTCCCCACAATGGTTCTGCAGGCCGGGGTGGTCATCGGCTCCGGTTCGGCATCGTTCGAGATGATCCGCCACCTCACCAACCGGCTCCCCGTAATGACGACGCCGCGGTGGGTGAACAACAAGATCCAGCCGATCGCGGTCCGCGACGTGCTGCACTATCTCGTCGCCGCAGCCGACGCGCCGTTGCCGCACAGTCGGACATTCGACATCGGTGGTCCCGACGTCCTCCGCTACGGCGAGATGATGCAGACGTACGCCGAGGTCGCCGGTCTGCGGCAGCGTCGCATCCTCGTCCTCCCGGTGCTGACCCCGAAACTCGCAGGCCTGTGGATCGGTTTGGTCACCCCGATCCCCCGCTCACTCGGGCGGGCACTGATCGAATCGCTCCACAACGACGCCGTCGCAGGCGAGCACGACATCGACAACGTGATCCCGCCGCCGAAGGCGGGGCTGACGACGTACCGGGACGCCGTCCGACTGGCGTTGCGGCGCATCGACAACGGCGAGGTGGAAACGACGTGGGCCAGTGCGTCCCCGGTCGGCGCCCCCTCCGATCCGCTGCCGTCCGACCCCGACTGGGCAGGTGAGGTCGTATACACCGACGAACGCACCAAGGACTGCGACGCCGACGCCGCAACGCTGTGGACTGTCGTCGAGAGCATCGGCGGCGAGAACGGCTGGTACTCCTTTCCACTCGCGTGGTCCGTGCGCGGCTGGCTCGACCGCGTCGTCGGCGGGGTCGGACTCACCCGTGGACGCCGGAACCCCAAGCAGCTCAACACCGGTGACCCCCTGGACTTCTGGCGGGTCGAACGCATCGACCGGGGGTCGCTGCTCCGGCTACGCGCCGAGATGCGGGCACCGGGCGGGGCGTGGCTCGAATGGACCGTCCACAGCGTGGATCCCGACCGGTCCCGGCTCGATCAGCGCGCCATCTTCTTCCCGAAGGGTCTCGCCGGGCGGCTGTACTGGTACTCGATCCTGCCGTTCCACGGAATCATCTTCAAAGGCATGATGGAGAACATCACCGGGTCGGCAGCCCGTCAGACCGTGCAGAGCGGCTGAATCCCCTCTCTGCCACCGGTGGTCGGGGACGTCAGCAACAAGCACGAATTGTAGCCGCGCGATTCCACCACCTGCCGGATCTGCTGCCACCCCGCGTCGTCGACCGCCGGGGTGCGGGAGAGCACGAACCCCGACAGCCGGGCCGGGTCACCGACCAGCGCCCACGAATAGTCGTCGGCGATGTACGTAACCACATAATTGGTGGGACCGTCCGCCGCACTCTGGAACGGCACGTCCGGGAAACTCACGTGGAGCTGCGCATTGGTGACCGGATCGTTGACGCGCGCGTTGCCCCTGATTCCGTTCGCCCCACCCGCCCACGTGGTGCACGAGTTGGCCACGCTGACGTTCGACGGGTCGAACAGTCCGTACGTCGCCCTCGTATCCCGCGCGCAGTCGAGGTTGAACGGCTGTGGCACAGCGGCCAACTGATACCACGTGCCCAGGTACCTCTGGACGTCGAGGGACGGAACGGGTGCGAGCGCACCGGGCTGCGCCTGTGCCGGAGTGGCTACCAGCACCGCCGCCGCTGCGGCCGTCAACAG
Organism: Rhodococcus sp. T7; assembly: GCF_009872365.1. NCBI lineage: Bacteria > Bacillati > Actinomycetota > Actinomycetes > Mycobacteriales > Nocardiaceae > Rhodococcus > Rhodococcus sp. T7. The sequence continues at coordinate 33,684 of NZ_WXYH01000358.1, forward strand.
TCCTGCGGCGAATCCACGTGCCTTCGAGAACGTCATCTCTGTCCTTTCGCGTTCGTGCCCTATCCGAGCATTCGTTACCGCTCCGCGATAGGGCATTCGGCGCCGCTCCCGGATCGGATGGGTCGATACGGGGAAAACCTTCGACCCATCCGCTTCGGAGACTGCTCCGAATGCCTGTCGATGGTGCTCCCCCGCACCCACACCGGAGAGAGGCAATTTCTGATGAAGATCACCACACGAGTCCTGGCAGTCGCCGCGAGTACGTCCCTGGTCCTGCTGGGCGCGGCGTGTTCGTCGGACGACAGCGACTCGTCGAGCAGCGGCTCCGCTTCGGAGGCGATGACGTCCGAGTCGATGTCGTCCGGTTCGATGACCTCGTCCGCGATGGCCGATCCCGCCGCCAACCTGGTCGGCCCTGGCTGCGCCGAGTACGCGAAGACGGTGCCGGACGGTGCCGGTTCGGTCAGCGGCATGGCGCAGGATCCGGTTGCGACGGCCGCATCCAACAACCCCCTGCTCACCACGCTCACCGCCGCGGTGTCCGGTCAGCTCAACCCGCAGGTAAACCTCGTCGACACGCTGAACAGCGGGCAGTTCACGGTCTTCGCGCCAGTGGATGCCGCGTTCGCGAAGGTCGACCCGGCAACAATCGAGACCCTCAAGACCGACGCCGCACTGCTCACCAAGGTCCTGACGTACCACGTGGTTCCCGGCCAGATCGCGCCAAGTGACATCGCCGGTGAGCACACGACCGTCGAAGGCGGCACGGTCACCGTCACCGGTTCGGGTGACGACCTGAAGGTCAACGACGCAGGCGTCATCTGCGGCGGCGTCCAGACCGCCAACGCCACGGTGTACCTGGTCGACTCCGTCCTGATGCCCCAGTAGGCACCACGTCTCACGGTTTCACCGCGCCCGGCGGCATCGGTTCCACACCGATGTCGCCGGGCCGACCCACGTGAGTGGGAAAGCGTGATCCGGCACGCTTTCCCACTCACGTGCGGTGCCGGGGACCGCCCATCCGATGCAAAGTCAGCTCCGAATAATTGATATGGACAGAGGCTCACCCACCGCCCCGGCATACGTGCTCGTACTGCCCGGCGGCAAACCACGCAGTCAGGACCCGTCGCGCTGCTGGCACCTGTCGAACCTGCGCATGATCTGGTTGGCCCGGTCGCTGAGGTCGACGCTCGGACCCCACGGCATCGCCGTGCAGCGACTGCAGTACCGGGTCCGCGGGTGGAACGCCCCCGAGGCCAGCCCGGTGCACGACGCCCGGATCGCCCTCGAGCGGGCCCGACTGCGGTTCGGGGACGTTCCCGTCGCCGTCGTGGGGCATTCGATGGGCGGCCGCGTCGCCGCTCACCTCGCCGACAATGAGAATGTCCGGGCGATCGCTGCCCTCGCACCCTGGTGGCCCGAATCCGACGGCGACCGGGTGCCCGCCGACCGCAGCCTGATGGTCGCGCACGGAACCACCGACCGCTGGACGGACCCCGTCGCCTCCCGGGCCCAGACCGAACAGGCACTGGCGCGCGGCGTGAACGCCTCCTGGCATCCGCTCTCCGGAGCCGGCCACTTCATGCTCACCCGGCCGTGGTGGTGGCATCGCATCACCGCCGATTTCGTTCTCGACGCCTTCGTCGCGGAAGGCGTCGTCGCCGCACCGACAGACCGGAAAGCAGGTCGCCATGCATGATTCGGAGAAGCTGGAACGCAGGAACGTCGCCGTGATCGGCAGCGGCGTCGCGGGATTGACCGCCGCCTACGTTCTGTCCCGCCACGACCGCGTCACCCTCTACGAGTCCGACGCCCGTCTCGGCGGCCACGCCCACACCCACCACCTGACGCTCGACACGGGTGTGGAGGTGGACGTCGACACCGGCTTCATCGTGCACAACGACCGCACCTACCCCACCCTGCTGCGACTGTTCACCGAACTCGACGTGACCACCCAGGATTCGGACATGTCGATGTCGATCCGGTCCGACGTGACCGGGCTCGAGTACGCGGGCGCGAAAGGCCTGCGTGGACTGTTCCCGACCGCTCGCAATCTGACCCGGCCACGTTACTGGCGCATGCTCGGCGAGGTCCTCCGGTTCCACCGCTGCGCCCGGACCGTGCTCGACACCCCCGCCGGTGAGTCCGGCGGGCAGGAACCGCTGGGTGAATTCCTGGGCCGCAACGGTTTCAGCCCGTACTTCGTCGAGAACTTCATGACCCCGCTCGTCGCGGCGGTGTGGTCGTGCGATCCCGCGACGGCCGCGCAGTACCCAGCCCGCTACCTGTTCACCTTCCTCGACCATCACGGAATGCTCACCGTCTTCGGCTCACCCACCTGGCGCACCGTGACCGGCGGGTCCGCCCGCTACGTCGAGAAGGTGGCGGCACACATCGACGAGATCCTTCTCGAAACGCCCGTGCAGCAGGTGGAGCGCACCCCGGACGGCGGCGCATGCGTCGTCGACGGCCGCGGCGACGTCCGGTACTTCGACGCCGTGGTGATGGCCGTGCACCCGCGTCGGGCGCTCGCCATGCTCGGCGACGCCTCCGATCTCGAGGCGGAGATCCTGGGCGCCATGCCGTATTCGGTGAACCACGCGCAGTTGCACACCGACGTGTCACTGCTCCCCCGCGCCGAGCACGCCCGGGCGTCCTGGAACTACCTGACACCTGCCGACGGCAGGGACGCGGCAGGTGTCGTCGTCACCTACGACATGACCCGGCTCATGCGCCTCGACACCGTGCGCGACCGGCGGTTCCTCGTCACGCTCGGCGGGAGGCACCTCGTCGACCCCTCGACGGTCGTGGCGGAGATGACGTACGAGCATCCCATATATACCCCCGATTCCGTTGCGGCGCAGTCGCGGTTGCACGAACTCGGTTCCGGCACGTTCGCTTTCGCCGGCGCCTACCACGGCTGGGGGTTCCACGAGGACGGGGCGCTCTCGGGACTGCGCGCCGCCGAACGTGTCGGTGGCTCGTGGGATGCGCGGACGGCTCGCCCTCACGAACGGGAGACGGTGTCGTGAGCGCGCCGGCGATCTACTCGACGAGGATCCGGCACGCGCGCACCGAACCGGTCCGCAACAGTTTCGAGTACACGAGCTACAGCTGGTACGTCGACGTGGACGCCCTTCCGCGCCTCCCCCGGTGGCTCGGACCGTTCGCCCGCTTCCGCGCCGAGGACCACTTCGAACCGGATCCTGCCGCCGCCGCGGACACGCTGCGCAGCAGGGTCGATGCGTTCCTCTCAGGGCACGGAGTCGATCTCCGCGGCGGCCGGGTCACGGCTCTGGTCAACGCGCGGGTGCTCGGCTACGTGTTCAACCCGCTCAGCGTGTACTGGTGCCACGACGCCGACGGCAGCCTGCGATGCGTGATCGCCGAAGTGCACAACACGTACGGACAACGGCACAGCTACCTGATCCGGCCCGACGGCGACGACCGCGCCGAGGTGGACAAGCAGTTCTACGTCTCACCGTTCAACGACGTGAGCGGGCGCTACGACATGCGGTTCCCCGAGCCCGGCGACACCCTCTCCCTGAACGTGGTTCTCCACCGCGACGGGCACGGACCGTTCACCGCGACGGTGCGGGGATCGCGGCAACCGGCCACCAGCCGGACCGTTCTGAAGACTCAACTACGCACTCCCCTGGCACCTCTCGTGGTGTCGGCTCGTATCCGCATCCAGGGAATCACATTGTGGGCCCGTGGACTCCCCGTCATGGCCCGGCCCGACGGCCGTCAGAAGGAGACAGTTCAGTGAGAAGGAACAAGGACACCGGCACGGACGGGTCGCCTGCCGTGAGCACGGCCGGCCAGGGATTCGCCGACGAGGAGTTCACCGGCGAGGACCCGCGGATCGACAATCGGATCTGGCCCGGGCTGGCCGACGTGCCGACCGGTGTGCGTGCCGCGGCGTCGGCGAAGGTCGCCGACCGGCTGTTCCGCCGCGCAGCCGCCGACCTCGACGTCCGCATCGAGTATCCCGACGGCACCCTGGTGGGGGCACACCGGGAGCAGGAAATTTTGCCCCGCATGATCATCCGCAATCCCGACGCGTTCGCCCGGCGGGTCGGAACGAGCGGCCTGATCGGTTTCGGCGAGTCCTACATGGCCAGCGACTGGACGTCGCCGGATCTCGCCGCGGTGCTCAGCGTGTTCGCCTCCCGGATGGCGACGCTCATTCCCCGCCCGCTGCAGCGGCTGCGCGCACTGTATGTCGCCAAACACCCGGCGCAGGAACGTAACACCGAGCAGAACACTCGTTCCAACATTTCCCGGCACTACGACCTGTCCAACGAGCTGTTCGAGACGTTCCTCGACGAGACGCTGACGTATTCGAGCGCACTGTTCTCGTCGATGCCGACGCGCGTGGGGCAGGCCCGGGACGTGACCATCCTGCGGGCGCCCGTCCCGCAGGTCACCCCGAAGTGGGACGACTTCGCCGACGCGCAGCGCCGCAAGATCGATCGGCTGCTCGACGAGGCCGGCGTCGGCGCGGGCACCCGGGTGCTCGAGATCGGGACCGGCTGGGGCGAGTTGTGCATCCGGGCCGCGGAACGCGGCGCCGTGGTCCGCTCCGTGACGTTGTCCAGCGAACAGCAGAGCCTGGCCCGCCGGCGCGTCGCCGAGGCCGGACACTCGGACGCCGTGCAGATCGACCTGCTCGACTACCGCAACGTCGACGGCGAATACGACGCCATCGTGTCCGTCGAGATGATCGAAGCCGTCGGGCACCAGTACTGGGCAACCTACTTCCGGGTGCTCGACAAGCTCCTCGCCCCGGGCGGAAAGGTTGCGCTGCAGGCGATCACCATGCCGCACGATCGGATGCTGCAGACCCGCAACACCTACACCTGGGTGCACAAGTACATCTTCCCCGGCGGATTCCTCCCGTCGACCGAGGCGATCGAATCCGTCACCGCCGAACACACCGGGCTGCGGGTGCGGGAACGCCTGAGCATGGGACAGCACTACGCGGAGACGCTACGGCTGTGGAAGGAGCGGTTCGCCGCGCACAGCGCGCAGGCGGAGGAACTTGGATTCGACGAGACGTTCCGCCGCATGTGGCATTTCTACCTCTGCTACTCGGAGGCCGGGTTCCGCTCCGGCTACATCGACGTCCAGCAGCTCGTCCTCGACAAGACGGGAGCACGACCGTGACCGTTGCCGCCGAACTCGACAAGGCGTTGCGTCCGCTCGTCCGCGGCGAACTGCCCGTGCATCTGACCGCGTGGGACGGCAGCACCGCAGGCCCGGCGACGGCGCCGAAGGTGGTGCTGCGCAGTCCCGACGCCCTGCGTCGATTGCTGTGGAGCCCGGGTGAACTCGGGGCGGCGCAGGCCTACGTGACGGGTGAGATCGACGTCGAGGGCGACCTGGGTGAGGCCCTGGCCCACGTGTGGGCGGTGGCCCGCGAGCGTGGGCTGAGCGGAGTGCGGCCGAGCCCGTCGACGATCGCGAAGGTGCTGCGCGTCGCCGCGAAACTGGGCGTCGTCGGCGGCCCCCTCCCCGCACCCGCCACGCAGGCGAACATCCGCGGCCGGCTGCACAGCGTGCTCCGCGACCGCGCCGCGATCAGCCACCACTACGACCTCTCCAACGATTTCTACTCGCTGATCCTCGACCCGCAGATGGCCTACTCCTGCGCGTACTTCACCCGGAACGCGCCGGGCGCGCCGAAGGATCCGGACTACCGGCTCGAGGACGCGCAGCGGGACAAGCTGGACCTGGTGTGCCGCAAGGTCGGGCTCGAACCCGGCATGCGGTTGCTCGACGTCGGCTGCGGCTGGGGGTCGCTGAGCCTGCACGCCGCATCCGCGTACGGCGCCCGGGTCGTCGGGGTCACGATCTCCCGGGAGCAGAAGGCCTTCATCGACGAGCGGATCGCCGAACGCGGGTTGCAGGACCGCGTCGAGATCCGTCTGCAGGACTACCGGGAGGTCCCCGACGGGCCGTTCGACGCCGTCGCCTCCCTCGAAATGGGTGAGCACGTGGGCGAGAAGAACTACGCCCGGTACGCGCAGGCCCTCTACGACAACGCGAAGCCCGGTGCGCGGGTGCTGATCCAGCAGATGTCGCGCACCGGACGCCATCCCGGCGGCGGCCCGTTCATCGAGTCGTTCATAGCTCCCGACATGACCATGCGTCCGGTCGGCGAGAGCGTCGCGTACCTCGAACGAGCCGGGCTCGAGGTGCGCGACGTGCATGGCCTTCGCGAGCACTACGTCTGGACCGTCGACGCGTGGCTGGAGCAGTTCGAGTCCCACTGGGACGACGTCGTCGCGATGGTCGGGCTGGAGATGGCCCGGGTGTGGCGGCTGTACCTCGTCGGCGGCGGGATGAGCTTCGCGCAGGGCCGCATGGGTGTCGATCAGATCCTGGCCGTGAAGCCGACCGCGGCGGGCCAGTCGCTGATGCCGGCGGTGCGGGGCGATGCCACCCCCGCAGTGCAGGCCGACGTCACAGGTTCCGGCGTGCTCCGATGAACGGATTCGATTGGTCGGATTTCAGCGCCGTCACGGCGGCGAGCCTGCTCGTGCTCGCCGTCCTGCAAGCCGCGACGTTCCTCGTCGGCCGCCGGATCGGGCGCTACAACGTCGTCGACGTGACGTGGGGCCTCGGCTTCGTGCTGGTGGCGTTCGTGGCGGCCGTCCTCGGCGACGGCGACACACTCCGCCGGTGGCTGATGTTCGTCCTCGTCGCGGTGTGGGGTCTGCGGCTGACCTGGCACATGTACACCAAGTCCGCCGGGAAGGGCGAGGACCCGCGGTACGAGGAGATGCTCGACCGGGCCGGCGGCGACTCGCCGGGCGTCGTCGTCAGGAAGATCTTCCTCACCCAGGGCCTCGCGCAGTGGTTCGTCTCGCTACCCCTGCAGGTGTCGGCGGTGCTCGGTCCGGCGTCCGGAATCGGCGCGGTGGCCGTGGTGCTCGGTGTGCTCCTGTGGGTGCTCGGCGTCGTGTTCGAATCGGTCGGCGACCACCAGTTGAAGACGTTCAAGGCCGACCCGTCCCACAAGGGCGAGATCATGGATGTCGGCCTGTGGGCGTGGACGCGGCACCCGAACTACTTCGGCGACTCCTGCGTGTGGTGGGGGCTGTGGCTGATCGCGGCGAGCGTGTGGCCCGGCGCCGTCACCGTGCTGTCCCCCGTGGTCATGACGTATTTCCTGGTGTTCGCGACGGGGGCGAGGCTGCTCGAGAAGTCGATGTCGCAGCGCGCGGGCTACCCCGAATACCAGCAGCGAACCAGTTACTTCCTTCCCCTGCCGCCGAAGCGGTGAGCACCGTGCCGGCATCGCTCGCCCCTCCCCGGGTCCTGTCCTGGTCACACCGGCCGCAGCCTGCTATTAGGCTGTGGATCGATGAGCGGAATGGGCCGATGACCGGCGTCGACAGGGACACGGAGAACGTGACGCTGACGGCGTTGCTGGCGCGTATCTCGCGCGGCGAGCGGGATGCGTTCAGCGACTTCTACGAACGCACCAGCACGCGGGTGTACGGCATGGTGCTGCGGGTGCTGCGCGATCCCGGATACAGCGAGGAAACCACGCAGGAGGTGTACCTGCAGGTCTGGAACAACGCAGCGAAATTCGATCCGAAGCAGGGATCGCCGCTGTCGTGGCTGATCACCCTCGCCCACCGCCGCGCCGTCGACCGGGTGCGGTCCGAGCAGTCCGGATCCGAACGCGAAGCCGCCTACGGCGCCTCGAGTTGGTACGGACCGTTCGACGCGGTGTCGGAGGAAGTCACCCGGCGGGGCGACACCAGCGACGTCGTCGACTGCCTCGGCACGCTCACCGAAGTCCAGCAGCGGACCGTGGTCCTCGCGTATTACGGGGGGCTGACCTACCGGGAAGTGTCGGAGCGGTTGTCCGTGGCGCTTCCCACGGTGAAATCACGAATTCGAGACGGATTGATCAGGCTCAAGCAATGTCTGGGGGTGCAGTTCGATGGATGAATCCCAGCACGACATCCTCGACCTCGCTCAGGTGTATGCACTCGACGCCGTCGACGATCAGCAGCGCCACGAGATCGACACCGCGATCCAGAGCGCACCGCCGCACATTCGGCTCGAATTCGACAACGCTGTGCGCGGGGTGCAGGAGACGATGGCCGCCCAGTCCGCGTCCACCGCGGTCGACCCGCCCGACTACCTGCTCGGACGCATCCTCGACGCCCTGCCCGGCACGGCCTCGGCATCTGCGCCGGTGGCGCTGGACGAGGTTCGTGCGCGCAGGCGCAGGCGCCTCCTCGGCGCCCTGAGTGCGGCGGCCGCCGTGATCGTCCTCGCCGTCGGTGGCATCACCGTCGCGCAGCAGTTGCAGAGCGACGAAACCCAACCCGTTCCCGCGCAGATCCTCGCGGCCGACGACGTCCGCACGGCGGCAGCGCCGATCGCCGGTGGCGGTTCGGCGACCGTCGTGTACTCCAAGGACGTCGACGCCGGACTGCTGGTCATGAACGACGTCCCACCGCCCGAGCCCGGTTCGGTCTATCAGATGTGGCTGCTCGGGCCGTCCCACGAACCGGTGTCCGCCGGGATCATGGAGGCCGACGACGTGGCACCGTCGACGACCGCGGTCGTGAACGACATCGATCAATCGACGGCGCTCGGGTTCAGTGTGGAACCGCCCGGCGGTTCCACCCAGCCCACCGGCGACATCTTCGCGACGGTAAACCTCACCTGACACGTGAGTGGCAAAGTGTGCTCCCGCACGCCTTGCCACTCACCTGTCGGTCTGTCGGGCGCTGTCGGTCAGGCGTTGGCGGCTTTGTATTCGCGGCGGCGGCGGTGCAGGATCGGTTCGGTGTAGCCGGAGGGCTGCGCGGTGCCGTCGAGGATGAGTTCCTTGGCGGCCTGGAACGC
>NZ_WXYH01000036.1:0-20307 GCF_009872365.1 Rhodococcus sp. T7
GGGCTCTGGAAGGTGTTGCCCCGCACGTCGTCGAGGGTCCACATCTTCTTCGGGTCGTCCAGATCGAGGTGCGGCTGGCCGACCAGGGTCTTGCCGTCGTCGCGAACGTATCCGAGGTCGGAGACGATGTCGGCGAGGTCCTTGCCGTGGTGCAGGGTTTCCCATTCACGGAACCCGGTGAGCCGTCCCATGTTCGGGGTCGGCTTACCCTGGTACTCGCTACGGAACGCGACGGCGTCGGTCCAGTAGCAGGTCTCCGAGCAGTAGGTCCGCCACTGGTTGTCCACCTTCTCCACGACCATGTCTTCGCGGATGAGGGCGGGCACCATGCAGGTCCAGCACCGGTGCGGGTACTGGTACCCGACCTCTTCGAATGCGATCGGCTTGTTGCGGCCGGGGTAGGCGAGCCGGTTGTACTCCTCCCACCACTTGCCGTACTTCGAGTACCAGCCCGGGTACTTGTGTTCGAACCACTCGAAGTCCTTGTCGGTCATCGCATCGATCCGCCAGTAGTTCACCGGCCAGCCGGTGGCGAAGAACCGGGCCGTCTCGTGGACGTAGCCCTTTTCGGTGATCCGCTTCCACGCCTCCTCGACCAGGTCGTGCGGAATCGTCAGACCGTACTTCTCGAGCGGAATGAGGTAGCTGCGGTAGTAGTCGTCGTAGATCCACCGCCGCCACATCTCGGCGTAGCTCTCCCGGTCCTTGCGGCGGTCCTTGGTGCCGTACTCGATGAAGGTGCCGATCGCGGCGTCGACGACGCAGTGGTTGTTCCACCACGCGTACCGCAGATCGCGTTCGAGCAGTGGACGGTTCCGTTCGTCGGCGAGGGCCATCAGCAGGATCGAGTAGCCGTTGGAGATGTGCCGCGACTCGTCCGACTGCACCGAGTGGAAGACCGTCGGCAGCAGGTAGTCGCCGTTGGCGGCGGCCTCGTCGGGCATGGCCACGAACAGGGTGTTGGTGAACGCGGTTTCGGCGACCACGGTCAGGTAGATGTTCGCCGAGGTGATCGCGTCACCGGTGATGAACCCTTCACCGAACTGCCGGCCGATGGTGCCCGCGTAGTTGTTCGCGAACGCCTTCTCCGTCATGTCGAACCCGGCGGGATCGATGTAGTTGTTCATGTACAGCTTCTTGAGGTTCATCTGGATCGTCGAGTGACGAACCTCGTCGATCATCTGTACCGCAAGCCCGTTGTGGATTTCGGGGTTGGGCACGGCGTCGATGGCCATCGGCATCGCTCGGGCGGCGGAGATCTCCGGGAACGGAATGATCGACAGGAACAGCTTCTGCCATTCGAGCCACCGCTGCTGCACCTGGCGGAACATGTTGCCGCGGATTGCACCGTCCATGGCGCCGTACACGCGGTTGTCTTTCTCCTCCTCCATCGGGAAGTAGGACCGCATGATCTGCTTGAGAGGGTCCTTCTTGGGGGCCTTCTCGAAGGTGTAGTCGGTTCCGAACCGGGTGGCCGGGGTTGCGAATGTCGGATCCCATGACAGTTCGGTGATCTTCGCGTGGGCCTTTGTCAGGCTTTGCCTACTCAATGTGCGCCTCCTGAATCGGGTGCCGGCCGGGTGCCGGCGGTGGGGACGTTGTGCAATGAATTGAACCGCGTAATCCAGCTCTCGAGCGTCTCAGTGTGAGACGGGAGTCACATCCAGACGGTTTGTCGGGTGCCGGCACTGATCCGGCGCTAGGACAGGTCCGACCTGCAACCGGGAGATCGACGATGGGATCACCGCCACAGAATGTTTCGCCTCGGTGAAGGCCGACCGAAGCGACCTTCGTGGGTGGCACACTCGCCGGCGTCGGTGTCAGCGAGCGGTGACCGTCGCCCCTTGCTCGCGCCGGCGGATGGCCGCCCCACTGCTCCGCACGATCGCCGAATGCCGGGCGGTGATGCGCCGGAACTCGGGCGACGAGCAGTGCCAGCGCCTCGAGCGCGATGTGATAGTCGACGTGCTCGCCCTGCATGCCTGGCGAAAAGACCGCCGCCACTGCCGCACTCGGAATATCGCGTGCAACGATGAAGCGCAAGATCCGAGGATTCGACATCGAGTGCGAACACGCCGCGATGTCGGCGTATCAAATTGAGACACCCATGAACCCGCCTGTGCTGGGATGCTCCCAGCCGGGAATACTCATCCGGCCAGCGCATGTGGAAGATAGGAGCCATCGAGGACCAATCCCCCACGGACTCACCACAGTCACCTGCGTACCGGAAGCATGTCGACCGCGGTGCCGCGGGGCGATTCAGCGCGAGCGCGTCGACCACGGTTGCTGAATCATCCAGACTGGACGTGGTGCATATGCCCGGCGGCGCGCACCGAAGAAGACCCTGAACTGGGTACAGGGGATTCGACGCGCCGTCCTGCGGGCGTGCCGTCCGCCATGCCGCGGAGGTGGCGGGCGGCACGCAAGCTTCAAAACCTAGGCCTTTCCGGCCCAGAACAGACACCGCAAACCCGAGCCATCGGCCGCAACACGGTCTCTTCGGCGCTCAGTCGCAACCCGGCCGGTAAGAGCTGCAACCGTCCACAGGCGAAACCTGCTTCGAACCACCATCTGACAAACAGGACCGATTCACCAATGACATCCCTTCTGATCCACGCCGTCGTCGCAGTCATCTCGATCGCCCCGCACAACAGGCTGTCAAGGACGCGATCGGTTCTTGCTGCTCTGGCCCAGACATACGCGACCGAACGATGGATCACCGCCGATGGGCTCCGCCCTGAGGACGTCGCCGAGGCACCCAACACGGCACCTCATACAGGAATGTTGATCTCGAGAATCGACACGTAACACGTCTCAACACAAAGCGATTCATCCATCATCACGCTCAGCGGACGGAGTGCCGTGCGATCTGTTCCTCCGCATCGGCGAGAGGCGCCTCGGCGGCCGAACCCTCGTCGATGACGTCGAAAGCTCAGACCCGGAGTTCCGCACTGAGGGTTCGGATCTTCGGGAGAGCGGGAAACCGATCGTCAAGGTCGCTCGCTGCGGGTCCTCGGTAACTCGGTCGCCAAGGAGTGCGCCGAACCGCCGATGGCCTGTTTCAGGGCGATCGGTAGCCGCATTGCGCCGCTGCAACGGAGGTACCGTGGTCCGCAGGGGTACGTGAGATGAAAGTGACGGCTTCATGCCTTCCGGCGGCAGAGCGAACGTGGGAAACCTTCCCCACGAACTGACGAGTTTCGTCGGTCGACGCCGTGAGATCGCCGAGGTTCGCCGGCTGCTCTCCGTGTCGCGGCTCGTGACGTTGACGGGCATCGGGGGCGTGGGAAAGACGAGGCTGGCGCTGCGGGTCGCCGCCGATTCCGGTCGCGCGTTCGACGACGGTGTGTGGTTGGTCGGGCTGGGCGAACTGCACGACCCAGGCGCGGTCGGCGACGCAGTGTCGTCGGCAGTAGACCTGCGTGAGGGCCGGGACGCCGCACCCGAGACGCTGCTCGTCGAGTACCTCGCGGCGCGGAAACCGCTGCTCGTATTGGACAACTGCGAGCACCTTGTCGAACCGGTCGCAGACCTCGCCGTAACCCTTCTCCGCGCATGCCCGGAACTTCGGATTCTCGCGACCAGCCGGGAACCTCTCGGCATTGGCGGAGAAGCCGTGCTCCGGGTGCCGCCCCTGACGATGCCGGAACCAACGGCGGCCGGTGGGGGTCTCGGTCACTACGAGGCAGTGAGCCTGTTCGCCGAACGTGCGGCTATGGCGGTCCCGGGCTTCGCTGTCACCGAGAACAATCAGGATGTGGTCGCGGCGATCTGCCGTCGCCTGGACGGTCTGCCGCTCGCGATCGAACTGGCGGCAGTACGACTGAGGGTGATGTCGCTGGAGCAGATCCTGCAGCGGCTGACGGACCGGTTCGGTGTGCTGACTTCGGACAGTCGGGGGGCGCCGGCCCGGCAGCACACTCTGCAGTGGTGCATCGACTGGAGCCATGAGTTGTGCACTCCGGCCGAGCGGGCGATGTGGGGGCGGCTGGCGGTGTTTTCGGGCGGCTTCGACCTCGACGCCGTCGAAGCGGTCTGCACCGACACCGTCGCAGAGGACGAGGTTGTGGATGTGGTGGGCTCGCTGATCGACAAGTCGATCCTGATTCGCGAAGCGGACACCGCGGGGGCGGTGCGGTACCGGATGCTCGAGACGCTGCGTGACTACGGTACGGAACGGTTGCAGGAGACCGGCGAGTTCGGATCGCTGTTGCGCCGGCACCGGAACTGGTACGAACACATGGTGCTGCGGGCGGAGTCCGACTGGATCAGTTCACGGCAGGTAGCGTGGATCGGGTGCCTCGACGCAGAGCAACCGAACATCCGGGCTGCTCTGCAGTTCTGCCTGACCGGCCCGAGAGAGGCGGATGCGGGACTGCGCATGGCGGCAGCGTTGTACCCGTACTGGCGGGTGCGGGGCCGACTGCGTGAGGGGATGCGTTGGCTGGCACAACTTCTGGCCGTTCAGGGCGGCACACCCAGTGTGGGTCGGATCAAGGCGTTGCATGTGCTCAGTGTGCTGTCCGGGTTGCATGGTGACCCGGAGGCGTCGGCACTGTATGCGGAGCGCGGAGGCGCCCTCGCGGGCCAGCTCGGCGATCGAACCGCAACGGCGCTCATGGCCGAGGCCGTCGGCCATCACGCGCTGATCACCCGAGATTCCGTGACGGCGTGTGAACACTTCGAGTCCTCGCTCGCGGTTTTCCGCACGGACGGCAACCTGCTGTACATGATCTGGTCCCTGTTCGGACTCGCGCTGGCCAGTCACGCGGACGGCAACCGGATCCGGAGCGAGGAGTGCCACCAGGAGATCCTTACGATCACCGAATCGCGGGGCGAGTCCATCTACCGGGGATGGGCGCTGTGGGGTTTAGGGATGGGTGCCTGGGAGCGGGGCGAGCACTCCCGCGCTAAGGATCTTCTCACGCGGGGGCTACAGCTCGCGCTCTCGGTGGACGATCGCGCGAGTGCTGCGGGGTGTCTGGAGGTCCTCACGTGGATCGCTGTGGATGAGGGAGCTCTCCAGCGCGCGGCCAAGCTGATGGGTTCTACCGAGGCTCTCGCCCAAACGGTCGGTAGCCCGTACACCATCTATCCGAATCTTCGTGTCCTACGCGACCGATTCGAGCAAAAGCCTCGTCCGGCGATCGGTGACCGCGCGGTCGAGACGGAGTTCCGGCACGGCCTCGGGATGCGATTCGAAGACGCCGTCGACTACGCACTCGACGCGAAGGGCCCGCCCAACACCTCAGTCGAGCCGGGGCCCACGATTCTCACGCGGCGGGAACAGCAGGTAGCCGAACTCGTCGCCGAAGGCCTCACCAACAGAGCGATCGCAGCCAAGCTCGTCATTTCGCAACGCACCGCACAGGGCCACGTGGAGCACATCCTTTCGAAGTTAGGATTCACCTCCCGCACTCAGATCGCGGCATGGATCGTCGCGCAGACGCAGGGGCGGCAGTCCTGATCGCACGTCGCCGAAGATCGCACAAGCGGATACCCGCACAGGCCGTGCCTCACTCGAAGCGCGGAGGGCACTGCCGCCGCCGCCCCACAGTTGCCCGGTCACATCCTGGAAGCAGACGATCACCGGGTCTTCGTGTCATTCGAGCATGACTGACTGATCGCACCGGTCCGCTGGCGGGGATCTACGACCCCAACGGCATGGGCGCCATGCTCTTCGCCGTGCTCGCCGTCGCCGCCCAGCTCGACCGCAACTACATCCGCGAGAAGACCCTCGAAGGACACCAGGCCGCCGCCGCGAAGGGCCACCACGGCGGACGGCCCACGGTCATCGGCGACGACATGCTGATCTTCGCCCGCGCCCTGAAGGACAAAGGCACCCCCACGTCCGACATCGCCGAGAAGCTCGTGATCAAGACCGGCAAGAACGCCGGCCGTCACCCTCGATCGCCTCGCTCTACCGCACTCTCCGACAGCGGCGCCTGACCAGCACCTACATCCGGCCACGGCCCTTTCAGGCGTTTCTCACCCCACGTAGGCTCGTCTATGTAACCGGTGAAAGAACAGGGCGATGACCAGCCATGACCACCAAGGACCTCCAGAGAGCACGGGATCGTTTCCTCGTCGAGCACGATCTCGACAGCTCGGTTCGGGAATCCATCTCGTATTCGTGGCAGCGATCAAAGTCGCTCAAAGTATTACCCGAGCATATCGAGCTCCCCTTCGTCCGCGAACCGGATCTGGACAGCCCCCTCGTCGCAGCGGCCGCCCCCGTGCTGCAACAACTGGCAGACGGGCTGGTCGACGAGCCGGTCAGCGTGATCCTGACCTCAGCCGACGGCGTGATACTGACCAGGATCACCGCCAGCCGACAACTCAATCAGGCACTCGACGACGTCAACCTCGCGCCTGGCTTCAGCTACTCGGAAAAATTCGCCGGCACCAACGGGATTGGCACCGCTCTCGAGACGGGCCAGCCCACCCTCGTCGCGGGCGCCGAACACTATGCCGACTGCTTCGGGGAACTGGCGTGCGCCGGTGTCCCGATCCACGACCCGGTATCCGGCGCCCTCGTCGGTGCGCTCGATCTCACCGGTTGGGTCGAGGACGGCGGACCGTTGCTGGCCACACTGGCCCGGTCGGCCACCGCCCAGATAGCGGGGCGGCTGCTCGCCCAGGCCAGCGCGGAGCAGCTCGCGTTGCTCGACGCCTACCTGAAGGCCTATCGCCGCGCACCGCAGACCGGGGTGCTGGCCCTCGGCGACGATGTCGTCCTGATGAACCGGCGACTGCGCCGGGCATTGGATACCCAAGATCAGGCCGCGTTGCTAGACCATGCGGTCGATCTGACCGCTGCGCCTACCGGACATCGACACATCGTGGCCCTTCCCAGCGGGCAGACCGCCCGCCTGTCTTCCGTGGACGACGTCGGGATCAAAGCGCGACGGCCGTTCTATGTACGGTGGGTCTGCTAAAGCTAACTTGTCGGAATCCGAACACTCGACCACCGCGACTGCACACGCATGCCGTCGCACACCGCCGATGTTCAGTCGAAGGAGGCCGACGGTCCGCCGTCCCACAGCTGCTCGGTGACATCTGAAAGCACCAGGATGAGAGTGTCGACGCCCGGTTGCGGCACCGACCGACTCAGCGCGGCCCGCACCACGAAGCCCTCCTGATGGCGCAAGTCGACTACCGTGCCTCTCGTGCGCCGTCTGCGGCGACGGCCCGATCCTCACCGCGTCCCTCGCCAACGTCTCCGACCCCGCCCACCTGCCCGACATCACCCAGCGCTGGCTCACCGACGCCGGATGGCAGATCAGCCCGACGCTCCTTTGCCCAGACCACTCATAGTCGGCCGCGGCCCCAACCTCGAAGTCGACCAAGATCAATTTCAACACTAACGGCTGTTCCGGCTGTTCCGCTGTTCCCCGAGCGCAGATCAAGACCGGCAAGAACGCCGGTCGTTCACCCCTCGGTCGACTCGCTCCACCGCGAATGAACTCCCCGACAGCGGCGCCTGACCAGCATCTGCACCCGGCTGCGGCCCCACTCCGGCGTATTCGGTTCCTGCCCCTTCCCCGATCGGCACACCGCTAGAAGTCGACTCCGTGGCCGTCGAGCCAACGCGCGGGGGTGAACCACGGTATATCGAGGTGATACTCCTTATCGAGGACATCCAAGATCGCATGCGCATCCACCCCGGTGTAGCTCTCGTACATCCGAACATGAAGTCCGGAACGCTTTTTCACCGCGTCGAACAAAATGCCGTGCCGGAACAGCACCGTCTCGCGAGGGTGCACAACGATGTTGCCGCCGCGCTCGGCAGCATCTCCATCCGCAACGTCCAGGCACAACACCATGCGGGGATCTGTCGAGAGCACAACGAGCAGCAAATCCAGATCGTCGAGGTCCGTCACCCCGTGCCATGGCCTTCTACCCTCCCGGCCGCCAACCGCCACACAGTCGAGCGCCCGACGCCAGGGCCGACCTTCGACGATGTGCAACCGGCCACCGGACCTCAGGGGCGGAAGCGGACAGTCCCCGGCCGACCCGGAAGCGGAGACGGGTGTGGGGCCGTGTTCGGTCGTCATGCCCTCGGCGTGCCCGTAGCCATCCCTCCCGAAACATCGGCTCCCGACTCTCATAGGGCACATGGTCACGATTGGATGGCTGACCAGAACAGCCCCGCGTAATGCCGCCGACGATGATCGCGGTAAACCACGAACAACTCGATGGAAGTCCATGGCAGCGACCGTTGTCGCGACAGGAGCGCCGTTGTCCTGCACACACGTGACCTCGACCTCGCTGGCCGGGACACGTACCCGAGTGACACCAAACCTGGAAAGTGACACGCGAGTGACACGAAAATTGGAAAGTGACACCGCTCCGCGGAACTGTGAAGTGACACCGAAGATGTCCAATCGGACCAGGTAGTTGTCCACCGCGTTGCTGGAATGCCGGGCCGGTGTGCCAAATCCAATGATCGAAAAACGTCGGTCTCCGTGCGCGTCGCGTCAGTGATGTTGTCCAACGTGGAAGACCCGGCCGGAGCCGTCCTCGTGTGGGGATGAGGGGGTCCGGACCTGCGGCGATGACAGGGCAGCGAGTGCCGGTCGGGGCTTTCATGAGGGGGCGGTCGTTCGGTGGCTGGACAAGCCCGTAGGCACGATTGGACAAAAGGTTGTCAATTGGACAACTCGCCTGTCACTTCACAGGAACCTGCACCTCCTACACCGAAAATCGGCACTACGTGCACTCGCTTCGCGTCACTCATGGTTTGTGCGCACTCGGCGACGATAATTTCAGTTATCGCACCGTCCCCGCCGAAACCCCACGTCACCACGTTTTTGCTCTGCAGAGTGTCGGTGTGCTCGGATAACCTGCGCCGGTGACGATCGAACCGGTGAACGAGGCCCGCAGCGGCCCGGTAACAGCTTCTTCCGGCACAGAGCCGGTGGTACCGGAAGAGGTGGCGGCGCGGATCGCCGGAGCCATACAGCGGTCGCGGGCGGAGAACACGCGTCGCGGCTACGCCTCGGACTGGGATCGTTTCGTCACGTGGTGTTTCTCCCACGGCCACCCTTCCTTGCCGGCGCACCCGATGGTGGTGGCCGCGTATCTGATTGACGCCGCCGACACCTACGACCAGGACGGCGACCGCGCCTACGCCCCGGCGACGCTCTCGCGCTGGGTTGCCGCCCTTGGGCATCACCACCGCCGTGCCGGGCACCCCGCCCCCGGGGGCAACGAGATCGTCGCGGCCACCCTGTCCGGGATCCGCCGCGACTACGCCGACAACGGAGACCGGCCGCGCCGCCAGGCCGCGCCGCTGCTGGTCGATGACGTCGTCACCATCGTCGCCGCGGCTCGCCAGGCTGTTACCGGGTGGGCGTCGGAGGTGCTCGAGCGCCGCGACACCGCGCTGCTGTTGATGGGGTTCGCCGGTGCCTTCCGTCGCGGCGACCTCGCCGACCTGGTCTGCGAGGATGCGAGCATGCATCGGCTGGACGGTGTGCACATCCGGTTGCGGCGGTCCAAGACCGATCAGGAGGGCGAGGGCGCAACGCGGGCGTTGCCGTTCACCATCTCCCACACCAGTTGCCCACCCTGTGCCTACCTGCGGTGGGCGCAGATACTCGCCGCCCACGACACCTACGGCCGACCCGGGGTGATCCGGCTGCTGCGCAACACCCCACCGTTCGACGGGCACGTCTGCAAAGGTGCGGTGCCGCGGACGCGGGCACGGTCCCCGCTGTTCCGGTCGATCCAGAAGAACGGGAACCTCTCCGAGACCGCCTTGTCGGGAGCGGCGATTCATAAGGCTGTCCGCCGCCGCGCCGGACAGGCTGGGTACGACCCCGCTGTCGTCGCCCAGCTCGGTGGGCACTCGCTGCGCGCCGGGTTCGTCACCCAGGCCGTCCGCAACGGCCGGAGCGCGCAGGCGATCATGCGCCAGACCGGGCACACCACACCGGCGATGATCGAGGTCTACACCCGAGACAACGCGCCGCTGATCGCCAACGCGGTCACCGACATCGGCCTCTGACGTGTCGAACAGGGTTGGAACTGCATCTGATGGCCCAGTCGTAGCCGATTGCGTGCGCCACTAGCGGCCCCATCCGCCTGCAGGGATAGTTCCCTGACCACCCGGACGGTTCGTGTCGGACACCGCCCCTACCCTCCCGGTAACAGCACCGCGGACGCGGAGGGGAGAGCAGTGTGGCAGTCGTAGACGACGTACTTTCGCTTCCCGGAATGCCCGCACACCCGGTGGTAGCGGGGACCGAGCAACTCGCCTTGCTCGGTCAGCCGCAGCCGATCCGGATCCCCGAACGGCTGTGGCGGTCCTGGCTCGACGACCCCTCGGTCGTTGCCCGGTTCGTCGCCAAATGCTATCGGCGAGAAGCAAACCGATGCACGGCATGGCTGGGCAGTGTCTCCTCCACCGGGCACGGGTCTTTTCGGGCCGCGAGCCTGCCCGGCGCGTCTCGCCGTGGCACCGTGCCCGCGCACCTCTTCGCATACCAGCTCGAGTACGGGGTCATCCCGCGGCTGGGGTGGTCCGGCACCGACGACGCCGTGCTGTGCCACCAGTGCGACTTCGCCGGCTGCGTGAATCCTCGGCACATGCGACTGGGCACCAACGCCGTCAACCGCAGTGAATACCACCTGCGGCGGCGTAACCTCGCCAGTCCCCTCGCCGACGTCCGCGGCCAGGCCGGGCGCACCCGTGCCATCGCCACCGCGATCCGGAATGGCCTTGCCAGCGGCGACAATGCGGACAGTATCGAACAGCGGATCAGAAGCGCCGAAGCGGCGGGATTGCCCCTCACCCTCTGGTGAGGGACCGGCACCCACTGGGAACCTGAGGCAGCCCCGCTCCGGATCCCCACGACCGACTGAAGGACCGACGGCTATCCGGCGAAGGAGGCGTGGATCTGGTACCGAGGCAGGGCGAGGCCTGGGGTGCAGTCAGCATCAAGACGGCAAGTTAGCTTGCAGTCCGTCGAGTGGCAAGGTAACTTGGAATAATGCAGTCGGAGCCGGTCATCGCCGAGAGCGCCTACAAGCACGGGATCGACTCCGGCGACATGGTGCACGCATTCAATAACGCGATCACCGCGTTCGATCTCGGCGAGGGGTTCATCATGCTCGTCGGACCAGCGCTCGACGCGACGTTGCTGGAGATCGGTTACGTCACCAGCACCGACGCCCACGTGATCGTCCACGCCATGAAGGCCCGACCAAGCTACCTGAGGTGATGACTATGCCACGCACAACGAAGGACATCCTCGCGCACGCCGACGAACTCGCGAAGCGGTTCGAGGACTACGAACCCCGAGAGGGGGACCGCCGGGACCCGGCCGCGCTCGCCGAGCTGCGCGCCGCCGTAGTCGCCCGCGCCGAAGCCGAGCGTCAGCTCGTCGACCACATCGTCGCGGCCCGAAAGCACGGCCTGCCCTGGTCGACGATCGGCGCCGAGGTCGGCACGTCCGGGGAGGCAGCCCGCCAGAAGTATGGTCCGCTGCTCGCCTCCTGAACAGGCACTTCGATCCCGGGTGGACGGCGGTCAGCCAACGCCGCGCCACGGCGGCAGCTTGTGCGCGGGCGATGGCGCCCCGGGTTGCGCCGGACCGGGTCTGAACCACGAGAACCCTCAGCGCCGAAGGGCATTCGTCGTATGTGGGCACGCAAGGCTGGAAACCGCTGGGTGGGGCTGCCTACAGGGGTGCTTACGCCCCGGAGACCTCCTACACGAACCACTTCCCTCGGCTACTGCGTCGGGCACCCGAATTATGTCGGTGCCGGATCCGTCGATGCAACCGCGGCACACATGACCTGCACGAAAAGCGTTTGATCCACCAGCGTCGCCCACGACACCGGTGGCAGCCGATGCGCTCCTGCGCGCCCCGACGAGAACACCGTGGGCCGGCCGAAGACGGAACCCGACCTGGGCGATCTGAGCCGGACACGACGCGAGCCACAGGCCTCGTCGTCCGGCGAGTAATCCTGCAGCTCACTTCCGATCCCACCGCAATGAGATGGCTACACCAGGACCCTAGCAACCCGGCGGGAATCGGCTACGACGACACCCGTAAGCACCAAAGGTACGAACGCATTCCACGACCGCAGACGAGTCACAAAAGAGACGGCGCCCCATCACGGGTTGCGGTCGCACCGTGCTGTGTCCGACAGGTTCGGCATGATTCCAGAATGCATCTCGCCCCCCGCCCGGACCATTCGCCGCCCGATCCCGCACGACCTACGGGGGCGGAGACCGACGGGCGGACGGCACGGACAGAGCGTGGCGACAGGCCCGAACACCGCATGGACCGGGCGTCTCAGCACGTGTGGGGATTGTTCACCGACTGGTGCACGGCCGTCGACCTCGCACCGCTGCCCACCGACCCGGTGACCGTGGCGATGTTCCTCGGCGAGCACCCCACTGCCCCCGGAACGCAACGGCGCCGGGTCGGCGTGATCAACGCCGCGCACCGCCGAGCCGGCCTGCCGCAACCGGGGCGCAGCGAACTCGTCCGCGACCTGCTCGATGCCGGGCGCACGGCAAGGCGCGAGCGCGCTGCGGCGGCAATCGCCAATCGAATAGCGCAGCTGCCGCTCACCGGCTCGCCGGCCGGTCTCTTCGGGCGCCGCGACGCCCTCCTCCTCGCCCTCGCCGCCACACTGCGCTTCGAGCAGATCGCCCGCCTGCGCCGAAACCAGATCAGCGTCCACACCGATACGTTGCTGATCCACCTCGACGAGGATGGCCCCCGCCGACTCCACCTGCCGACCACAGATGTGGTCGCGGTCTACCACAGGTGGCTCGAGGTCCTGGGTTTCCTCGACCGCTACCCCAGCACCTCATTGCTGGCGCAGTCCCTGGGCCGGGGTGCGGACCTGACCGCGCACGCGGCGACGGCCCGCCGGGACGATCGACCACTGTTGACCCCGATCGATCGATGGGGCCACACTCCGTACGTCGCGACCACGCTGACTGGGCAGTCCGTCGGCACCGTCGTCCGAGCCCACTTGACCGGCCATGCGCCCACCCATGATCGGGTGCGCCGACGGCCTGTTACGGCCCGGGAGACGCCTGCGCCGACCGAGGCGCAGGACATCATCCTCGACGGCGACTATTACGAGCGCGGCATTCGCGCTCGCGCGAACGCGCACACCGCGATGAGCGGCGTCACCGACATTCTCGGTGACATTGAGGACCGCGCCGACCAACTCCTGGCCGACTTGCTCTCCGTCCTCGAATCGGACTGAACACTCGCAGCATGTCCGTTTTGTCTGTTGTTTACCGCGGTAAACAACAGACAAAACGGACATGAGGGCGGTGATTTCGATGTCCCGGCTCGGTACATCTGATGCCGACTCAGTTGACCTGACGCGACCGACGGTCTATCTGATGCCTGGCTCAGTGAATCTGATGCTGGGCCGATGGCCGCGGTCGGTCAGGGCCCGGGCCTCGTGCCGGGCAAGCACGGCGAGAGCGCCGTCGGCAGTGAACAGCATTCGTATCTCGAGGCCCGGTCGGGTACGCCCTGACCGCGGTCGGGTGCAGCGTCATGTCGGGAAGAGCAGCCAGGACTGGGGGTCGGGGCCCACACCGCCGGCCACCCGCTCTCTGCGGCATATCCCGGATCCACAGATTGCGGGTCCCCCGCCGCCATCCACATGCCAAACCCGGAGCCGCGCAACCACCATCTCCGGCCGATCCGTGATTTGCCGATAGCGCTGCCGATCGCCGGTCTCGGCCACTAGCGTCGAGCAGTGGCACCAGGTGAGGTGGGATGTGCGGTGACTGCGGGACCTGCGGTCACCGAGACTGGTGTGCTGACTGCCACGGAACCTGAATGGGATTGCGCGTGTGCGCGGTTCACGGTGATCGCCCCGCTGGCCGCGCTGGACGCGATCGGCCACGCCGCGGCCGATGAGGCAGCGGTGAGGCTGGGATTGTCACGCCGGCAGGTATATGCGCTGGTGCATCGCTTCCGGAAGGGGGCGGGCACGGTCACCGATCTGCTTCCTGGCCGCTCGTCCGGCGGCCGCGGTGCGCGCCGCCTGCCCGAGGCGGTGGAAGAGGTGATCGCCGATCACCTGACGAGGATGTACCTCAAGCGCCAGAAGCCTTCCGTGGCAGTGGTCTATCGGGCCATCGTGGGTGCCTGCGTGCGGCAGCAGTTGCCGGTGCCGGCCCGCAACACGGTGGCGGCGCGCATCGCTGCATTGCATCCGGGCGAGATTGCACGGAAGCGGGAGGGTACCGACTCCCCCGCCGCGCGCAGTCGGCGGTCCGCTGGCGGCACCGCCCCGAGTATCGATACGCCGCTCGAGCAGGTACAGATCGATCACACCGTGGTTGATGTGATGGTCGTCGACGAACGCGATAGACAACCCATCGGACGGCCCTACCTCACGGCTGCGATCGACGTGTTCAGCCGGTGTGTGCTGGGCTTAGTCCTCACCCTCGAGCCGCCGTCCGCGGTATCGGTGGGACTGTGTCTCGGGCAGGTGTGTTGCGACAAACGGCCCTGGCTCGACAGCCTCGGCGTCGGCGAGCAGATGACCTGGCCCATGAGCGGAAAACCACGCCACCTGTACCTCGACAACGCGGCCGAGTTCCACAGCGAAGCACTGCACCGCGGCTGCCAACAGCACGGCATCGATCCCAACTACCGGCCACTCGGCCGCCCGCACTACGGCGGCATCATCGAACGCCTCATCGGCACCGCCATGACCCGGGTACACGAGCTGCCCGGCACCACCTTCTCCAATCCCACCGACCGTGGGACCTACGACTCCGAAACCGCCGCGGCACTGACCCTGACGGAGCTCGAACGCTGGCTGACCCTGGCAGTCGGCTCGTATCACGGCACCGTCCACACCGGACTTGGTCAGACCCCCGCCGGGCGGTGGGCGGACGGCATCGCCGCCCTGCCCGCTCCCCCACCGGTGTCGGCGAACCGGGCGGTGTTCCTGATCGACTTCCTGCCGGTGCTCCGGCGCCGACTGACCCGCACCGGATTCGTCGTCGACCACATCCACTACTTCTCCGCCGCCCTCAAGCCGTGGGTCGCGCGCCGAGAACAGTGCGGCAAGTTCGTCCTCCGGCGCGACCCCCGCGATCTGAGCCGCATCTGGGTGCTCGACCCGGACGGCACCACCTATCTGGAGGTGCCCTACCGCACTCTGTCCCGACCGTCGATCACCCTGTGGGAACACCGTGCCGCGATCACCCGTCTGCGCGAGCGGGGGCGCACCGAAGTCGACGAGGCGGCGTTGTTCCGGATGCTCGACACGATGCGTGAGATCACCGCCACCGCAAGCAAAGCCACCCGTACAGCCCGCCGCAACACCGAACGCCGCCGCCACCTGCGCCCACCCGTACCCGCTGCCCGGATGCAGCCACCACCAGACCCTGGTCCCACCGCCGGAGCCGGCGTCCCGGTGGCCGTGTTCGACGACATCGAAGAATGGTGAGAGATGGTCGACACCGCGGCACCGGAAGATTTCGAGCACCTGCACGCACCGGTCCGTCCGGTCGCCGCCCTACCGGCCGAGGAGCGGATCCGGCACATCCGCGCCGAACGGTGGATCGGCTATCCCCGCGCCCGCGCGGCCGTGGAGCAACTCGACATCCTGTTGAAATGGCCGGCCCGGCAACGAATGCCGAACCTGCTCATCATCGGGCCGACCAACAACGGCAAGTCGATGATCGTCGAGAAGTTCCGCCGCCAGCATCCGCCGGTCAGCGGCGACGACGCCGAACAGATCCCCGTCCTGTGTGTGCAGATGCCCTCGGACCCCTCGATCAGCCGGTTCTACGTCGCGGTGCTCGCCGCCCTCGGAGCCCCGCTGCGTCCGCACCGGCGGATCGCCGAACTCGAACAGCTCACCCTCACGTTGCTGCGCCGCACTGGAGTGCAGCTGCTGGTGATCGACGAGATTCACAACATCCTCGCCGGCCGTGACAACGTCCGCCGCGAATTCCTGAACCTGCTCCGCTATCTCGGCAACGAACTGAAAATCCCCCTCGTCGGCGTCGGCACCCGCGAGGCGTATCTGGCGATCCGCACCGACGACCAACTCGAGAACCGGTTCCTGCCGATCTCCCTGCCGCCGTGGGGCGATGACCCCGTCACCCGGTCCCTGCTCGCCAGTTTCGCCGCCAGCTATCCGCTGCGTGCCCGCTCGCATCTGAGCGGCGACGAGATGACCGGATACCTCCTTTCCCGCTGCGAGGGCACCATCGGTGAGCTCGCCATGCTGCTGACCGCGGCCGCCGTCGCCGCCGTGGAAACCGGGGAGGAAGCGATCAACCGCTGCGCCCTGACCGTCGCCGACTACACCGGTCCGAGCGACCGCCGCCGCCAGTTCGAACGCGAACTGCTGTGACCCGCACGGGAAAATGGCCGCTACACCCACCACCCCAGCCGGGGGAAGCGCTCTCCTCCTGGCTGTACCGAATCGCGCAGTTGCATTCCCTGAGCCTCGACGAACTCCTCGAACACGACCTCAACCACCGCGGCCTGACCGCGAGAGAACTCGACGACGACCCACCACCGGCCGTACTCGACACCATCTCCACCCGCAGCGGCCTCCCCCTGGATCGGCTGCGCCCGATGAGCCTGGCCGGATGGGCTCCGTGGCTGCTCGACAACCCCGACCCGGACCGATGTTCGTTTCCCACCTACGTCCATCAACTCTCGGTCCTGCTCCCCACCGATCGGCGCGATTCAGCCGTCCGCGCCCCCGCCTCTGCTCGGTGGCGGCCCTGGGTGAGCGCGAACCGCAGTTACCGCGCATGCCCGGACTGCGTCGCGCCGTCCGGTCCGTGGTCGATCCCCCTGATCGGGCAGTTGCCGCTGACACTCGGGTGCCCCGCCCACCACCGCCGGCTCGAATCCTGTAACGCCATCCCGCACCCGCTGGCGCGCTGGGAGACCGCCGAATCGGTCACCCGGGCGACCACCGCACCCGAAGCCGGCCTGGACGCACTCATCGCCCAGGCGCTGGGCGCCGGCACCGTCACCCTGCGGCGGCGGGCGGTGCACGCCGCGGTCTGGTTCCGCATGCTGCGAACGTTGCTCGACGAACTGTGCACCCCGTTTCGCGCCGCCGGGCCCGGCGGCGATGACCTGCGCCGCATCTGGACCAGCGTCGGCCGCAGACCCCATCGGGTATTGACCACCACCTTCGAAGAACTGGACTGGGCGACGCAGGCACACCTGCTCGCCGCGGCCGCCGTCGCGATCGACCTACTCGGCGCCGGAACGATCACCGCGCGAGGTACCCACGGGCCCCTGCTGTGCCCCTGGCCGTCGACGACCGTCTTCGGTGGCCGGCTCACCCGCCGCCCGTCACCACCCCGCTCGGTGCACCCGGTGTCCAGCGACGAGACCGCGGCGCTGTGGGCGCGCGTGCACTCGAGCATGGAAGCAGCGATCGCGGCGGCCCGGCAGGACCCCGCGGCCGCGCAGGCGCTGTTCGCGCTCGCCCGCAACGGATGTCGCACCGAGGCCGCTGTGCTGCGGTTGCGTACGGCGTTCGCCCAGCACGGCATTGCCCTCTCCATTTCCGACACCACCACGGCCCAGCCGAAAACAGCACGGTCGCCGGGTTAGATTGGCGCCATGAGATCCGCGTCCGCGCACGCCCGCCGCAGTCCCTGCCGCACAGCGCACGACGTGCACACCCGGTTGGCGACCGGCGCGAAAACCGTGATCCTCGACAGCCCACCCGAAACCACTATCGAACTGCACGATCTTCCCGACGGCCTCACCCTGCGCGTCGAAGGTTCATCCCGCGTGCAGATCACCGACACCACCGTGCGGTCGGAACAACGCGGTCCCGCGATCGTGATCACCGGCGCCGCCCACGCCCAACTCTTCGGCCACGTCCGCGCCCACGCGTACACCACCGCCACCGTCGACGCCTTCGATCACACCCGGGTCACCGCACACAACCGCGCCGCCGTCTCCGCCGTCGACCACGCCCACATCTACGCCGGCGAGAACACCACCGTCTACGCCTACGACCACGCCGCCGTCCACGCACACGGCGACGCGCAGGTACACGCCACCGACAGCACCCGCATCGTGCTGCACGGCAACGCGCACGCCGCGGCCGCACGTGGTGTCACCATCTTCGGCCCCGCCCGGGGCAACGTCACGGTCGCCGCCAGATAGCGCGACACACCGACCACCCCACCACCCGGGCCCCAATGTCCGTTTTGTCCGTTGTTTACCGCGGTAAACAAACCAGACCGATTGGTCTTGTTTGTTTACCGCGGTAAACACGCGACGCACAGCACTCGGCAAGTCGCCCCCGGCGAAGGCACCGGCAGTGCGGGCCGGGGCTCGAACGGCATTCCGAGTATCGCGTCGGCTGCGTCAGGCGCGTGTCGCGCCGGCGAGACCTTTCGAAGAGATGCCGCGCAACCGGCATCCGCGACGCTAGCGCGCGGCCAACGACGATCGGCCCGATACCTTGCGCTCAGCCTGCATGACACCCCGCGTGTCGGCACCGTTCCACCGCCGCGGTGCCGTACCGTGCATACCCGTCCGAAGTAGCCCACACCAGGTGGGTGAAGCAAACGGAAAGGGTCCCATGACCATTCATGTCCTTCTCAATCAGAAGGGCGGCGTCGGAAAAAGCACCCTCGCCGTCAATCTCGCCGCCGTCACCGCCGACGTTCTCAACCAGGACGACGATCCCGACGCCACCTCCCCCGTCGCCGCGGTCTCCGTCGACCCCCAGGGCTCGGCGATCTGGTGGGCCGACCGCCTCGACAACCTGCCATTCCACGTCGTCCAGGCGCACGATGACCTCAACGGACTACGCCAGTTGGGTCAGCTGCCCGGCATCCGCCATGTCTACGTCGACACCCCCGGCTGGATCGACCTCAACGCCGCCGACGACACCTCCGACCCGCTCGGCCGCGGACCCGCCGCCGACGCCTTGCGGACGGTCCTCGAGGTCGCTGATCACGTCATCGTGCCGATCGAAACCGAACCACTCTCGTTCGACCCGACCGCACGCACGATCCGAAAGATCCTCGAGCCCCGCGGCATTCCCTACAGCGTGGTGATCAACAACTGGGATCCCCGCGACGGCAAACTCGACCTCGAGGAGACCAAGGACTTCGTCCGCGCGAACAAATGGCCGCTCGCCAAGACCGTCATCCGGCATTACAAACTGCACACTCGGGCCAGCGCCGACGGCCTGGTCGTAACGGAGTACCCGGCCAACCGGGTAGCGCTGCAGGCCCGGGAGGACTTCTACCGGCTCGCCCTCGAGCTGCGAATCGACGGTGGTCGGTGATGGCACGCGGAACACGTACCAACCTGGCGACCCTCGCCGGCGCCGTCGGTGACAACTCGCCCGTCGACCGGCCCACCCCGCCCGCGACACCGACCAGTGCTCCGTTGAGCGAGCTGGCACCGAACCCGCGCAACCCGCGTGATGACCTCGGCGACCTCAACGATCTGGTCTCCATCACCGGCACCCAACTCCAACCTGCCCTGGTGGTCACCCGGGACGCCTACCTGCGGCTGTATCCGGAGGACGAAGCCGAGATCGGGCTGGCGCGGTGGGTGGTGATCAACGGCTGTCGGCGCCTCGCCGCCGCCGCCAACTTCGGCCGCCCCTCGCTCGACATCGTCGTCAAGGACGAGGTCGCCAAGGACCGTGTCACCCTGCTCGCTGCGGCGGTCATCGAAAACGTCGGCCGCCGCGACTTCGACGTCATCGAAGAGGCCAAGGCCATCGAGCTCCTCATCAGCGAGTGCGGGACCGTCGACAAGGCAGCTATGAAGCTCGCCAAGTCCAAGGGGTGGATCTCCCAACGGCGGTCTCTGCTCCAACTCACCCCAGAACTCCAAACCGCCTTGCGCAATGGTGAACTCGCGATCCGCACCGCTCGATCACTCGCGCAAGTCCCGCCGGAGGATCAAGTTGAGGCATGGAACACCGAACGCACGCGTCACCATAGTGCTGAGTCAGATTCAGGTTCCACTGACGACGGTCCCGGGCCAGCGGAACGGGTGCCCGT
This sequence comes from Rhodococcus sp. T7, assembly GCF_009872365.1. Lineage (NCBI taxonomy): Bacteria > Bacillati > Actinomycetota > Actinomycetes > Mycobacteriales > Nocardiaceae > Rhodococcus > Rhodococcus sp. T7. The sequence continues at coordinate 20,030 of NZ_WXYH01000036.1, forward strand.
GACCGCGGCGAAGGTGACCCGCACCTTCCGGCGCCTGGATGCCGACCCCGCAGTTCTCGCGGAAGCGCTGGTCGAGTACCTCGACGGCGATGGTCTTCGGACCCTTCTCGCCGTGCTTACCCAACGAACCTGACCAAGCCTGCAAGCGACACCCACCCCGGGAAATGTCCGTTTTGTCTGTTGTTTACCGCGGTAAACAACTGTAGGTTCCCGCCTAAAAGTTCGACTTTCGTGGTCTGTCCTGGGGGTTTGTGGTCGGTTCTCATCAACTGTTCGAC
>NZ_WXYH01000359.1:0-41501 GCF_009872365.1 Rhodococcus sp. T7
CCCGGCATGATCTGCATCCACCACGCGCCCACACGATCGCGCAGAATCTGGTTACCGGGTCGCGGTCGGCACCGCTCCCGGCGCAGTACCGGCGACAGATCGACCGCCGCGAGCTCTCGTCGCACACCGGTCAGCAGGCCACTCCAGAACCCCTGGCCAGCGCCGGCGTGCAGCAGCGCCTCACCAGTACGTCGGTCGCCGCTCCTGGTTGGCAACCGGTCCGGGCGGGCAGTCTGGATCCATGAGCACGGCGCAGCAAGAGCGGGAAGACAAGTACGACGTCGGCGCCGACTTCTCAGTGCCGGACCTCGGCGACCTGGTCCCGCCAGGAGGTCGGCTCGAGGAAGACGCCGTCACCCTCGACAACGAATACTTCGACACCACGGACCGGGACCTACTCCGCCACCACGTCACGTTGCGGCGCCGATCCGGCGACACCGACGAAGGCTGGCAGCTGAAGGTGCCCGACCGCAAGGCGCGCACCGAAATCCGATTGCCGCTCACCGCGGACGACTCGGTGCCGGGCGAGCTGGCCGCACTGGTCTCAGGGGTGGCTGGGGGCAAACCGGTGCATCCGGTGGCATCGATCTCGACCCTCCGGCGACGGCGCCGGATGCTCGACCCGGCGGGAAACCTGCTCACCGAAGTCGCCGACGACACGGTGCACGCCACCGCGGCCGCCGCCTCGGCCGGGGACGGCGCGCTCGCGTCCGAATGGCGTGAGGTGGAGATCGAACTGGGCGAGGCCGGCGACGGAAAACTGCTCCGGGTGATCGGCGAACGGCTGACCCGTGACGACGCCCACCCATCGCGATACCCGTCGAAGCTCTCCCGAGCACTGAACCCGAACGGCCCGGACCCCGCGGGCGACGACTCCGGTGCGGAGATGGTCCGGAAGCTGTTGACCGCCTACCTCGACACCCAGGTCCAGGCGATCGTCGGTGGCGATATATGGCTGCGCCGCGGGTTGGACCCGGTCCATGCCACCCGAGTCGGGATCCGGCGGTTCCGCAGCACCCTGCGGGTGTTCAAGAAGTTGCTGGACCCCACCGCGGGGGCACACCTCGACGAGGAACTGTCCTGGTACGCGGGGTTGCTCGGGGAGGTGCGGGACCGGCAGGTCCAACGCGCCCGGTTCGCCGCCGCGGTCACCGACCTGCCCGCGGAGCTGGTGCTGGGCCCAGTCTCCGCCCGCATCGAGAACGATCTGCTCGCCGACCAACTCCGATACCGGGGCGAGGTGATGGACACCATCGACGGTGACCGGTACCGGGCCCTGCTCGCCGCGCTGGCGCGGTGGCGCACCGCACCACCGCTGACCGAGGAGGCAACCGCCGGTGAGCGGGTGTTGAAGAAAGCCGCGCGTAAAGCCCGCCGCAAGGCCGACAAGAGGTTGGCGGTCGCCCTCGCCAACGGGGACGACGACGCTCTGCACCGCGCCCGGAAGGCCGCGAAGCGGGCCCGCTACGCCGGCGAACTCACCCGCGGGCTGGTCGGGAAGAAGAAGGGAAAGAAGAGGGTCGCCGAATACAAGAAGGTGCAGAAGGTTCTCGGGGAGCACCAGGACAGCGTGGTCGCATTGGACACCCTCCGCACCCTCGGTGCCCGCGCCGGGAACACCGCCGGCGAGAACGGATTCACCTTCGGACTGCTCTACGGGCTCGAGCTGCAGGCCGCACGCCGCGCCCGCGACGATGCCGCCCGGCTCGCCACCTGACCCTTTCGAACATGACGGGTTGGACATGTCGGACAGCGACGATGGGCGGGCGAACGTCTGCCGGGTCAGCGTGCTCACCAGTCGGACTCGGGGGCAACGTGTCGAATCCTCGCGACGCATCGGCTAGGTGCGGCCCGAGCTCGGAATCCAGGTCATCACCGCCCAGATCACCACGACGTCCAGGGCGATGATCACGATCGACCACCCCGGATAATGGGGCAGCCACAAGAAGTTGACGACGATCGACGCCGCCGCGATCACGACCGCGAACGTCCGCGCCCATATTCCACCACCGAACAGGGCGACGCCCACCGCAGCGATCACCACACCGAGCACGATATGGATCCAACCCCACAGGGTCAGATCGAATTCGTAGGTGTACTCGGTGATGACGACGACAACATCGTCGTTGGCGACCGCCGCGATCCCCTGAAACAGGTGAAGCACACCGACGGTGACCATGACGACCGCGGCAGCGATCACCGTGTCGGCTGCGAGCTCCTGGTTGATACCGGACTTATCGGCCACGGCGGTTCACCTCTTCGGAGTCGTTGTTGTGCCGCGCCGTTATCGCGGCACTCTTCGTGCCATTCACGGCGCAGACACTTCGCCGCGCGCGATCGCCGACGAACGTCCCCGGCTGTCCCCACCCGGTGGAGTTCCTGATCGCCTTCTCATTGCTCCGTCCTGTCGACCGGTTCGTGGGACCGGGTGCCGCGAACCGGCGGACGCGCTCAGGATGGACGTTCCGATGGCTCACGCAGCACCAGCACCGGGCACAACGCATGGTGGACGAGGTGCCCCGGCACCGATCCCAGGTGGAGTCCGGCGAATCCGCCCTGGCCTCGGGAGCCGACCACGAGCAGGTCCGCGTCGCGCGATGCCGCCACCAGAACCGAGGCGGGTTGTCCTTCCACGATCTGTGTGCGGATCGGCACATCCGCTGCGCCCGCGTCCTTCACTGCCTGGCGTTGGATCGTTTCGGCGACGTGGATGAAGCTGTCGCGCTCGTACAGTGCAGGATTCAGGCCCGCGACAAACACCGGTGCCGTCCAGCAGGTGATCACGACCAGCTGCCCATTCCGCAGGCGTGCCTCTGCAGCCGCCCACGACAGGGCGGACCGAGACGAGTCCGAACCATCGACGCCGACCACGACGACGAATGCTCTCGAGGTGTTCGTCATGTGCAACTCCCCGATCCGGCTGTGCCATCACCCTGGAATTCGACGGTCATCTGTTAACGCGACCATTTGCCGCAATCCCGGGCCAGGCCACCGCCCTCGGGCCGCGCCTGGTGGTGCCCCACCGCCGTGACGGTGCTGCCCTTTTCGGGTGCGGACTCATCTTGCCGGGGTGAGTGTTGGTGTTCGGGTCAGACCCGATCGGGCCGCCAGGTCGCCACGGCCCAGATCACCACGACGTCGAGCGCGATGATCAGCAGCGACCACGCCGGGTAATACGGCAGCCACAGGAAATTCGCCAGAATCGACACCGCCGCGACGATGATGGCGGACACCCGCGCCCACCCGGCGCCGGTGAACAAGGCCAGGCCCACCGCCGCGACCACGAGCCCGAGAACGAGATGGATCCAGCCCCAGGTGGTCAGATCGAACTTGTAGACGTACTCCACACCGACGACGAACATTTCGTTCTCGAGGACCGCGCCGAGGCCCTGGAAGAACTGGATGATGCCGACGGTGACCATGATGACCGCGGCCCCGATCGACGTGCCGGCCGCGATACCTTGCTTAGTCGAGGGATACTCAGACATCGGCGTTCCCCTTTCCCGGGAATGCTCCGAATAGGTCGCTACCTCCACGATTGTCCGCCGCACCGGATGGGCTTCGCCGGAAAACCGGAATTCCGGTCAGACCGCGCACGGCGATGATCGATGGTGCCCGATAATCGGCGAAACCCCGGGGTCTTTGGCATCTTGACGTCCGCCGATCAGCAGGCAAACGATGGTCGACATGACGGGCGACGACGAAAGTTCCAGGTCGAGCAGGTAATCGAGCGGTTGATCGCCCGGTACCCGTCCGTCGCAGCGGGGACATCGAGCACACCGTGCGGACTATTCACAAACGTTTCGATCACGGGCGGATCCGCGATTTCGTTCCGCTGCTCGTCGAGAAGGCGGCCCGCCGAGACCTCGAGAACGCCGCGAGGCCGGTGCGCGGCGGCGCCCACTTCGCCTCCCCCGCCGTTAGTGAGATCAGCGGGAGAGGACTTTCTCCCCTACCTGTCCCGTCGGGTCAGCAGAAACACTGACGATGACCGGCAGGGTGCCCAACCCCGGCCAGACCGCCCGGTCCATACCTGTGCAACTGAGAGCGACCGACATGGCCCGCCTGCAGGCTTCGTCCGTGAGAGCACCACACAACTGCATTCCCACCCACCGGGCGCTGAGCACGCCGGAAATCCTGCACCGGATCCAGGCGATGTTCGACGACGAGGACGATCCCGACCCGGCCGGCACCGACGAAAACCCCCCTCCGATCTGACATGCACAGGATCCCCACCGAAACCGACGCACCCGACTGCGAGCGGAAATCGCAGGACGGCGCAGACGACGACCCGATCCGGTGGCCCGATCCCAGTCCACTGGAACCGTGGTGGCAGCAGGTGATGTCCCACCGGCACGGACAGGCGTACCGGCGGTAAACCCGTCACCTGCCGGCATCCGATTCGGAGGCGGTCGGGAACGGGTGGGACCGAGGTCGACAGTCAAACACTCCTTCTCCGCCGCGCCCGGTATCGATCCGAGCACCCGAACGCCCCTCTCCGACGGCGGCGCGAGAGCAGGCCAACAGTGGCGGCGCATGCTTCATCTTCGCACCGAAACCGGCACATTCCCAACCATATTCGGCCACCGAGCACTCATCGGTGAAACCCGGGGGACTGATCATCTCGGACGCACTAATCCTCTCCAACGGAGCTGACCGCGATCCTGGTCACCGGCATCGCGCTGACCGTGATCGTGCTCGTCGTTTCGCGATACAGACCCTGTGGAACCTCCTCGAAACGATCACCGCGATGGTGGCGGAGCGACCGGAGGGACGTTCGGCTGGGCCGCTGCGTGCGCGCCGGAGATGAGCGTGCGCCATCAATGCGAACCCAGGAAGCCGGCATTCGACGTCTCCTGCGGCGACGGACCCATCCTCGCCTGGGCTCTCGCTGAGAAGGCCGAGAACGGCAAGCTCGGCGAGCCGGTTCGCACTGGCTCGCCAGCACTGGGTGGATCGTCACTCCTGATCTACTGTGCCCGGGCCACGTATGAGGACGCCGACGGCATCTCTCTGCCGCCCACGGATGAATCGACACCTTTCGAATACCGCACCCCACTGGCCATAGCTGCGCGAGGACGACACGCTGGTGATCACCCGTTTTGGGCGATGCGAGCGGGACCGCGGGTGCCGAGGCTGGAACCGGACAACCCTCACCTCTGGTGTCCACAGGTCCACCGTCAACCAACCATTGGAGGAAATCATGGCCCTCGATACATTCGCCCTGCTGGCGGCGGTCTATGACTCGCAAGATGCCGCGATCGCCGACTACGACGCCGTGCACGATCTCTACGTCGAGGCGAACCTGATCGATACCTACGATGCGGCCGTCATCACCCGGACTGAAACTGGGAAGGTCAAGATCGTCAAGAAGCATGAGCAGCCGACCCGGCAGGGCGCGTGGGGTGGGCTCGGCATCGGCCTGGTTGGAGGTGCGCTGGTTGCCCTGTTCCCGGCCGTCGGGCTCGGAGCCGGGTTGTTGCTGGGCGGCGCCGGCGGCGCTGGTCTCGGGGCGCTCGGCGGGCACGTCGCGGCCGGGATGAGCCGCTCCGATCTCAAGGAGGTGGGAGAGCTGCTCGACGACGGGGACAGCGGACTGATCGTCGTTGCGGCGACGGACCTCGAGGCGCGGGTCGAGAAGGCGCTCGAACGCGCATCCAAGGTGACGAAGAAGCAGCTCGAGGCGGACACGGAGAAGGTCGGTAAGGAGATCGACGAGGCGTCCAAGTCCTGAGATCCGGCGCCGGAACCGCGCATTCCGCGCCACACCCGGCGTCACCGACCCAGTAGGTGCAATCCCCGCTCGCGATGTTGTGAATCAAAGACGCAAGGAGACCCCATGACCAGCACGATGAAGGCCGCGGTCGTCAGAGAGTTCGGACGGCCACTGTCCATAGAAGAGTGGCCGATTCCGACGCCGGGCCGCCATCAAGCGCTGGTGAAGGTCGAGACGACCGGCGTGTGTCACACCGACCTGCACGCCGCGGACGGGGACTGGCCGGTAAAACCCAGCCCACCGTGCATCCCCGGCCACGAGGGCTACGGGACGGTCGTTGAACTGGGCGAGGGCGTGGACGACCTCGAGATCGGCGCGCGGGTCGGGAATGCCTGGCTGTGGTCCGCCTGTCTGGACTGCCGATACTGCCGCACGGGTTGGGAAACCCTGTGTGAGCAGCAGATCAATGGCGGATACTCGGTCAACGGATCCTTCGCCGAGTACATGCTGGTGGACTCGCGCTTCGCGGCGCGCATTCCGACCGGCTCCGACCCGGTGGAGGTAGCGCCGATACTCTGCGCCGGGCTGACCGTGTACAAGGGGCTGAAGGTCACCGACCTCGAGCCCGGTCAGTGGGTGACGAATTCGGGGATCGGAGGCCTCGGTCACGTCGCGGTCCAGTACGCGGTGGCGATGGGGTTGAGGGTGGCCGCGGTCGACGTGTCGGATTCGAAGCTCGAACTCGCCCGGAACCTCGGCGCGGAAGTCCTCGTGAATGCGACCAAGGAGGACCCGGCCGCGCGAATTCAAGCGGAAACCGGCGGAACCGACGGCGTGCTGGTCACCGCCGTGCATCCTGCCGCGTTCGGACAGGCCATCGCAATGGCCCGCCGCGGTGGAACGATCACCTTCACCGGTCTGCCACCCGGAGATTTTCCCGCTCCGATCTTCGACACCGTCCTCAAGGGACTGACCATTCGGGGCTCGATCGTCGGCACCCGGCAGGACATGCGCGAGGCACTCGACTTCTATACACGCGGGAAGATTCATCCCACCGTGCACACCCGCAGACTCGACGAGATCAACGACGTCTTCGACGAGTTGCGCCAAGGCACGGTCGACGGCCGAATCGTGCTGCAATTCGCATGAATGCGGTCAAGTCCTCGCCCAGAGCTGAGGGCGACCCAGGAGGCGATGGATGTACTGCGTCGACTCCGTGCTTCAGCCAGCTTGGGCTTCGCCGATCTTTTGGTCCAAGGCGGCCGTGTCGACGAAGTACACGTCCCGCAGGATTTTGAGCGAATCCGGGTCGAACGTCGAGAAGCCGGTCGCGATCCAGCGCACCTGCTTGCCGGGCGTCGACGCGTCGCCCGTGCCGACGAGAGTTCCCGTCGACTCGAACAGCACCCCGATGGTGTTCTCGTCGACGTGCGACGCGACCACCCGTGGTGCGAAGTCGGGGAACGTCGCCCACATCTCGTCCAAGAATGTGAGGAGTCCGTCCTTGCCGGTTTCGCTTCCCGTTGTACCGTCCACGAAGACGCAGTTGTCGTCGAAATGAGCCAACGCACGGTCGAGGTCGTGCTCGACCACCGCCGAGCACGCGCTCCTGATCCTGTCGGCGTAAGCATCTGCCCGCTGGTCGGTGTTCGTCATGGCAACTCCGGTTCCTGCCTCGGTCGAGCATGCGTGTCCATGACAGCCTCGCGGTCTGCCTCGGTGTGGTTCTTGCGAGGTGCCGCCGACGGGAGGTCCAGGCCGTGCAGGATCTCCATGTCCAGCTCGAGCGGCCCGCGTTCAGCGGGGGAAAGCTCGCGCGGACCTCGCGCCTGCGGGTCCCAGGCCACGAGCGTGACGTTCGAGAAGTTGCACACGCGGGAATTCCTGTCCACGAGCATCTCTTCCAGCCGCACGCTGGACCTGCCCAGTGCGGTAGGCCGGATCAGCACGCGAAGCGGTGCCACTTCCTCGCGGATCTCCGTCGCATACTGCATCGTGTGTGATGCCACGACGTATGCCGGTTGCCGAGTTCCCCACCGCTGCGCGAGATATCGTATCCGGCCCTGTTCGAAGGCCTTCGGATAGATCGCCGCCGTCAGGTGACCCAGATAGTCGAAGTCGTAGGACCAGGGATGGATGTCGGTGGACCAGAATCCGGCGACCTGATCGGGCGTCAGGTGGCGGACGACTGGGCGATCGGGGGCGCGCTGACTCAACTGTTCTCTCCTTCGACGGGCCATGACGGCTCTTATTCGATCAATGATTCGATTCGGCGGGACATCAATCGAATTGCCGCAGCCGTAGCCAACCCGCAAACCCCGACACTGATCAGATAGGGAGCCAACGGCATCACGGTATAGAGGACTCCGAGCACACCCGAGATGGCCGCTCCCCCGCCGATGATGAGCACACCCAGCGCTGTCATCTGAGTACCGAACTTCTGTGGAGCAATTCGAGTGACGAGGGACAGTGTCACCGGATTGACGAACACCTCGGATGGACCGGCTAGGGCCATGCACACCAATACCAGTGCGGGGGACACCTCTTTACCCGGAGTGAGCTCACTGAAGAGCAGTAGGAGGTATGCGCCCGACACCAAAACCAATCCGATTGCGAATTTACTTGTCACACTTGGCTCACGCGGACCCTGGCGCGCCCACATTCGAGTAATGAACGGCGTGAAGATCACACCAACCAATGGGGTGACGGCGATCAGCCATGCGGCAGGCAGCTGCCAACCGAACAGATCAAGATCGACGCGTTCAGTCACAAATATCGTGACCGTCGTGAATACCTGTAACAGGATTCCGTAATACAGCACACCGACGACCCACAACGGTACATACCCGGCGACCCGCCGCTTCTCATCCGAGGCCACCGCGGGCGAACGCAGAATCGCGGAGAACAGCACTCCGGCGGCGAGTGCAATGCACGCTCCGACAACATGAGTCAGGTTCCCCGCGTTGACGGTTCCGATCGACCAGAGCAACGCAAGAAGAGCGGCGGCGAATAATCCGCCCGAAGCATATTTTGCGAGATTCGCCGGCCGAATTCGATTTCTCACGATTCGCGACGCGGGCGGAAGGTCCTTGTAGCCGAGGACGTATTGGACGAGCCCCGCCGCCATTCCGATCGAGGCTATGAGGAACGCGAGGTGAAATCCCCAGACACTTTGCACCCATCCGGTGATGATCGGCCCCAGCACGCAGCCGGTGTTCACTGCCATCAGAAAATACGAGAACCCGGCATCGCGCATCGACCTGTCCGCAGGAAGGGTCGCACCGATTATCGCGGTGATATTCGTCTTGAGCGCACCAGTGCCGGCCACTATGAAGACGAGTCCTGTCACGAGGCCGTGAATTCCAGGAATCAGCGACAACGTCACGTGACCAGTCATGATAGCCACGGCACCGAAGAGCACCATCAGTCTCGGCGGAAAGACACGGTCACCCATCCACCCGCCGACCACCTGCATGAGGTAGATCAATCCGCTGTACCCACCGATGATGCTGACCGCGATCGCAGGGGATACGTCGAGACCGCCTTGGTCCAGCGAGTAGAGAAGGTAGAACCCGAGGACACCCTGGAGCCCATAGAAGCTGAATCGCTCCCATATTTCAGTGAGCGCCAACTGCCAGAATGGTTTCGGCAACGCCAACCGTGGCCGGGAGACAGCATCGTCACCCTTTACGTCGACAACCGTCTGCACATCCTCACGGCCGACCTCGCGCGGTGGCTGTACCATCAGTTCTCCCTTGGAGTGAGTGAGTGATCTGCAATTCGGCGGGGTACCGTGAGACGGAACCGGCGACAGTAGCGATGGCGGCCAAGTCAGTTGCAGATGACCCCACAGCGTTTCTCCTCGAATACGTTCGAACACCGGCGTGAGAAGTTGTCGACTCTGTCGCGCTCTCTACCCTGCGCTGCTGTGACGTCGTGATCTACATCAACTTCCACAGCATTCAACTCGAGGCCGGTGCACGTTGCACCGGCCTCGAGATTCCGACTATTCGAACGGCGTCGGGCTCACTCCCGCATGAGCATCAGGGCGGCTTCCCGCTCGAGGTCGAGGTACGGCTCGCCGCTGACGTCGATCGCGACCCGGTCGATCCTGCCGCCGGTGAAACGATGGGGTGATTCGCCGGGGTAGTCCTCGGTGATCGGCTCGCCCGGGTGCCGACCGACGTACAGTCCGGCACCGGCGATCGCGAACGCCCCCATCTGGGTTCTGATCCGGCCCTCGCCGACCTTCCGATCCCCATGGAAGAGGGACAGTATTCCCAGGGTGGCGGTGGGTTCCTGCCCGTCCTTGTCGAACGACGCGGACAGAATCAGGTCGGTGCCGGTGGGGATGTCCTCGGAGCCGACGATCATCTGTTCGTCGCTGCCCACGAAGTTGTTGACGTAATGCAGCCGGTTGTCCTTCACATACAGTGCGTGCCCTCCGAAGCGGGACCCGATCGCGAAGAGCACGCCCTCGGCGCCCGGCTCGGGGATGTCGACGAGTGCGCCGATCACGAACGATCGGCCGCGGGTGTTGACCGCCTGCCATTCGGACACCGCGGCAACGTCCGGGTAGTACACGTATCGGTCGCGGGCCGCGGCCAGTTGGGGGCGCGGCGTGCCCATGATTTCGACGCCCGATCGATCGTCGAGCGGAAACGCCAGATTCGCGCCGGCCTGGGCGAACCAGATGTTCACCAATTCCCGCAACTTGTCCGGTTGTTCCGCGGCCAGGTTGTGCACCTCGGCGCGGTCGACATCGGTGTGGTAGAGCTCCCATTCGTCTTCGTTGAAGTGACCCCAGCCGGCGATGGTCGGATGGGTCGTGACGGCCTTCCAGCCTTCGTGCCAGATCGATCGCGAGCCGAGCATCGAGTAGAACTGGGTCCGGCGGGCCGAGGGCGCGGACTTGTCGTCGAACGTGTCCCGCATGCTGACACCGTCGAACGCGGCCTGGGTGTGGCCCTTGATCGTCTCGGGTGGTTCGACGCCGACCAGGTCGAGGAGCGTCGGCACGATATCGATCGCGTGATGGTACTGGTCACGGATCTCGTCACGCGCCTTCGTTCCGGCAGGCCACGAGATGATGCACGGATCCGCAGTGCCGCCGTTGAACTCGTAGCGCTTCCACATCTTGAACGGGGTGTTGAACGCCATCGCCCAACCGTTCGGGTAGTGGTTGTAGGTCTTGGGTCCGCCGAGGTCGCCGAGTTTCGAGAGGTTCTCCGCGAGGTCGTCCGGGATGCCGTTGGCGAACTTCATCTCGTTGACCGAACCGTTCGGGCCGCCTTCACCACTCGCGCCGTTGTCGGAGACGACCACGATCACGGTGTTCTCCAATTGGTCGTTCTGCTCGAGATAGTCGAGCACCCGCCCGATGTGATGATCGGCGTGGGCGAGGAACCCCGCGTAGACCTCGGCCATCCGCGCAAACAGCCGCTTCTCGTCGTCGTTGAGCGTGTCCCATGGGCGGGTGTAATCGAGTTCCGGGAACGGCTGCCCCTCGGGTCCCGACCGCGTCTCGGGCGTGCCGATCGGATTGATCGGCGGAAGCTCGGTGTCCGCGGCGACGATGCCCATCTCCTTCTGCCGGGAAAGCGTCTGCTCACGGACCGCGTCGTAGCCGATGTCGAACTTGCCCTCGAACTTCGCGATCCACTCCTCCGGGGCGTGATGCGGAGCGTGACACGCACCGGGCGCGTAGTAGAGGAAGAACGGCTTCTCCGGCGCGATCGCCTTGGCGTCCTTGATGAACTCGAGGGCCTTGTCGGTGATGTCGTCGGTGAGGTGGTAGCCGTCCTCCGGCGAACTGGGCTGGTCGACGGGGTGGTTGTCGTAGACCAGATCCGGATACCACTGGTTGGTCTCCGCGCCGAGGAACCCGTACCAGCGCTCGAAGCCACGCCCGGTCGGCCAGTTTCGACGGGTGGCCGCCAGGTTCATCTCGTCCGTCGGGCACAGGTGCCATTTGCCCACCATGTATGTGTTCCAACCCCGCTCACCGAGGATCTCCGACAGCATCCCGTTCTCCGGCGGGATGGTGCCACTCGCATTGGGGAATCCGATCGACGCCTCCGTGATGCAGGCCATGCTGTTGCGCGTGTGGTTACGCCCGGTCAGCAAACAGGACCGTGTGGGCGAGCACAGCGCCGTGGTGTGCCACTGGGTGTACCGAACACCCTTCGCTGCGATCCGGTCGATGTTCGGCGTCTCGATCGGCCCGCCGTAACAACCCATGGCCGAGAATCCGACGTCGTCGAGCACGATGTACAGCACATTCGGCGCTCCGTCAGGCGCCCGTGGCGGCTCGAACGGGGTCCAATCCGGGACCGAGTCCCGAACATCGACGTTGACCACACCGCGAAATGGCTTGACCATGATGCGCCTCTCCTCGCCTGCACTCCTGGTGCCAGCCTCGACACTGGTGCGCCCGCACACCTCACCCGACACGGGTGAACCCGAACCACCTACTGTTTTCGGATGACGTCCGGGAATTGATAGGAGTCGTCGAGGATCGTCCGGTCGGGGACGTACGCGCGGATGATCAGGCAGAACTCGCCATCGGGTGCGGGTAGCCAATTCGCCCGTGCAGCAGGTTCACTCGGCTCCTCGTGCGACAGACGCAGGGTAAGTGTCCCGTCTCGGAACACGAGGTCGTCGGCGTCGAGGTTGACCGTACCGAGGTTGACACGACCACCGGGGGCGCCGGCGAGCATGAATGCGTCCTTGTCGTACATGGTCAACGACCAGAACCCGCCACGGCCCCGGTCGACCGGTGGCAGTGCGTTCTCGGCGAACGTCATCGTGTACTGCTCGCGGCCGTGGAGGAGGCCACCGGCGCTGTCGGTGCCCCGGATCAGGTAGACCGCCTCGTGGAAGTCGTTGACGTAGATGTAGATCACCGAGGCGAGGGCTCGGCCGAACCAGTCGGTACCCCATACACCGCCGTTGCGTTGGCGCTGCCACCCGTTGCCGACGTCCGTGCCGACCTGGACGTAGGTCGCCGATGCATGGAGGGCGACGTCGGCGCTGAGCGCGGCGCGGTCGAGGAGCGCGCGGTAGGGCTCGTCGGATCGATGCAACGCGACGAGGGTGCGGGCTTGATCGGCCATCGGGGTGTCGGATTCGCTCATCTGGGGATTGAAGTCGAGCATCGCGGCGAGATCGGTCCAGAACGATTCCGGCTTGACCCATTGCGGCCTGCTGGCGTCCGGATTCGCCGCGAGCACCTCCGCGGTGAGGCCCGGCGGAAAGATGGCGGTGGCGGCGTCGGCCTCGTACCCGAAGGATCGTTGCCCCGGCTGATCCTCGCCGAGCGGGTACATCCCGATCTGGTCGAGGACGACGCGGGCCTGCTGCTTGGATTCGTCCGAATGCGCGGCGAAGCTGCGCGGAATCACCCCGGCCACATTGGTCGGCATCCGCAGGACGCTGACGAACTCGGCGGGCACGTCTCCCTCCCAGGTGGGTCCGACGAGCAGAAACTTTCCGCCGGGTGTGCCCGCGGCCGAACCCGTTTGGTGCACGACGTTGGTGAGAACATCGACGATCTGGACGGTCCAGTAGTGCCCGGCGGGAACGTCGGTGGGTGTCTGGACGACCACGGCATCCCGGGTCAGATCGGCGAACCCGACGCCGTAGATCGTGTCGTTGTTCGGTGAGACCACCCACCGCTGCGCGGGACTCATGTAATCGGCCAGCGCTCCGGTGTGATTCTTCGGGGCGCCGGGCAGGATGCCGAGCTGCAGGCCGGCCTTGCCGTCCATGAGGGCCCACATGGACGTGCGGCCGAACGTGTCCACGGCCGGGTAACCCCAGTAATAGACGACGCGGGCGAGCGCCTCCACATAGCCTTCGCCCGCCAGCGTGGCAGGAACACCCGCGGACCGGGCCAGCCCGGCGTGCGCGGGCGTGAACCGCCACTGCGTGCACCAGTCCCCGAGGGGATTGCTCGGCGCGTCGAAATCCCAGTGCGGCGCGTCCTGGAACGGACCACAGGTCGGCTCCTTGGGCGGCGTGGAGGACGGCGCCGACCTTTCATTTCAGATCCTCAGCGAATACTCAGGAAGTGCGGCGTCATCACCGAGGCCACGCGTGGAGGCGTCCCGGGGCCGAACAACAGACCGAACATCAGGGGATAACGGTTGCGCCACTGCATTTTTTGTACACCGTGAAGGCTGCCAGGAGATTCACAGGTTCGTGCCAGCCGACCGCCAGGCCGCGGGCCTGCACTGGGATTGTGCACTCCCCGACCAGCGGGTGCATTAGCCCACCGCTCCGGCGGGTTTGCCAGCGAAAGGATCGATGATGATCACGCACTCCACGACGACGGGAACACGGCGACATCTGTCGAGAATCGCCGTCACAGCGGCACTCGCGGCCATCCCCCTGGCCGCCGCAGACCGACAATCAGACCCCCGCCCCGACCACCAACCCCTTCGCCGGGCTGCTCGCGACCAACCCCTTCGCCGGGTTGTTCGGGTCCAGCTGACACCGGGTAAATGGACCACGAAAGCGAGGTGAGGTTCGATGAGATCATCACCGTTGGGCGCGCTCGACACCCTGGCCACCACCGCAGCCACCGGAGATCGGGACGCGGCCAGGCACCTGCTCGACGTCATCTGGCCGATCCTGGTCCGACGTTGCCGGGCCGAACTCGACAGCACCACCGCTGATTCCGTCGCAACAGACCCGACCTCCCGGCACCCCGGACCGCTCGCGGTCTTACCGGGCCCCGAAACGCGGTCCTGATCCTGCGACTCGTGGTGGGACTGAGCGTCGACGACACCGCAGCCTCCCTCGGGCGCACATCCGCCGAGGTGCTGCTCGACCAGCATCGGGCCCTGCAGACATTGCGCGGGGATGGCCTCCCTCACGAACAAAGCCCGCCGCCGCGGCGACGATGAGGAGTGCCGGATGCGGAACGAGGCCGAACGGCTTGCCTGCGCCGATACCACCACCGGGCGCATACTTACCCCGGTGGACGCCGCCATCTCGTCGCACCTTCGATCGTTTCCGCGGGCAGCCTGGACGTACATCCGGCGGGCGCCCGGCACCTACGTCTGGCTGGCGATACTGCTGGTGACGACGGTGGTGGCGAGGCACCTGTCTCCGGATGTGCTCCACGAGGTACTGGGTAACCGCTCGACCAACCTGCACCACCTCGCCGAGGACCCCGTTCGAGTCCTGATCGCGAGCGCCTTCTGGCTCGCCGGCGGCGGATGGATCACGTATTTCATCTTCTACAACATCTTCCACGTACCGGCGGAGCGGTGGCTGGGGACACTTCGGTGGTTGTGCGTGGTCGTCATCGCCCACGTCGGCGCCACCTACATCAGCGAAGGTGCACTGTATGCAGCGATCCGCCATGGCCGTGCCCCTGCCTCGGCGGTCGACACCCTCGACATCGGCGTCAGCTACGGACTGGCCGGCGTGGTCGCGATCCTCACCTACCGAATCGCGGCGCCCTGGCGCTACCTCTATCTCGCCGGCGTGCTCGCCTTCTTCGCGGTACCCCTTTTCGTGCACCTGACCTTCACCGCGATCGGCCACTTCGCCGCCGTCCTCATCGGCCTGTGCTGCTACCCGCTGACCCGCGCCCACACCGGCACCTGGTCGCCCGCCGAGACGGTCCGACGACTGCGCCGAGCACCCGGCAACACGTAAGCGGGCGCCACCACGGACACCGCTGCCCGACACCGATCCGCGATCGGTGTCGGGCAGCGGGCCGAAACGTGAGCTAGTTGAGCTTCTGCGGCACACCGTAGGTCGTGACGGTATCGCCCCCGGCCGTCACAGCTGTCGCGTAGGGCCGGATGGTGACTGCCCCGAGCGCACCCGAAATGGAACCGTGGATGCCCTGCAATCGCACCGACGCCGCCGGACCGTCGAACGACTGGTTCTCCAGGAGCGGAACTGTGGTGATGCCACCCGGTGCCAGATCGATGTCCAGTTCCTGCGACGGAATGATGTCGCCTGCGAGGTCAGCATGGTTCGATGCGTTCAGGCTCAGCGAGGGTGTCGGGACGAGGCCGAGGTCGATTCCGTTACTCGCGCCGATCACGAATCCGAGGCCCGGCGAGTTGAGCACCACGGTGGCGCCGGACAGAGCGATCGGATAGCCGATCTGGTAACCGATGGTGAGTTTGGTGCCCTTGAACTCCGCGGCATTCGGCCCGGTGATATCGACCCCGGCGTAACCGTTGTGAAAGAACTCGACCGACGTGGGCACACCGTCCAACGGCGGAACGACCTGATACTGGGTGTCACCCTGCAGGACCTCGATGCGATTGCCTCTCGCATCGACGACGGAACTCGAATTGTCCACGCCCGCAGACGCAGTTCCATTGCCCAGCACCATCGCAAGCGCCGCAACACCTGCGACTGCGAGGGCACGGGTAAGACCGGCGTACTTCGAGCGAGATTTGCTGATGTTCGTCATACCGACCCCATTCGTTCGGAATTTTCTACGAAATACGTAGGAGCTGAGGGTAACCGGCATTTCGGTCTGTTGCTCGGGATACGTGGAAAGCCGAAAACCGTTCCTCACCTGCGGGATTCCTCCGCCTGCGCGCACACCGACGGCTCCCGCCGGCCTCTGGGGTCGCGGCCGGCGGGAGCCGACGAACCGGAGCTCATCTCTCGCCTGGGAATGAGAGCCCGGTGCACTGACGTATCGGTTGCATCGATCATCATCAGCATCCGAATGCTATTCCACCGCAATGCTGTCCGCGAACAGCCGGACGCCAGTTCTCAGCGGAGTCTCAGACACGCCCGCACTACGGCGCCTCTCAGCGTTCCCACAGGATGCCGGGTGCATACTCGCCAGTTGACAGAAACGACCCCACCGACAGAAGGGACCCGACAGACGCAGATCGGAACCGCCCGACCACCACCGTGAGCAGTAAATACCCTCTGCTCGAACAGCTTCCACACAGCATGGCTCGTGATACAGCACTGCCTTCCCACGGGAGGTCAGGCCTCGCGGACATCACGGGGCTCGGTAGGGATACGGTGGTCACGTGTCCGATCACAGGTCTGTGCAATGAGGGTGCTGGTCGTCGAGGATGAACCCCGGCTGGCCCAGATGGTCCGTCGCGGCCTCGAGCTGGAAGGATTCGTGGTCGTCACCGCCGCCACCGGACCCGACGGGCTCTGGCACGCCACCGAGGAATCGTTCGATGTGATCGTGCTCGACATCATGCTGCCGGGGATCAGCGGGTATCAGGTCGTCCGAGAGATCCGGGCCAGGCAGAATTGGACGCCGATCCTGATACTGACCGCCAAGGACGGCGAGTACGACGAGGCCGACGCATTCGATCTCGGCGCCGACGACTATCTCACGAAGCCTTTCTCCTATGTCGTGCTGGTCGCGCGGCTGCGGGCGCTGGTCCGGCGGGGCGCCCCCACGCGGCCGGTGGTACTCACCGCCGGGAACCTGAGCCTCGATCCCGGCCGCCGCCGAGTCACCCGCGGGACCGAGGAGTTGCAGTTGACCCGGCGCGAGTTCGGACTGCTCGAATACCTGATGCGGAACCCGGACACCGCGCTCACCAAGAGCGAGATTCTGCAGAACGTGTGGGACGCGAATTACACGGGGGACGAAAACGTCGTCGAGGTGTATGTCGGGTATCTCCGTCGCAAGATCGACACCCCGTTCGGTACCCGCACGATCGACACGGTGCGCGGGGTCGGTTACCGACTCACGACCGGTTCTCCGGACAGCCCTCCTCCACCGGAAGCGTGACCACCACGCGCGTCCCACCGTGCTCGGCGGTGTCGATCCGCACCGAACCCCGATGCGCCGACACGATTTCCGCGACGATCGCCAGTCCGAGTCCGGAGCCCCCGTGGGCGCGGGAGCGGGCGCTGTCGAGTCGCACGAACCGCTCGAACACCCGCGCCCGATCGGACTCGGGAATGCCGGGTCCGTCGTCGTCGACGGTGACGCACGCCTGGCGGCCGGATCGGGACACCTCGATGGACACGGTGGTGGTGGCGAATCGGACAGCGTTGTCGACGAGGTTGCGCACCGCCCGGGACAGCTGGGCGGCGTCACCCCGGATGCGCACCGGGGTGAGCGCGGCCGTCACCGTGACGGTGGTGTCGGCGCGGGAACGGCGCACTTCGGTGTCGACGATGTCGTCGAGATCGACGTCGGCGACCCGCAGCGGCAATCCGAGCTCGTCGGCCCGGGCGAGCAGCACCAGGTCGTCGACGAGTAGTTGCATGCGGGTGGTCTCGGGACGCAGGGTCCCGCGGACCAGGTCGCGGTTCAGGACCTCGGGCCGCGCATCGGCCACGTCGAGGGCGGTGGTCAGCGTGGCCAGCGGGCTGCGCAGTTCGTGGGAGGCGTCGGCGATGAACCGGCGCTGGGCCGCGTGCCCGGCCTGGATGCGGCCGAGCATGTCGTTCATCGTGCGGGCGAGCGCGGCGATCTCGTCGCGTGGGCGCGGCACCGGGACCCGTTCACCGAGGTCGGTGGTCGAGATCGCGGCGACCTGGGTGCGGATGCGCTCGACCGAGCCCAGCGATCGACGCACCAGTTTGTAGGTGACCCCCGCCGCGACGAGGGCGATCACCGGTGCTCCGGCGGCGACGAGCCCGCCGACCGTGGCCAGGGTTGCTTCCACCGACTCCTCACTCGCGGCCACGATCACGGTGTAGTCGCCGCCGACCCCGTGCGCCCCCTGGACGGTGGTCCGCAGATCTGCGCCGCCTGTTTCGTGCGAGACGAGACTGCGGACCGGTGCACCGCCCACCGGTGGACGCACCCCGGTGACCGGAAGCCCGAGATCATCCTGTGAGGATCGCACCACCGCGCCGGCGTTGTCGACGACCTGCACCAGAGCGATGCGTTGGTCGGTGTCGAAGAGTTGGCTGTCGAGATCAGCGGGCGAATCGGTGCGCAATCCCACGGTGAGGTCGGCGGCGCGGCCGGTCGCGGCGTCGTCCAGCGCCGACAACAGGGTTCGGTCCAGCACGAACAACAGGGCTGCTGCGCCGAGCACCAATGCGACCGCAACCACCGCTCCGGCGCTCAGGGCCGATCGCAGGGCAAGCCCCCACCGCGACGGATTGAGCCACACAGGTGCGCTGTTCATGGGGCCATCCTCCGCCACCGGACACCCGCGGGCGACAAACCGGAACGGCGCGCCAGGACCTCAGGCTGCCCGTCCCGTCGTCGCCGCATCGGTGGCGCCGACCGCGTGTGGTGGATCAACCTCGACGACACTGTGCAAACGATCAGAGGCTCGCCGCGTCCAGATGCCGTACAACTCCGAACCGATCAGGGCGGCGAGGCCGCCGAGGAGAATTCCACCGATCACGTCGGTGAGCCAGTGCTCGCCGAGGTAAATGCGGGTGAGCGCGACCATCACGGTCACCGTGAACGCCGCGACGAGGAGCAGCCCGCGCCGGGCGGCCGGAGACCCGTATCCGAGGATGACCGCGACCATGGTGAACAACACCATCGCTCCCGTCACGTGCCCGGACGGGAACGAGTGGTCGGTCTCGACGAGTACCTGGGACACGATCGGCGGGCGCGACCGCCCGACAACGGCTTTCGTGACCGTCGACACTGCCGCCGCGACCCCGACAGTCCCGAGGAGAATCAGTCCCGGGACGAGTGATCGTGCCCGCCCGGACAACAGCGCTCCCAGCACCACCGCCATGAGGACGGTGCCGACGGGACCACCGGCGTCGGTGATCGCGATTGCCGGGCCGGTCACCCACTCCGACCGGTGATCGGCGAACCAGCCCAGCACAACGGGGTCCGCGGTGGTGACCCAGGAACCAACCCTGACCTCGTAGGCCAGCGCGATCAACGCCACGGTCAGCCCGAGGATCTGTAGTCCGATCAGCGGTGACGTCGCCGAACGCCGGTTCGTGGCCGCCACGGCCCGCCAGGTGGTTGCGGCCAGGAAAACAGCCGCTCCGGCCCCAAGGAGCGCGACTGCAAGCGTGGCGCCCGTGCTCTGGTGTATGTCGGCGGCGGCGTCGTGGGCTCGTCCGATCAGACTGTGGTGATGTCCATACGCGGATGGTTTCGAAAGCAAGAGAAGTGGTGGTGACTGTTTCACCTTCGCAGTATCGGCGCCGGCCGCTGTGGAGGCGCTGAGAGCACCGCCAGAAGAACACCGTCTCTCAGCGTCCTCACAGCGCGCCGCGTACATACTCGGGCCGGTTGACCGAAACCTGTGACGATTGGAGCTCCGACGCAACCACCAACCGCCCCCGCGGAGCCGATCGTGGTCACCCTGCGCGGTACGACGATGAGTCTCCTCCGAATCAACTACCGGGTGTCGCGTATCCCGTTGCGGTTCATCGAAGCGGTGATGACTCGATTCGACGAACAGGCGCCGATCCGGCTCGCCTACGAAGAGGCACTGATCGAATGGGATCGCGCCGCCGCCCAACTGCTCGGTGATCAGAACGCGGACAGGCGCGCGAACGAACTGCACCGACATACCGCCGCTGTGAGGGATGCGATTACGCGCGCAAACAGCCGGCGCGACCATCACGGCCTGATACTCCTCGACGAGCAGCGCGATCGGTTTCACCGCCGGCGTCGCCAAAGGCAATTCGAAGGCATCTCCTAGCGGAGCCCCTGCCGATCGCCGCCCCTTTCGCCGATGCGCTGCGCTGGAGGGCATTCCGGTGCCGAAGAGGTCATGATGACGCTTGCTTTCGCCATGTGGCCGCGTCGGCTTCTCAGCGTGAGCACAGCTGGATGTCGCTACGTTTGAAAATGTGACCGAGACAATGAGATCACTACGTGCCGTTCGCCTACTGGCTGACCGTCGTCGTCCTCAGCGTGACGGGCACGCTCTACACCGACATCCTCACCGATAGCCTGGGCGTCCCGCTTTCTGTGAGCGCGAGTGCCTTCGCGATAGCCCTGGCCATAGTGTTCGGCGTATGGTTCGCGTGCGAACGGACACTGTCGATCCACAGCATCACTACGTTGCCACGTGAGTTGTTCTATTGGCTCGCAGTTCTGGTCACTATTGCCCTGGGTACAGCTGCCGGTGACTGGACACTCGAGCTCACCGGGTGGGGACCTGGCAGGTCGGTGCTGCTGCCGGCCGCCCTGATCGTCTTGATCGTGATCGGCTGGCGGCTGGGCGCGAACGCTGTGCTGTCCTTCTGGCTCGCCTACATTCTGACCCGCCCGTTGGGCGCGAACCTCGGCGACTGGTTCGCGTCCCCGTCCACCGAACACGGTCTCGGTTTGGGTACTGCCCTCACCAGCGCGATCTTCCTTGTCGCGATCCTCGCTACGGTCGTCTACCTGACGCTCACCCATAGCGACGTCATCGACGATCACGAACTGACCCGCACCCGAGCCGTCACCACGACGCCGACGCGCGAGCGAGGAAGAAGCCGGCACGGCGCCCGTGACAACGACACTCGACCCGGGGCAGGCGACGGCGCGCTTCCCGTCCGCAGAGATCGACAAGTTCCGCACCATCACCCAGGACACGCTCACGAAACTTCAGGCCACCGATCAAACCGAGGCGACGACCCGGATCAAGGACCTCGAAATCGCCTGGGACGACGACGAGTCGACGCTACGCCCCCTCGACGAGACCGCGTGGCGAGTCATCGACAGCCAAATCGACAACGTCCTCGAGTCGTTGCGAGCGAGCACACCCGACCCTGCGACCGAGACACAAACTCTCACCACACTATTGGCCACCCTTCGATGAGATCGTGTGCCGGACCACCTGTTCGCGCCGAAAGCCGTTCTGGGACTGTTCATGGACACCTCCGACGAGGCAGCCACGTCGACCGCCGTCGTACTGCTCGCCATCGCGGTGTTCCAGCAGTTCGCCGACTCCGCCCAGAACATCGGCATCGGTCTGCGCCGGGGAGCCGAGGACACCACCTCGAGCTTCGCGATCACCCTGATCAGGTCTGGGGAATGGACAAGCCCCGGCGCCCCAATGGACGCCGGGCGCTTCGTGAAGGGGCCCTCGCAGCCCCTATAGAATTACGGCGGTGCAGAGTTGCCCATCCTTCCAGGTAGAGCGTCCCGGTGTGCCTTTCGTGCACGAGTTGGGCGGCTTCGGCGACGCCCCGGCACTGATCACAACGGACGAGACGGTCAGCTACCGCGAACTGGCCGAACGAATCGCGCGGAAGGTCCCGCTGCTCGGCGCGGGCCGACGCCTGGTGCTGATGGGCGGCACCAATGAGGTCGATGTGATCGTCACCTACCTCGCGGCCCTGTTCGCCGGTCACCCGGTGCTGCTGGCCCCGGGCGACAGTCCCGACTGCCTCGACGGCTTGATCTCCGCATACCGGCCCGACATCGTGATCCGCAGCGTGAACGGGAGCGCGGTGATCGAGGAACGATGTACGGGCTCCGCGCACCGACTGCATCCCGACCTCGCCCTTCTGTTGACCACCTCGGGATCCACCGGATCACCGAAACTCGTCCGTCTGTCGCACCGCAACGTGCAGTCCAATGCCGAGTCGATCGTGGAATACCTCGGTATCCGAGGCACCGACCGTGCGGTGACGACACTTCCCATGCACTACTGCTACGGGTTGTCGGTCATCCACAGCCACCTGCTGCGCGGCGCCGCACTGGTCCTCACGACCGACTCGGTCACCGACCCGGATTTCTGGGACCTCTTCCGGAGGCACCACGGCACCAGCTTCGCGGGTGTGCCCTACACCTTCGATCTCCTCGACCGGATCGGGTTCGACGAACTGGATCTACCGCACCTGCGGTACATCACGCAGGCCGGTGGCCGGCTCGCGCCGGAGAAGGTGCGAGCCTACGCGGAATTGGGTCGACGCCGAGGCTGGGATCTGGTCGTCATGTACGGGCAGACGGAGGCGACGGCCCGGATGGCCTACCTGCCCCCGGAGCTCACCGCCACCCACGCCCACACGATCGGCCGACCGATTCCCGGCGGATCGTTCCGGCTCGAGCCGGCCTCCGACGCCCCGGCAGGCACCGGCGAGCTGATCTACGCGGGTCCCAATGTGATGCTCGGGTATGCGCACACCCCCGAGGACCTCCGTGTCGGCGACACCCTCGGCGGCGAGCTGCACACCGGTGATCTCGCCCGACTCGGCGACGACGGGTTGTACGAGGTGGTGGGGCGCCGCAGCCGGTTCGCGAAAGTCTTCGGGCTGCGAATCGACCTGCCGCATGTCGAGTCGGCGCTGACCGGGCACGGCCTGACGGCCTGCTGTGCGGGCGGTACCGATGAGTTGATCGTCGCCGTCCAGGACAGCCACGACGAGACCGGTGTGCGGCAGATGGCGGCACGGGTCTCCGGTCTTCCGGTCTCCGCCGTTCGCGTGTTCCTCGTCGACCAACTCCCTCGCACCTCCACCGGCAAACCCGATTTCCGGGCGGTCGCCGAGCTCGCACGCGCGGATCGCTCCCTGCCGTCGCCGGAACCCACGACGGCCGCTGCTACCGCAGCCGTGCAGGCACTGTATGCCGACATCCTGCATTGCACGCACGTCACCCACGACAGCACCTTCGTGAGCCTGGGCGGCGACTCGCTGTCCCACGTGCAGATGTCCCTGCGGCTCGAGAAGCTGCTCGGCTATCTGCCCGTGAACTGGCACACGACCCCGATCCGGGACCTCACCCGTGACCCGGGACAGCGCCGTCGGTGGCGGACGGTGGAAACGAACGTCGTGCTGCGCGCGGTGGCGATCATTCTGATAGCGGGCTCGCACATTCATCTGTTCACGCTGCTCGGCGGGGCCCACGTGCTCCTCGGCGTCGCCGGCTACAACTTCGCCCGGTTCCATCTCGGTGCCGCCGAACGGACCGAACGAATCCGCCACACCGTCGCGAGCGTCGCCCGAATCGCCGTTCCGAGCATGGTGTGGATCGGCGCCGTCATCGCCCTCACCGGGGAGTACCGCATCACCAGCGCGTTGTTACTCAACGGCATCCTGGGTCCGGACGGGTGGTCCGTCGAGTGGAGATACTGGTTCGTCGAGGCGATCGTGTACATCGTGCTCGTCGTCGCGGCCGTGCTCTGCATTCCGTTCGCCGACCGCATCGAGCGCAGGAATCCGTTCTGGTTCGCGATGGGGTTCGTGGCGCTCGGTCTGCTGACACGGTATGGGCTGGTCGACGTCGACGACGGTCGCAACCGCATCCTCACCGCGTCGGTGGTCTTCTGGCTGTTCGCCCTCGGCTGGGCCGCCGCCCAGTCGACGACGGTGTGGCACCGGCTCTGCGTCACTGCGGTGATCGTGACCACGGTTCCCGGTTTCTTCTTCGGCGAGACTCGGCGGGAAGTCATCGTCGTCGGGGGACTCTGCCTGCTGGTGTGGGTCAGGTCCGTCCCCTGCCCCACTCTGGTGAGCCGGGTCGCCGGTGTGCTGGCGAGCGCTTCCCTCTACATCTACCTCACCCACTTCCAGGTGTATCTGCCTCTGCGCGACGACCATCCGTGGCTGGCGCTGGCGCTGTCGATTCTGGTCGGTGTCCTCTACTGGCGGGCAGTGACCGTCATGCTGCGGCTTGGGCGCCGACTCCGCTTTCGCGTGCCCGGCACCGCGCAGCCGGGATCGTCCCTACCCTCGAGAGGGTCGGTTCGCGTCTCGCATCGACGCGTCGAGACACCCTCAGCCCCAATTTAGGTTTGCCAACCCTGCAAGTGGCATCATTTTCCTGGAGACAGCGGGAAAAGTTCCGCCGTGGAGGAGGACGGACGATGAGGATTCGGATCGGATTGACGTCGGGAGTGGCGCTCGCGACCGCGGCGATGATGATGGTGTCAGGGTGCTCGAATTCCAGTTCGGACGGCGGAGCTGATTCGGGGGATGCCAACACGATCACGGTCTACAACGCTCAACACGAATCGCTGACCCAGGAATGGGTCGACGCCTTCACCGCGGAAACAGGTGTCCAGGTGGAAGTGCGCAACGGCAGCGACACCGAACTCGGCAACCAGTTGGTCGCCGAGGGCGACAAGTCACCCGCCGACGTGTTCCTCACCGAGAACTCCCCCGCGATGACGCTGGTGGAGAACGCCGGGCTCTTCACCGACGTGAACCAGGACGTCCTCGACCAGGTCCCGGCCCAGTACCGCCCGTCGAGCGGCAAATGGACCGGCATCGCGGCACGTTCCACCGTGTTCGCGTACAACAAGGACATGCTGCCCGAGGACCAGCTGCCGAAGTCGCTCCTCGACCTGCAGGACCCCGCATGGAAGGACCGCTGGGCGGCCTCCCCGTCGGGCGCCGACTTCCAGGCCATCGTCAGCGCCCTGCTCGAACTGAAGGGCGAGGACGTCACCCGGCAGTGGCTGGACGGGATGAAGGACAACGTCCGCACGTACAAGGGCAACGGCACCGTGATGAAGGCCGTCAACGCCGGTGAGATCCCCGGCGGCGTGATCTATCACTACTACTGGTTCGGCGACCAGGCCAAGACCGGTGAGAACAGCAACAACGTCGCGCTGCACTATTTCAAGAACGAGGACCCGGGCGCGTTCGTCAGCGTGTCGGGTGGCGGCGTCCTGAAGTCGAGCACCAAGCAGGATGCGGCCCAGCAGTTCCTGAAGTTCGTCACGGGGCAGAAGGGCCAGGAGGTCCTTCAGACCGGGACATCGTTCGAGTACACCGTCGGCAGCGGTGTGCCCGCGAACCCGAAGCTGGTTCCCCTCGTCGACCTGCAGGCCCCGCAGGTCGACCCCGCGAAGCTCAACAGCCCGCAGGTCACCGAGCTCATGACCGAAGCTGGTTTGCTCTGAATCTCACACTGATCGGCCGCGGACGGTCGGCGGACGCGGACACCCCGCGCCGCCGAACCGCCCGGTCGAGCATGCCGCTTCCGCTGGCCGCCGCGGCGCTCGCCGTGGTGGCCGCGTCATTGCTTCCGCTCGGATACGTGATCGTGCAGAGCATCGACACGGGCTGGGACACCGCGTCGGCGCTGTTGTTTCGGCCGCGGGTGCGCGAACTACTCGGGAACACCGTGCTGCTCGTCGTGGTCACGGTACCGATCTGTCTCGTCGTCGGCGTTGCCGCAGCGTGGTTCGTGGGACGCACCCGCGTCGCCGGCGCCAAGGTGTGGGCCGTGCTCCTCGCGGCGCCGCTGGCCGTTCCGGCGTTCGTCAACAGCTATTCGTGGGTGACCGCGATACCGTCGCTCGGCGGACTGTTCGGCGGCGTCCTCATCTCGACGCTCTCGTACTTCCCGCTCGTCTACATCCCGACCTTCGCGACGCTGCGCCGCCTCGACCCCGCCGTCGAAGAGTCCGCCCGAGCCCTCGGCGCCGGCTCCTGGGCGGTGTTCTTCCGTGTCGTGGTGCCGCAACTGCGCCTGGCCATCGCCGGCGGCGCCTTGCTGGTGTCGCTGCACCTGCTCGCCGAGTACGGCGCCTTCGTCTTCATCCGGTTCGACACCTTCACGACCGCGATTTTCGAGCAGTACCAGTCGACGTTCAACGGCACCGCGGCCACCATGCTGGCCGGCGTCCTGGTGCTGCTGTGTCTCACCCTGCTGGTGATCGAGTCGGTGGTCCGGGGCAGTGCCCGCTACGCCCGGATCGGTTCGGGGGCCGCGCGGCGGGCCGTCCCCGTCGAACTCGGCTGGCGGTACTCGCCCCCCGTTCTGGTGTTCCTCGCCGGCCTGATCGCGCTGTCGGTGGGGGTTCCCGTCATCAGTGTCCTGCGGTGGCTCGTCATCGGTGGCAGCGCGGTGTGGAAGTGGGACTCCGTGTGGGCCGCGGTCGCGCAGACACTCGTCTTCGGGATCGTCGGTGCGGTGGTGACGTGCGCGCTCGCGTTTCCCATCGCCTGGATCTCCATCCGCCATCGTGGCCACTTCAGCCGTTTCCTCGAAGGCACCACCTACATCTCCAGTGCCCTGCCCGGCATCGTGGTGGCGCTCGCATTCGTCACGGTCACCATCCGCTACATGCATCCGCTCTACCAGACCGTCTCGGTGGTGATCGCCGCGTACGCGCTGCTGTTTCTCCCCCGCGCCCTGGTCAACCTGCGGGCCGGTCTCGCTCAGGCTCCCGTCGGACTCGAGGAAGCGGCCCAGTCTCTGGGGGTGTCGCCGTGGGCCGCGTTCTTCCGGGTGACCCTGCGACTGGCTGCCCCGGCGACGGCGGCCGGCGGAGCGCTGGTCTTCCTCGGGATCGTCAACGAACTGACCGCCACGCTGCTCCTCGCGCCGACCGGTACACGCACGTTGTCCATGCAGTTCTGGTCGCTGAGCAGTGAGATCGACTACGCCGGTGCGGCGCCCTACGCGTTGATCATGATCGTGCTGTCGCTGCCCATGACCTACGTTCTCTTTTCCCAGTCGAAAAAGGTAGCAGGACTATGACATACGCACTCGAGGTGAAAGGGCTCGACAAGTCGTTCGGTGCCGCGACGGTGCTTCGCGACGTCGCCCTCACCGTCGAAGCCGGATCGACGACCGCCATCCTGGGGCCCTCCGGATGCGGAAAGACCACGCTCCTCCGCCTCGTCGCCGGGTTCGACAAGCCGGACGCCGGCACCATCGCGCTCGGTGGTCGTGTGGTCGTCGGCGGCGGATGGACACCGGCGCACCGGCGGTCGGTGGGCTATGTCGCGCAGGACGGCGCGTTGTTCCCGCACGCCACGGTCGGCGCGAATGTCGGCTTCGGACTCCCCCGTCGAGCCCGCACCCACTCGAAGATCGCCGAACTGCTCGACATGGTGTCCCTGGACCCGGCGTACGCCACCCGGCGTCCTGATCAGCTGTCGGGTGGACAGCAGCAGCGCGTGGCACTCGCTCGTGCGCTGGCGCGGGAACCCGAACTCATGCTGCTGGACGAGCCGTTCTCCGCTCTCGACGCCGGACTGCGGGCCAACACCCGCAGGATCGTCGCCGACGTCCTGGCGAAGGCGGGCATCACCACCATCCTCGTCACTCACGACCAGCCCGAGGCCCTGTCGTTCGCCGACCGGGTTGCGGTGATGAGTTCGGGCCGGCTGGCCCAGATCGGCACCCCCCGCGAAATCTATTCCACCCCCATCGACGTCCCCACCGCGGAATTCATCGGGGATGCCGTCGTGCTGGGAGCGCACGTCGAGCGCGGCCGTGCCCGCTGCGCGCTCGGCAACATCGCCGTGACCGCCAATGGGGTCCGCGGCGATGCCCGAGTCATGTTGCGCCCGGAGCAAATCGAGGTCACCAGTGACGGTGCCGGAGTGTCGGGGACAGTTGTCGATGTCGAATACCTCGGCTCCGAGATGCTGCTCGGCATCCGACTCGACACACCCGACGGGGTCCTCCCCGAGCGAGTCACCGTCCGCCGCTTCGGCGCCACACCGCTCACCCCCGGTGATCGCGTCGGCATCCGTGTCCTCGGTGAGGCTGTGGCCTACGAAGTCTGAATCTCCCAGCCCTCATCGCCGGTTCTCGTCGGTCCTGCTCCCGTACCCAGAGGCCGGGCCGGCCTCTGGATGAGCGACTACGATGAGCAATCGGCGACTACCTGGCGCTGTGAGCCGACGCCCTCGGATCCGCCGACGAGGAGGCACGGTGACTGACTCAGACCAGGCGGAACCGACGCCGTCGCCGAGGGTCCGCGAGCTGTTCCGGAACCTTGCCATGCAGATGCAGGCAACCGTGGCGGACGTCGCGGCCGAAGCGTGGGAAGCCGGGCAGCGCAACCTGAAGGAACCGACGTTCGCCGAAGACCCCATGCTTGCCGAGCTGGATCGACGCTTCACCCACTCGACGTTGGCTCACTGGCTCGTGGCCAACATCGACCACCCGGGGCAGTCGGTCGAGCCGACATTCATCCCGGACCTGCTGACGTATTCGCGTGATCTGGTGCTGCGTGGCGTCGACACCGATGAAGTCGACGCCTGGCGCGCATCGCAGAACGTCACGTGGAACTGGTGGCTGAAGGCGTGTTTCGACACCACGGACAATCTCGAGGACCTGCGAGAGCTGGTCGCGATCTCAGCGAGCTCACTCATGGCCTACTTCGACGATTCGAGGGCCGCCGTGTCGGCTCACGTCAGCGAGGTCCGGTCCGAGCTCGCTCGCGGACCGCTCGTTCAGCGCCTCGCGATGGTGCAACTGCTACTCCAGGGGGCGCCGATCGCCCGAAGCCGGGCAGAAGCGCAGCTCGGCTACGCACTGACCGGACACCACCTCGCCGCGATCGTATGGGTGGATTCGGAGGATCAGGTCGACGGACTCGAGCTGGCGGCCGAGCATCTCATGCGCGTGTGCGGCGCAGAGCGGCGGTTGACCCTGGTCACCAGCCTCACCGCACTGTGGGTATGGCTACCGGTGACCGGTGTGCCGTCGCAGGCCGACCTCGCCGCAATCGTCGCGGACATCCCCGGAGTTCGCATTTCCCTCGGCCGGTGCGGCACGGATGTCAACGGCTTCCGACGCAGCCATCTCGACGCAGCCGCAGCGCAAAATCTCCTGGCACGGCTCGGATCCCACCGCCGAACCGTGCGATTCGAAGACGTCCAGCTGATCTCCCTGCTGTCGTCCGACGTCCCGGAAGTAAAGCTGTTCATCACCGACATTCTCGGTGATCTGGCGACCGCCGACCGCACGCTGCGCCACACGGTGCGGGTCTTCATCGCGGAGCAGTTCAGCATCTCCAAGGCGGCCGAGAAGCTGTTTGCACACCGGAACACCATCGACCGACGGCTCGTACGAATCGACGAGCTGCTGCCGCGTCCGTTGGCTCAGAACCCGAGCGCGGTCGACACCGCGCTCGCCCTCGTCGAGCTGCAGGAGGACGACTAGCTGGTTGTTCCGGTGCAGCCCGAAACGTCCCGGACCTATTCTGGTGCCATGGTCCGCCACTCGTCTGCCGCCGGTGACGCCGTCGGCGCCCGGATCGCCGCGTTGATCGGCGATCGCACCCGAGCCCGGGTCCTGATGGCGCGCGCCACAGGTGCTCCGAACAGTTAAGAAGTGCTGTGCGACTTCGCGATGAGACTCTCGGCGGCCGCGATGACAGCCTCTGACGCGGGTCGCGGTTCCCAGCCCAGCACGCGACGTGCCTTGTCGTTCGAGATCTTCTTCACGTAGTCGAGATCGGCTGCAGCGGAACGTGCTTCGTCGTTGAAGTGGGCGGCAAGCCGGATGACGATGTTGGGGATGCGGCGGGTCGGCACCTTCGGAGCGGCGTCTCCGAAATGTTCTCGAAGCGTCGCACCGATCTCTTTCATCGCGACGACGGGTCCGCTCGCGAGCAGGAATCGTTCACCGGCTGCGGCGGGCGATGTCATCGCCAGCATGTGCGCGGCGGCAACGTCGCGCACGTCGACGATCGGCACCCAGACGTTGGGGTAGCCGGGCATGAGGATCTTGCTCCTGCCGTACGCATCGACGCCGGGTCCGTGCAGCGGCGACCAGTCGTCCTCGGTGAAGACGTGGTCGAGGTGGCCGTGTCCGAATCCGACGGCATGGAACGCGGACGTGAGGACGACGCGCCGGACGCCGGCGTCACGCGCTGCGCGCAGCACCCGTAGTGCCCCGTCGCGCGCGGGCGAGATGATCTCGTCCTCGTTCTTCGTTTTGCCGAAGCGGACCGGTGACGCCACATGAAGGACGTAGTCGCACCCGTCGACGGCGTCGCTCCAGCCCGCGTCGTCGGTGAGGTCCGCGGCGACGAAGCTCAGGTTGTCACCGTCGACCATGCCCGCCTCGGCGAGGACAGCGTGCACCTCGCTCTCACGGGTGAGCGATCTGACCGTGGTCCGCACGCGGTATCCCTGCTCCAAGAGTTGGAGGATGCAGTGGCCGGCGATGAGACCGGCTCCGCCGGTGACGAGGACACGTTCGTGGGTCATGGTGGTTCCTTCGGTGCGATCGCGGCAACTGCTGTGGACGTTGATTCGAGTGTCGGCGTTCTGCGAGCGTTCAGGGAGCAGTCCCGTTGTCGTAGGACTGGCAGGGCCAGGACAGCGGAGACCTCGCCGGCGCAGACTGGGACGATGGACGGCTCGGAATTCGGCCGAATGGTGCGTCGTTGGCGTGATCGGGTCTCACCGGAGACGGTCGGGGTTCCGGCGGGCGGTCGACGCCGGGCCACCGGGTTACGCCGTGAGGAGCTCGCCGGTCTCGCGGGAATCTCGGCCGACTACCTGACGCGTCTCGAGCAGGGGCGGTCGACGTCGCCCTCGGCGCAGGTCGTCGAGTCGCTCGCCCGGGCCCTACGATTGCCCGACGCCGAGCGCGACCTGCTGCATGAACTGGCTGGGCATGCTTCTCCCGGCCATGACGTCGTCCCGTCTCGGATTCCCCCGAGCGTGCAGCGCCTTCTCGACCGGCTGTCCTACACACCGGTGGCTGTGTACGACGCCGCCGGGACGCTCATCGTCGCCAACACGGCGTACGACGCACTCATGGGCGACACCACCACGTGGCGCGGCATCGAGCGCAACGCCCTGTGGCGAAACCTCCTCGGCCCTCGCAGTCGCGTCGTGCTCACGCCGCAGGAGTGCGCCGATCTCCAAGCGCGGCAGGTCGCCGATCTCCGCTTGACGGTGGCCCGCTATCCGGCCGACCGGAACCTCGGCCGACTGGTCAACGATCTTGCGTCGCACAGTCCCCGCTTCCGCGAGCTGTGGGAATCGGGCGAGTCGAGGCCGAGATTCGAGCCGTCACGGCACAAGACCATCGACCATCCCGCGGTCGGGCGCATCACCCTCGACTGCGACGCGCTCGTCATCGCAGCCGACGACCTCCGCGTCCTGGTCTACACAGCCGAGCCCGGCACCGACGGCGCCGAGCGGCTCGCACTGGCCCTCGTCCTCGGGACACAGACACTGGTCGAGTGATTCGGCCGCCCGTCACTGCTCCGCATCCGAGGACAGCGAAGCGAGTTGGTGCCGGACCGCGGCGGTGACGCGCTGCCGGTCATCGGTGGCGAGGAGATCGAGCAGGGCGCCCCGCAGCACGGCCAACGCCGCGGTGCGACGGACCGCACCGGCCTCGCTGTCCTTCTCCGGCTGCGGTTGGCATGCGGCGAGGACGCCGAGCCAGTCGTCGACCGTCGAGCGGGCGAACCCGGCCCACGCACCGTCGGGTTCGACGAGGGAGCGGGCGTACGCCTCGGTCCACAACCGCAGCAACGGTCGATGTTCCTCGGCGGCCAGCCACTCCCACACCCGCTCGACCGCCGCGGGCAGGCCGATCGGCTCTGCACCCGCGGCCTGCCCGAGGTGGTCCAGCATCGCCAGTTCGTCGCTGCGGGCCTTCGCCAGCAGTGCACGCACCAGGCCGTCCTTGTTGCCGAACAAGAACATCAGCACCCGCGGGCTCGAGCCGATCGCCGACGCCAACGGCCGCAGCGACAGATCGGCCAACCCGTGCTCGAGTGCGTAGCGGTAGGCGGCGTCGAGCAACTCGGTCTGCCGCGCGGACGGGGTTGTCGTTTCCCTGGTCACAGCGGTAGCCTACCTCTACTGAAACAGTCGTGTCAGTGAGTGCCGATTCTGGCCGTGCTCCGGGAAGGAAACCCATGTCTTCGCAACCACTCCAGCGAGCGGAAGTCGTGGTGCGCCCGGCCGATCGTCCCGGCGATCTGGGCTGGGCCGTGATGGCCCACGGCGAGATCTACCACCGGCAGTTCGGGTGGGACGCCGGCTTCGAGGCGCTGGTCGCACAGATCGTCGCCGACTACGCCACCGACCACGACCCGGCCCGGGAAGGGGCATGGATCGCCGAGGTCGACGGCGAACGCGTGGGGTGCGTCCTCTGCGTCGCCGGCGACGAACCCGCGGTCGCCAAACTACGGATACTGCTGGTCGCCCCGACCGCCCGCGGTCTCGGCGTCGGGTCCCGGCTGGTCGAGCGATGCGTCACCTTCGCCCGCGACGCCGGCTACCGGCAGATCACGCTGTGGACCAACGACGTGCTGGCGTCCGCCCGCAGGATCTACGAGGCTGCCGGGTTCGTCCTCACCGATCAGGAACCACATCACAGCTTCGGCCACGATCTCGTCGGGCAGAACTGGACCCTCGACTTGCAGGTGGCCACGACGGCGACCGGCAACTGACGACCTACGACGGTGTCGGCAGCATGTCGAAGACGGCCCCGTCGGCGCCGGCGGCCGTCAACGCCGCCCGGGTCGCGGCGAGCCACGCGTCGGCCCACGCCGGTTCGATGCCCCGCAGCAACTGGTAGGCGACCTGCGGCAGCAACTCGGGCACCACCTCGAACTGCGTACCGAACCCCACCCCTGCTGCTCGACCGAACCTGCGACCGCGCATCGCCCCCAACGGAATAGGTCCCACCACCGGGGGTATCCAATCCCGACACCCCGCGGCCGGCGATCCTGACCTGGCCCTTTGCGAGGGCCGTCACACCCCCCGGGTGCATCCCGTGCCGCACGGGGCTCTAGCCTGGCGGGTCGGAACACGCAGATCACGAGGTTGAAACAGTTATGGCCACCGATTACGACGCACCCAGAGTCACCGATTCCGACGAGTCGAACGACACGTCGCTCGAACAGCTGACCGCCAGCAGGAAAGAATCCCAATCACCCGCGGTGGACATCGACGACATCGACCCCGCCGAATCCTTCGAGCTGCCCGGTGCCGACCTGTCCGGCGAGGAATTCACCGTCCGCGTCATCCCGAAGCAGTCCGACGAATTCACCTGCACCAGTTGCTTCCTGGTGCATCACCGCAGCCGACTCGCCCCGGGTGGGCAGCTGATCTGCCGGGACTGCGTCTGACAACACCGATGCCCGCGCGTCTGCGGCTATGACCTGACGCGCCGCGGTTTGCGTGCCATCCTCGGGGGATGGCGCGAACGTGGTTGTCGGTGACGGTGGAACTGCTCGGCGGGCGCGGCGAGGAACTGTGGCCGTGGCCCGGCCGGGTTTTCGCGGTCGGGCCGTCGCACACCTTCCTGGACCTCGCAAACGCCGTCAACGACGCCTTCGCCCGCTGGGACAGGTCTCATCTGTCGATGTTCACTCTCGCCGATGGACGAGTGGTCACCGACGCGGAGACGGGGGCCGAGATGGCCGGCTCGCTCGGAGGGCCCATCACGGAGCCGGTGGACATCGAGACGGCCAAGGTCGCTCGGTTCCTGGTGCCCGGCGCGGAGTTCCAGTTCACGTTCGACCTGGGCGATGACTGGACCCACCGTTGTGTGGTCGGCGACGACAAGGTCGACCCCGTCGAAGTGCTGGGAATCGCGCCGAAGAAGCCCCTGCCTTACTGGGGCTGGGGCAGCATCCCGGATCAGTACGGGCGCCGGTGGGCCGACGACGACGGGCAGAGCCGGGCGCCGAGCAGACCCGCCCATCCGCATCCGATGATGTTGCGCGCGTGGCCCGGACTCGAGCAGGTAGCCCCGCTCGACCTGTCCGAGTTGCGCGGAGCCATCGCGACGGGAGATGCAGGCCGCTTCCTCGCCGCGGTGCGGGGACGCGACGTCGACGACGCGCTGCAACAGGTGGGGGCCGGCATACCGATGGCACTGGAACAGCGACGGGAGCAGGCGGAGTCGGTGGCGCTGTCGGTCGTCAACCGGCTGACGTGGCGCGCCGGTGCGGGTGACGAGGTGCTGGCCGAAGACCTGCTCGCCTGCCTGCGCAGCGAACCGCTCGCAGGGCGGGTGGTACCGGTCGACCTCGAGACGCTCGGTTCCGAACTGGAGGGGGACCCGGGTATGTCGACCGGCGGCTACGTCGACCTGCGCACCGGGGAGGTGTACGACGACAGCCTCACCGACCCGATGATGGTCGGGGAGGACGCCGCCGTCGACGTGGAGGAAGAGCCCGACCGTTGGCTCCGGTTCGACTGCACCGGCTCCCGGGACGGCTGGCGCGACATGGCGGCCTTCGGCGAGCGGCATCGTGACGCGGCGCTGCGGGATCGGCTGCTGCGGGCGATCGAGGGCAAGGGCGCGTTTCACCGGTTCCGCGATGTCGTCGACCAGGAGAGCCTCGTCGAACAGTGGCGCACCTTCTCGACCGACCGCCAACTGGGTCGTGCCCGCGAGTTCCTCGCCAGCCAGGGTGTCCGTGTTGGCTGACGGCTCGGACATACCCGTGCGAGCCGCACGGAACACGATTTTCGACGTTCCGCGATGAGTTCGGCCGTCTCGTCGGGTCTGTCTGTCTGTATCCCGGTCCATCCGATCACTGAAGGAGTCGCCCGTGTCCCGCACCCGGATCCACAACATGAACATCTCCCTCGACGGCTACGCCGCCGGCGAGCACGTGACGTTCGACGCCCCGATCGGCGGTGCCGAACGGCTGTTCGGCTCGTTCGACGGACGCGTCATCCACGGCGTCGACCGGGTTGACGACCCGATCACCCTGGACCGCGCCGTGACCAGCCTGTGGGGTCAGGGCATCGGCGCGGAGATCATGGGCCGTCGCAAGTTCGGGCCCCAGACCGGCGAATGGCCCGACGACGGGTGGCGAGGCTGGTGGGGCGACGAACCGCCATTTCGCACACCGGTGTTCGTCATGAGCCACCACCCACACCCCAGCATCGACTTTCCCAACGGAACCAGCTTCCACTTCGTCGATGCGCCACCCCACGAGGTGCTGCGCCTGGCCCAGGACGCTGCCGACGGTCAGGACATCCGCATAGGCGGCGGGCCCTCGATCGTGCGGCAGTTTCTGAAAGCCGACCTGATCGACTTCATGCACCTCGTAATCGTGCCCATCACGCTCGGGCGCGGGGTATCCCTCTGGGAGGGCTTGGACGGTATCGAAGACCGCTTCACCATCGAGACCGTCGCCTCCCCCAGCGGGCTCACCCATCAGTTCTGGAACAAGAACGGTCACGACTGACCCCGGTCCTCCGGCCCGTTACCTCTCCTCACCGGTCCGGGAGTCGCCATCGATGTCCGCCGGGTCCGGGTCCGCAACGGTGAGCACCGCATCCACGATCTGCGGGTGGCGTTCGAGTTCACCTTCGAGCTTCCGCAAGGTCCGGGCGACGTGCGATTCCGCCTTGTCACCGACGAGATCGACACTCGCGACGAGAAAGAGCTGCCTCGGCCCGAGGTATTCGAGGCGCACGAACCGTACGGTCGCCACCTCCGGGAGCGCTTCGATCCGGGCGATCGCCGCCTCCCGAAGTTCCGCGGAACCCGGTTCACCGGTGAGGAATCGGCGGT
This sequence comes from Rhodococcus sp. T7, assembly GCF_009872365.1. Taxonomy (NCBI): domain Bacteria; kingdom Bacillati; phylum Actinomycetota; class Actinomycetes; order Mycobacteriales; family Nocardiaceae; genus Rhodococcus; species Rhodococcus sp. T7. Next base: position 35,820 of record NZ_WXYH01000359.1, read on the forward strand.
TGCGGTCGATGAGGACCACCGCGACCGCGCCGAGCAGCACACCGACGAGGACCGACCCGATCGCATCCCAGACGGCGGCCCCGGTGAGCTGGTGGAGCCCGATACCGGCGGCGGCGATGACAATGCCGATGATCGCGGCGCTGTCCTCCGCGAAGACCGCCCGCACCGTCGGGTCGGACGTCTCGAGGGCGTAGTCGAACAGGTCGCGATCGTGGCAGTCGGCTTCGGCACGCAACTGTTTGATCGCCCGCAGCAGCGACGTGCCCTCCAGAACGAAGGCAATCGCCAGCACGACGTACGCGACCAGATAATCCTCACCGACACTCGACGCGCCGAGCAACTCGGTCACCCCGTGCCACACCGACACCGAGCCACCCGCGACGAACAGTCCCACGGCGGCCAACAGTGACCACACATACGCCTCACGCCCGTACCCGAGCGGTCGGGCCGCGTCGGCCGCCCGGGTACTCCGACGATGGGCGATGAGGAGAAACACCTGATTGCCGGTGTCCGCCCATGAGTGGGCGGACTCAGCGACCATCGAGGCGGACCCGGTCACCATCGCCGCCACCGACTTCGCGATCGCCACTCCGAAATTGGCGCCGAACGCAATGACCACAGTTCGCACACTGTCGCCGCCCGCCGCATCCCCGGCGCGCCGCGGACCACGATCGGGTCGCCTCGTCACCCCTCGAGTCTCACACCTGATCCGTCGGCCGGCGGCCGGAATCCTGGACCCGGCGGGCTCGGTCAGCTGAGGCCGGCAACGTCCTGAGCGATCGCGGCCAGGCGGGTCTGTGCGGCCGAGACGACACCCTGCCGGTTCTTGTGCGCTTCCTCGTACGCCACGATGGCGCGCACATCCGCCGGCTCGGTCAGCTCCTTGACCGCGGCAACCGCCTCCGAGACGTTGAGGGTGTCGTAGTCGTCTACGGGCAGTTCACCGGGTTCGAGGACACCCGCCGCGGTACGGGCAGAATGCAGAACGTCCGCGACCCCATCGGCCCCTTCCCGGCGGGTGACCTGCTCCGCGGTCTCGAGGGCGGCGTCGCGGGATGCGGCCAGCGTGGTGACAGCGACCTCGCCGGCGTGCGCGCCCCTGCTCAGTAACTCGCTGAGCGCCGGTGGGGTTGCGCGGACGGTGTCGAGGGCCCGATCCAGACCGCGGGCCGACCAGGCGACCGGCGCGTTGACCAGCCGCACCGCCGTTCCCGCGGCCGCCTGCAGTGGGGTGCGGCGGAGCGCCGCAGGTCCGCCCAAGGCCTCCTCGGCGAGGACGGTGGTCAGCCAGTCCACGGTCGCCGAATGGGCGGCGATCAGCCGGAACGCCAAGTTCTCGACGTCCTTCTTCTGCGCTGCGACGGCAAGTGCCTTGATGTAGCGGGCACGGTCGAGGAGTTGGTGCTCGAGCGCGAGATCGCCGAGCAGGGCCTCGTCGAACGGTTGGGCCTGCTCGACCACCGCCTTCACAGCAGCGCCGGCGCGCCCGAGGAATGGGCCGACCAGTTCCGGAACGCCGCCGAGTTCGCGGATAGCGGCCTCGATGGCTTCGGCGCGGGCGCGGCCGTTGTCGGCGTTCTCGGACAGCTCCCGGCGCACGGCCTCGGTCCGGGCCTGGACGGTGCGGGTTTCGGCGAGCTGGATCTCGGTGTGGGTCAGGTCGAGGACTGTACGCAACTGCGCCAGCAAGGTCATCGTGTCAGATGTGCTCATGCGGTATTCGTCCCTTCGGCATGTGACGGCATCGAATCGGCGCAAGGTGCGCCGCTCCCGCGACTACCCAGACCTGCCGCCGGATGAAACTCCCCCACGTGCCGAACTCCGGGAATTCAGCGAATGTTCACCAGGGACTCACCCGGATCCACGAACCTCGCCGATGACGTCACCATGGCTTCACCCCGGTCGACTCTGCCGCGCTACCGGCTTCGGGAGCCGCCCCGCCGGCGGTCGAGGACACGCATGACGGTCGTGGCGGTGACACCGTGGACGACCACCGACAGCACCACGGCGAACGCCGCCGTCGACCACAGCGCGCCTTCCTGATCGATGCCCGCGACCGCGGCCGCGAATGCGAGGTAAAAGACCGAGCCGACGCCGCGGATACCGAAAAACGCGGTCACTCCCCGTTCCTGGACCGTCATCTCTCGGCAGCCGAGCAACGCCAGCCACCCCACGACCGGACGGATCACGACCACGAGCGCCACCGCGACGAGGACTCCACCCCAGGTCAGATCGTCCAGCAGGCCCGATGTGAGAGCGACGCCCAGCAACAGCAGCACCGCGAGGGTCAGGACGTGCTCGAGCTGTTCCATCACACGATGCATGTCGGCGTGGTACGAATGCGCCCGCTCGATCCGGCGGAGCGCGACCGCACACGCGAACACGGCGAGAAAGCCATACCCACCGACGAGTTCGGTGAGCCCGTAGACGGCGAACGTGGCGGCCAGCGCGACGATCGGTTCGCCACTCTCGGCCAGCCGCGCATGCGGAATCGGGAAGTGGAACACCACCCGCCCGAGCAGGTACCCGGCGACCGCGCCGATGGCCGCGCCCAGCACGGTCTTGCCGACCAACTCCCACAGGAACCAGTGCGCGATCCAGTCCTCGACCGGACCCTTCGTGATCAGGGACAACGCCAGATAGACGAACGGAAACGCGAGAGCGTCGTTGAGCCCCGCCTCCGAAGTCAGGGCGAACCGCACCTCGTCGTCCTCGCGGTCGGAATCGTCCCCCGACGACGGTCCCTCCACCTGGACGTCGGAGGCCAGCACTGGATCCGTCGGGGCGAGCACGGCACCGAGCAGCAGCGCCGCCGCCGGTGTCAGTGCCGCCGCCCACCAGCCGAGCACGGCAACCGCGGCGATTCCGAGCGGCATCGCGATGCCCAGCAGCCGCCACGTCGAGTTCCACGTCCGCAAGCCGAGCGGCCGGTCGATCGCCAGGCCGACACCCATCAGCGCGACGATGACACACGCCTCGCTCACGTGCTCGGCCACCGCGGGATGCGCCACCGGCGACACCAGATCGGCGTTGCCGAGGAACACCCCCATCACCGCTCCGACCGCGAGCACCACCAGCGGCGCCGACACGGCACGGTTGCGCATGATGCGCGGAACGGTCGCCGCGAGCAGCAGCGCCACACCGGCGGACAGGTAGACGACGTCGGTATTCACGGTCGCGACCGCACACCTTTCACGAGCGGGGAGGACAGTGAAGAGTGCACGAAAAGCACCTCCCCGAAACGCCTGCACCGCTTGTGAACGGGCCGATGCTGTCCGAAGGACCCGGGCGCCTCCGGTGAAGACGCAGGGCTAGGCGGTAAGGACCAGGTTCGCGTCTTCCGCGGTCTCGGAACCGCGTATCCGGGTCACCAGGCGAGCGATCGCGTCGGCAACCGCGGTCGGCTGTTCGAGGATCACCGAGTGGCCGGCGCCGTCGATGCAGACGAAATCGGCGCCGCCGACCTGCGCGGCGATCGACACCGAATGGGCGGGCGGCGTCATCAGATCCGCGGAACCGCACAGCACGAGCGTGGGAATCGCCGACAGAGCGGGCAGCGTCCCGGACTCGTCGTAGGTCGTGAACGAGTTCAGGAAGCTGGTCATCGTCACGATCGAGGTCTCGTCGTGCATCGCGAGGGCAAGCTCGAGGGCGCGTGGGCTGACCTTCCGGTCGCCGAATTCGGCCCCGCGGATGACCGGTGCGAAAACCTTGCACCCGAGTCGCTTCACCTGCTCCGAGGATGTCGGTGCCAGGCGCACGGCCTGCTGGACCCAGGACAGGACCGGGGCGCGCAGCAGTCGGCCGAATCCCGTGTCGGCCAGCCCGCTCGCGGCGGTTGCGATCAAGCCGAACCCGACGATGCGTGTGCCGATCTCGTGCGGATGTCGGCGGGCGTAGGTCAGCGCGGTCATCCCACCCATGGAGTGTCCGATCAGAATGACCGGATCGGTGGGGGCGACGGCGTCGAGCACCGCGCGGAGGTCGCGGCCCAACTGCTCGACGGTGTAGGTCGCAGCGGGCGCCACGTCGGAATCGCCGTGTCCGCGGTGGTCGTAGCTGACGATCCTGGCGTCGGTGTACTGCCGCATCAGCTCATCTCGCACCAAGATCCACGATTCGGCACTGAGGCAATGGCCGTGCAGAAGGACGATCGTCATGGGGGCGTCGGCGGGTCCGTACTCGCGGACCGCAAGCGACACTCCGTCGTCCGCCGTGACTGTGGTCCTACGCGGGACCAGGGCTCGAGTGGTGCTCTCGATCGACATGCCGACCTCCCTCCTCCGTGCGATGACAGGTTCTACTGTCCATCGCGCAGGTTCGGGAGATAAGCACCCAGAGTGCTGGTCGTGATCACCCGCGGGTGACCGTCCCGCCACCCAGGGTGGTTCCGGCTGTCGTCGCTCCTACGACGGCGGCGCCGGCCACGGATGGTCGGGGCTGACGATCCTCACGATCTCCGTGAAGAAGTTCCACACACCCAGCGGGTCGGCGTTTGAATTGACCAGCACCACCACGGTCTTGGCCTCGGGGGGAAGGTAATACGCATAGGTCTGGTAGCCCGCGATGTTCCCGTTGTGGCCGATCCAGCCGTTCTGGTTCTCGACCCCGAGTCCGTACAGCGAACCCGTGCCTTCCGACGGCGCCGGCTGGAACTGCTCCCGCTCGTGCTGGGTGGCCGGGGAGAGCAGCGTTCCTTCTGCCAAATCGCGCACCCACACGCGCAGGTCGTCGAGCGTGGAAATCATGTTGCCCGCGCCGAATCCCCACGACGGGTTCCAGTCGGTCGCGTCCACCGTCGCGCCGTCGGCGATTTTCGAGTAGCCCTGCGCATGCGGTGACGGGATGGCCGCAGTGGTGGGGACCGAGGTGTCGTCGAGTTTCTCTGGTCCGGTGATGCGCTCGGCGACGTACGTGTTCAGCGGCAGGCCGGACGCCTTTTCGACCACGAGACCCAGGAGGAGGGTGTTGGTGTTGGAGTAGTCGAACGCGGTTCCCGGCGCGAAGAGTGGTGGACGGCTGAAACTGATCGCGAGCAGTTCCTGGGGTGTCCATTGGCGCTCCGGCTGGCTCGGGAGCGCAGGAATCACCACCTCGGAGTAGTCGAAAAGCCCACTGCGCATGGCCGCCAACTGGCGGAGGGTGATCGCCTCGCCGTTGGGGACGTCGGACACATACCTGCCGATCGGATCGTCGAGTCCGACCTTTCCCTCGTCGACCAGTTGCAGCACGGCGGTGGTGGTGAAGGTCTTCGTGAGGCTGCCGACGCGCATGAACAGGTCCGGTGCCATGGGCTCACCGGTGGCGGTGTCGCGTACCCCGAACGCCTGCACGTACGGTTCGGCGCCGTCCTGCCAGACACCGACGATCGCCCCGGGAACCGCGGCGCGCTCCATCGCCGCCGGAATCGTGTCGGTGAGCTGTGCGTCGGGCAGAACCGGTGCATCGTCCGACTCACCGCATCCCACCAGTCCCGTCGTCAGGACCGCCAGCGCGGCGACCAGTCGCCGCCCCGAGAATGTCCGTGCCACCCCGCTCTCCCATCGCCGTCTCGAACCTCGACCTGCTCGATGCTTGCGCGGAACAGTGTTTCCAGTATGGGCGGCCGTACCCAGCCGGGGAGGCGGATTTCTTCGAGTGAACCGTCACCACGAGTCGGGTGGATGTCGATCGTGCCCGGGT
>NZ_WXYH01000360.1:0-41248 GCF_009872365.1 Rhodococcus sp. T7
CCCGCAGACCTCGCGACCGCGATCGACGCGGCCGCGAGGGACTGACCGGATCAGCTGACTGCTGCGGCCTTCTTCGGCGCCCGCTTACGCGGCGTCGCCGTGGCGGCCGCGGCAGTCTTCTTCGCCGACGCGGACTTTCGCGTCGGCGAGGACTTGGCTGCCTTCGACTTCGCCGGAACGGGTGCAGGCACCGCGAGGACATTCTCGAGGAACCGGCCCGTGTAACTCTCCGGAACCTGCGCGATGTCCTCCGGGGTTCCCTCCGCGACGACGGTTCCGCCGCCGGACCCACCCTCGGGCCCCATGTCGACCACCCAGTCGGACGTCTTGATGACGTCGAGGTTGTGCTCGATCACGATCACCGTGTTGCCCTTGTCGACCAGGCCGTTGACGACTCCGAGCAGCTTGCGGATGTCCTCGAAGTGCAGACCCGTCGTGGGCTCGTCGAGGATGTACACCGTGCGGCCCGTCGAACGTTTCTGCAGTTCGGCGGCGAGCTTCACGCGTTGCGCCTCACCACCGGACAGCGTGGGCGCGGGCTGACCGAGCCGCACGTACCCGAGACCGACCTCGACGAGGGTCTTGAGGTAGCGATGGATCGAGGTGATGGGCTCGAAGAATTCTGCGGCCTCCTCGATCGGCATGTCCAGGACCTCGGCGATGGTCTTGCCCTTGTAGTGAACCTCGAGCGTCTCGCGGTTGTACCGGGCACCGTGGCAGACCTCGCACGGCACGTACACGTCGGGGAGAAAGTTCATCTCGATCTTGAGCGTGCCGTCGCCGGAGCAGGCCTCGCACCGGCCGCCCTTGACGTTGAACGAGAACCGGCCCGGCTGGTAGCCGCGCACCTTCGACTCGGTGGTGGCGGCAAACAGGGTGCGGATCTTGTCGAACACCCCGGTGTAGGTGGCCGCGTTGGACCGCGGGGTGCGGCCGATCGGCGACTGGTCGACCTGCACGAGCTTGTCCAGCTGGTCGAGCCCGTTGACGCGGGTGTGCCTGCCGGGCACCTGACGGGCGCCGTTGAGCTTGTTCGCCATGACAGTCGCGAGGATGTCGTTGACGAGCGTCGACTTACCGGACCCGGACACACCGGTGACCGACGTGAGCACTCCCAGCGGGAAGCTGACGTCGATGCCGCCGAGGTTGTGTTCGCGCGCGCCGACGACCGTGACCTGCCGCTTGCGGTCGACCGGACGGCGGATGGCGGGAATCTCGATGTGACTGCGGCCCGACAGGTAGGCGCCGGTGAGGGACTCCTCGCAGTCGAGCAGTTCCTGGTACGGCCCGCTGTGGACGACCTTGCCGCCGTGCTCGCCGGCGAGCGGTCCGATGTCGACCACCCAGTCGGACGTGCGGATGGTGTCTTCGTCGTGTTCGACCACGATCAGTGTGTTCCCGAGGTCGCGCAGGCGCGTCAGGGTCTCGATGAGACGCCGGTTGTCGCGCTGGTGCAGACCGATCGACGGCTCGTCGAGCACGTACAGCACACCCACCAGTCCCGAGCCGATCTGCGTGGCGAGACGGATGCGCTGCGCCTCACCACCGGACAGGGTGCCTGCGGCGCGGGCGAGGGAGAGGTACTCGAGGCCGACGTCGAGGAGGAAGCCGAGTCGGGCCTGGACCTCCTTGAGCACCTGACCGGCGATGGCCTCCTCGCGGCTGCCCAGCGTGAGGCTGTTCAGGAAGTCGGCGCAATCGGATATCGACAGTTCGCAGACCTCGGCGATCGACTTCATCCCGAACTTCTCGTTCGCGATCGTGACCGACAGGATCTCGGGGCGCAGGCGCGCACCGCCGCACGCGGGACAGGGGGTGTCCCGCATGTAGCCGTCGTAGCGTTCCTTCATCTGGTCGGACTCGGTCTGCTCGAGCCGGCGGTGCAGGAACGGCATGACGCCCTCGAACTCGGCGTAGTAGGAACGGGTACGCCCGTACCGGTTCTTGTAGCGGACGTGGACCTGCTCCTCACTGCCTTCGAGGATCGCCCGGCGCGCCTTCGCCGGAAGCTTGTTCCACGGCGTCTTCATGTCGAAACCGAGAATGTCGCCGAGTCCGGACAACAGCCGACCGAAGTATTCGGAACTCTGCCCCATCGACCACGGCGCGATGGCCCCGTCCGCCAGCGACAACTCGGGGTCCGGGACGACGAGGTCCGGGTCGACCTCCTTGCGGATTCCGAGACCGGTGCACTCGGGGCACGCGCCGTACGGGGAGTTGAACGAGAACGACCGCGGCTCGAGGTCGTCGATGGACAGTGCGTGGCCGTTCGGGCACGCCAGCTTCTCCGAGAACCGACGTTCCCGGTCGGCGGCGTTCTCCTCGCGGTCGACGAAATCGAGGACGACGATGCCCTCCGCCAGTCGCAGCGCGGTCTCGACGGAATCGGTGAGCCGCTGCTTGGAACCGGCCTTGACGGTGAGGCGGTCGACGACCACCTCGATGTCGTGCTTCTCCTGCTTCTTGAGTTTGGGCGGCTCGGACAACGGATACACCACGCCGTCGACCCGCACACGCGAGTAGCCCTGCATGTTGAGCTGGTCGAACAGGTCGACGAATTCACCCTTGCGGGTACGCACGACGGGGGCGAGCACCTGGAAGCGGGTGCCTTCCTCCATCTCCAGAACCTGGTCGACGATCTGCTGCGGCGTCTGCCGCGCGATCTGCTCCCCACAGATCGGGCAGTGTGCGGTGCCGGCCCGCGCATAGAGCAGACGGAGGTAGTCGTAGACCTCCGTGATGGTTCCGACCGTCGACCGCGGGTTCCGGTTGGTCGACTTCTGGTCGATGGACACCGCGGGCGACAGACCTTCGATGAAGTCGACGTCGGGCTTGTCCATCTGACCGAGGAACTGGCGCGCGTACGCCGACAGCGACTCGACGTAGCGTCGCTGGCCCTCGGCGAAGATCGTGTCGAACGCCAGACTCGACTTGCCCGAGCCCGACAACCCGGTGAACACGATCAGGCTGTCGCGGGGCAGATCGAGATCGACCCCTCGCAGATTGTGCTCACGGGCACCCCGCACGATAAGGCGATCCGCCACTCCAAGTCCCTTCATTGTTCGACAGCCGAGGACGCGCGTGGACGCTCAGCCCTCTGGCCGTGCCATGGTAAGCCGGGGCACCGACACGTTCTGTGGGACGGATGGCCGCCCTGCCACTCACCTGCCTGTATTCGACGGTAGCCTCCCCATCATGACCGAGCAGCCCATGGTGATAGAAGACTCGTACACCGGCCACCTCTCCCCCGGTTCGGCGCCGCAGCGCCGCACGGTTCCGGGAGCCACGATCACGAAGATGTCCGTCGGCCCCATGGACAACAACGTGTACCTGGTCGTCTGTTCCGCAACCGGAAAATCCGTCCTCATCGACGCCGCCAACGAGGCGGACCGCGTCAACCAACTGATCAGCGAACACGCGCCGTCCCTCGACCTGATCGTCACCACGCACCAGCACGGCGACCACTGGCTGGCGCTCGAGGACGTCGCGGCGGCCACCCGCGTGGACACCGCCGCCCATCCCCTCGACGCCGATGCACTGCCCGTCCGGCCCGACCGCCTCCTCGAGGACGGCGACACCGTCACCGTCGGCGAGATCACCCTCGACGTGATTCACCTCGCCGGCCACACCCCCGGTTCCGTCGCGCTCGCGCTCACCGAGGCAGGCGGCGGACGCACCCACATCTTCACCGGCGACTCCCTCTTCCCCGGCGGCGTCGGCAAGACCGCCGACGCGGGCAAGTTCGCATCACTGCTCACCGACGTCGAAACCAAGCTCTTCGACCGCTACGGCGACGACACCGTCGTCTACCCCGGCCACGGTGACGACACCACCCTCGGCGCCGAGCGCCCCCACCTCGGGGAGTGGCGCGAACGCGGCTGGTGACCGCATCCGATCGCCGATCGCGGACCGCACGGCCGCGATTGGCGATCGGCCTCCCTGGGTACTGGTGAATGGGCGGACCGTCGGTCCGGCAACTCTGTCGTACGCCGACGACTGCCCAGAACTCTCGTTAGTGTGAGACGGGAGAACTCGAGATTGGGAGGCCAGGAATGCTCGTCCGTCGTATCGCTCGCCCACTGCTGTCCGCGATCTTCATCAGCGGAGGGATCGATGCACTTCGAAATCCGGCGCAGAAAGCACAGGCCGCCGCACCACTGATCGACAAGTCCACCGACGCGCTTCCCGGGTCCGTCACGCAGAAGATCCCGTCCGACCCGGAGACGTTGGTCAAGATCAACGCCGCCGTGCAGATCGGCGGCGGCGTGCTCCTCGCCACCGGCAAGGCGCCGCGCCTCGCATCGCTCGCGCTCGCAGGCAGCCTCGTGCCCACTACCGTTGTGGGGCACGACTTCTGGAACGAGACCGACCCCGCGAAGAAGGCGGCGCAGCGCACTCAGTTCCTCAAGAATGTGAGCCTGCTCGGCGGACTGCTGATCGCCGCCGTCGACACCGAGGGCAAGCCGTCGCTGGGCTGGCGTGGACGCCGCGCCGCCCGGCACGCACAGGAGACCGTGGCCGCGGCCCTGCCACTCGGATCCGGCCACGACCATCACGGCCCCGAGATCGCAGAGGCCCTGGCCGCGGCGTCGGAGCGCGCCCGCATCCTGTCCGGTGAGGCCGCCGAGCGCGGGTCGGGCCTTCTCGAGGTCGCGAAAGAACACGGCGCCGAATTCGCGAAGGTCGCGGCGGATCGCGGCGCCGAATGGGCGGAGGTCGCGAAGGAGCACGGCGCCGAGTGGGCGGACGTCGCCCGCGAACGCGGCGCCGAATGGGCGGACGTCGCGAAGGAACACGGCGCCGAGTGGGCGGACGTCGCCCGCGAACGCGGCGCGGAACTCGTCGAGGCGGCGAAAGAGCACGGCCCGGAACTGGCCGAGGTCGCCCGTGAGAAGGGCGGAGAATGGGCCGGCACCGCCGCAGAACGCGGTGAGGTGCTGAGCAAGCGGGCCCGCAAGCAGGCGGAGACCGCGCTCGAGAAGGCCAGGGCGAAGCGGGACGAACTGTCTCACTGACCCGGCCCGCGCCGGATATTCGATCTGATCGGCCCCGGAGACCGCCGCTGACCTGCGATGTCAGCGACACGCCTCCGGGGCCGACTAGACTGTCCAGGCACTTTTGCAGCCGATCCGGTTGCAGCCGAACCAGTCAAGGAGACCTCTTGCCCGACGAGGACACGTCACGCGACGAGCGCGAGCTCGAGCAGCAGTACGTGACGATGCTCTACACCCGACTGGACGGCCTTCGCCGATACGCGGCGAACCGGCTGAGCCGTGTACTGCTCGAAACCGGGGGAACCCCGCAGGCCCGGAGCGAGCGGGAGTCGTTCAACCAGCTCTACACCGAAGACCTCGCCAAGTACGACGCCGCCGAGAACGGACTGTGCTTCGGCCGGATCGACCTCGACGGCGAGCACCGCTACATCGGCCGCCTCGGCATCCTCGACGAGGAGAACGACTACGAGACGATGCTCCTCGATTGGCGTGCGCCCCTTGCCCGCCCGTTCTATCTCGCGACGCCCGCCGCCCCGGACGGCGTCACCCGCCGACGGCACATCCGCTCGCGGAGCCGCCGGGTGACCGCCGTCAACGACGAATACCTGGACCTGGCGGCAGCGGAGGCCGCGGGCACGGTCACCGGTTCGGACGGCGTCGCGGGTGAGAGCGCGCTGCTCGCGGCGTTGAACGCGGCCCGCACGGGTCAGATGAACGACATCGTCGAGACGATCCAGGGCGAGCAGGACGCCATCATCCGGTCGGAGCACAAGAGCGTACTCGTGGTCCAGGGTGGTCCCGGAACCGGCAAGACCGCGGTCGCTCTGCACCGCGCCGCCTACCTGCTCTACACGTATCGCCAGCAGCTCGCGAAGGCCGGCGTCCTGATCATCGGCCCCAATGCCACGTTCCTCGACTACATCGGCCAGGTGCTGCCGTCGCTCGGCGAGACCGGTGTGTTGCTCTCCACCATCGGCGACCTCTACCCCGGGGTCCGCGCCACCGTCGAGGACAGCCTCGACGCCGGCGAGATCAAGGGCTCGCTCGACATGCTGGACGTTCTCAAGAAGGCGGTCCGGGACCGGCAGGAAGTGCCGTCACGGCCCGTGGAGCTGACGTTCGACACCTACCGGATCACCCTCGACCGCAAGGTCGTCACCCGGGCTCGTGGCCGGGCGCGGTCGTCCAGGCGCCCGCACAACCTGGCCCGTCCCATCTTCGTCTCCTCGGTCATCGAGGCGCTCGCGCAGCAACTCGCGGACACGCTCGGCGCCAACGTCGTCGACGGCGGAAACCTGCTGAGCCGGGACGACATCGCCGACATGCGCGACGAGATGCGTGAGGACCCGGACATCATGACGGCGATCAGCGCGCTGTGGCCGGAACTGTCGCCGCAGCAGGTCCTCGCCGAGCTGTACGCCTCACCGAAGCGACTGGCCGATGCCGCGCCGAATCTGACGGAGGCGCAACGCGTCTCGCTGCACCGCCCCGGAATGCGCGGCTTCAGCGCCGCCGACGCCCCACTCCTCGACGAACTGGCGGAACTCCTCGGCGTCGACGACGCCGCCGAGCGGGAGCGCGCCCGTCGCCAGTGGCGGGCGCAGATCGCGGACGCCCAGGGCGCCCTGGACATCCTGACCGGATCGGCGCCGCAGGACCTCGAGGACGAACTGGACCCGGAAATCCTGATGGCCTACGACCTGATCGATGCCAGCCAGCTCGCCGAACGCCACGACGTCGGGCAGCACCAGACCACCGCGGAACGCGCCGCCGGCGACCGAACGTGGACCTACGGTCACGTGATCGTCGACGAGGCGCAGGAGCTCTCGGAGATGGCGTGGCGAATGCTGATGCGGCGCATACCGAATCGCTGGATGACGCTGGTCGGCGACACCGCGCAGACCGGCGACCCGGCGGGAACGTCGTCGTGGCAGCGGATCCTCGAACCGTACGTCGCCAAGCGGTGGAAGCTGACGGAACTGACCGTCAACTACCGCACGCCGGCGGAGATCATGACGTCAGCCCGGCGGGTTCTCGCCGAGATCGACGCCGAGCAGACCGTGCCGCGGTCGGTACGCGAATCCGGTTTCGCACCGTGGGCCCTGCAGGTGTCCGAGGCCGAACTGGCTGACACCGTGCGCACCTTCGTGTCCCGGGAAACCGGACCGGGCACGACCGTCGTGATCGGCGGCCACGACCTGGTCGCCGCACTCGCCGACCTGAGGTCGGACACGGTCAGCGTCCTCACGGTGCGTGACGTCAAGGGATTGGAATTCGACTCGGTGCTCATCGCCGAGCCCCAGGACATCCTCGACGAGTCGCCGCGCGGCATGAACGACCTCTACGTCGCCCTGACCCGTGCGACGCAACGCCTCGGTGTGGTGCACACGAAGGCGTTGCCCGCGGTGCTGTCCGAACTCGGCCCGACAGAGGTCGGGATCCTGTCGTGACCCCGGGCGGTCGCGGTCGGCGGATCGGGTGTGGACTCATCCTCACCACGATTGCGCTGACCGCGTGCTCGGAGGCCACCGCCTCCGACCCGCCGCCCACCGCCTCGGTCGCATCCACCACCGCCGCATCACACCTGGATGCCCGTGGCCTGCGCTACAGGGAGGCGCTGGTCGCGGCGGGGATTCCGGCGCCGCCCGACGACACGGTCCTGGCGCTCGCCAACGGGATCTGCGGTCAGCTGTCCGAGGGGACCGACGAGGCGACAATTCTCGCGCATCTGACCCCGATGGCGAAGTTCGCCTCGGCGACGTCGGATTCCGGTATGACCACCGAACAGGTGGCGCAGGTGTATCTCGATGCCGCCGAGGCGAATTACTGCTGATCGGTCCGGTGTCAGCGCACCGTGTGGACGATGAGGACGTCGGACGTCGACTTGCGTGCGGCATCGGACGGAACCGACCCGAGAAGCCGGCCGGTGAGGGTGTTGAGTCCACGGTTACCGATCACCAGGAGACCGGCCTCGACCTCGTCGACCAGGTTCAGCAGCGACTCGACGGGGGCGCCGACGACGGCGCGTTCGACGACCTCCTTGGCGCCGGCGGCGTGGGCGCGCTCCTTCGCCGTGCGCAGGATCTCGTACGTCGGGGCCGAACCGGTGATCTGGTAGGCCTCGTCACCGAGCGCGTCGGCGGCCTGCCCGACGTCCTTGGGATCGGCCGGGTAGTACGCGCAGGCGATGATCAGCTTGGCACCGGCGTCCCCCGCGATGGCGGCAGCCTTCTCGACGGCCAGAAACGACGACTCGGAGCCATCGGTTCCGACGACAACGGTCCGGTAGGCGCTCATTCATTCCTCCATGTCTGCGGTGGTCGATTGGCCGGGGTCCGGACACACGTCATGCCTGGACCAGCAGCCACTGCGCTGACCCTAGCCGCCCCGGTGCCCTCATAGGTGCATTTGCAACACATGCCACAGGGGATATCCCCGGTGCATGACGGATCACATTTTCCGTGCGCTCGGGCTGTGATCGGTGTCAGCGGGACACGGCGACCTTGGGACCGAACACACCGGCCGGGAACACTCCCGCCGCGACGATCGCGTCCCGCCACGGGGTCGCGAGTTCGACGAGCCGGGCCGCCCCGTCCTCCCCCAGTGCCGCCCACGGTGCCAGCGCGAGATCGTCGGTGAGATCCTCGACCAGTTGCCGCAGTTCCTTGCCTTCGGCAGTGAGTTCGCCCCGGGCGTCCAGGATTTCCCGGTCACGCAGACTCTCGCATGCGGAGTCCCACTGCTCCTGGGTCCAGGCCCGGCGAGTGATCGCGAACTTCTTCTGGAACCCGTACCCGGTGGCGGTGTGGGTGATCAGCGATTCGAGTCCGCTCAGACCTGCAGTCTGCAGGGCGGCGATGTGACCGTCGCCGCGGTACTCCCGCAGCACGGTGAGGGCATGCCAGAACGCGAGATGCGGTGAGTCCGGCCACTCGACCTCGGTGTAGCCCGCACAGAGCGGCCTGCCCTCGACACCCGGGATACCCCGCGCCGCAATGGACGCCAGTTCGGCCGCCTCGGCCATCTCCGGCGACGTGGTCACCGATTCACCGAGCAGTCGCACATACGCCTCGCCGACCGCCCGGTACCGCGCCTCGACGATTGCCGCGGGCGTGGCCAGACCCCAGGCACGCGGAATGATCGACTCGACCACGGCGGGACTGAAGTTGAAGAACGTGGCCGTGACCACGGCCGCGCCGACCGCGCCCATCGGCGCGGAACGTCCGGCGAAGTAGGTCATCCGGCCCGGTTCGAGCCCCGCCTCGACCAGCCGTTCCTCGACCTCGGGAACGAAATAGCTGAGGGAGTGAAGCAATTCCAGGGATCGGGCGGTGCGACCTGCGTTGTGTGCATCCATATGTGCGACCGTACTGCTGCGCGACCGTAGTGCCTCGGCGCCCTCGCTATTTCAGGCCCGCGGCATCCATGCCGCGCAACTCCTTCTTCAGATCGGCGATCTCGTCGCGCAGTCGCCCGGCGAGTTCGAACTGCAGATCACGGGCGGCGTTCATCATCTGATCGGTCAATTCCTTGACCAGGTCGGCCAATTCCGCCCTGGGCATCGACTTCGTGTCGCGGCCCTCGTACACGCCTGCACTGACCGACCGTCCCGCCTCGCCCTGTGCACGACGCCCCCGGCTGGCGTTGCGGCCGGAACCGCCGACGTCGACGCCACTGGCCGTGTCCTCGGCCTCCTCGTAGACCTGGTCGAGGATGTCGGCGATCTTCTTCCGCAGCGGCTGCGGATCGACGCCCATCTTCTCGTTGTACGCGATCTGCTTCTCACGACGACGCTCGGTCTCCTCGATGGCGTGCTGCATCGAGTCGGTGATCTTGTCGGCGTACATGTGTACCTGACCGGAGACGTTACGAGCCGCACGGCCGATCGTCTGGATGAGGCTGGTCGAACTCCGCAGGAAGCCCTCCTTGTCGGCGTCGAGGATGGCCACCAGCGACACCTCGGGCAGGTCGAGACCCTCACGCAGCAGGTTGATACCCACCAGAACGTCGTACTCCCCCAGCCGCAGCTGCCGGAGCAACTCGACGCGCCGCAACGTGTCGATGTCCGAGTGCAGGTACCGCACCCGGATCCCGAGCTCGAGGAGGTAGTCGGTGAGGTCTTCCGACATCTTCTTCGTCAACGTGGTGACGAGGACGCGCTCGTCGCGGTCCGCGCGTTCCCGGATCTCGTGCACCAGGTCGTCGATCTGGCCCTTCGTCGGTTTGACGACCACCTGGGGGTCGACGAGACCGGTCGGGCGGATGACCTGCTCGACGAACTCGCCCCCGGCCTGCCCCAGCTCGTACTTACCGGGTGTGGCCGAGAGGTACACCGTCTGCCCGATGCGCTGGGTGAACTCCTCCCACGTCAGCGGGCGGTTGTCGGTGGCCGACGGCAACCGGAACCCGAATTCGACGAGGTTCCGCTTACGCGACATGTCACCCTCGTACATCGCACCGATCTGCGGGACGGTCACGTGGGACTCGTCGATGACGAGGAGGAAATCCTCCGGGAAGTAGTCGATCAGCGTTGCGGGCGCGGTGCCCGGTCCACGACCGTCGATGTGCCGCGAATAGTTCTCGATGCCGGAGCAGAACCCGACCTGCTTGATCATCTCGAGGTCGTACTGGGTGCGCATCCGGAGCCGCTGCGCCTCGAGCAGCTTGCCCTTGTTCTCGAGGTCGGCGAGCCGCTCCTCGAGTTCGGCTTCGATGTCCTTGACGGCGCGTTCCATCCGCTCCGGACCCGCGACGTAGTGCGTGGCCGGGAAGATGCGCACCGAGTCGACCTTCCGCACGATGTCCCCGGTGAGCGGGTGCAGGTAGTACAGCGCCTCGATCTCGTCGCCGAAGAACTCGATCCGGACCGCCAGTTCCTCGTACGAGGGAATGATCTCGACCGTGTCACCGCGCACCCGGAAGGATCCACGGGTGAACGCCAGGTCGTTGCGGGTGTACTGCACGTCGACCAGCAGCCTCAGGAGGGCATCGCGCGGAACCTCCACACCGACCTCGAGCTGCACCGAGCGGTCGAGATACGACTGCGGGGTGCCGAGGCCGTAGATGCACGACACGGACGCCACCACGACCACGTCCCGCCGCGAGAGCAGGCTCGACGTCGCGGAGTGCCGAAGACGCTCGACGTCGTCGTTGATCGACGAGTCCTTCTCGATGTAGGTGTCGGTCTGCGCGATGTACGCCTCGGGCTGGTAGTAGTCGTAGTACGAGACGAAGTACTCGACGGAGTTGTTGGGCAGCATGTCGCGCAACTCGTTGGCCAGCTGCGCGGCGAGCGTCTTGTTGGGCGCCATCACCAGCGTGGGGCGCTGCACCTTCTCGATCAGCCACGCCGTGGTCGCCGATTTACCGGTACCGGTGGCGCCGAGCAGGACCACATCTTTCTCACCTGCGTTGATGCGGCGTTCCAGATCCGCGATCGCCGTCGGCTGGTCGCCGGCCGGTTTGTGGTCGCTGACGACCTCGAAACGCGCCTCCGACCGCTCGATCTCCCCGATGGGACGGAACTCGGAATGTGCCACGACGGGGTGCTCGGATGCAAACGCCATGCAACCAGGGTAGGCCGAGGTACCGACAAACTTCCCGGGTGATCTCCGTCGGCGGAAAATCCCGGTAGGTTCCCTGCCATGGCAGGCGCGACGCACGACATCCACCCACCGAAGGTCGAATACTTCGACCTCCGCGATCACACCAACACCGACCCCAAGGGTTTCGTCCGTCACGTCGATCACTACCGCGTCGAGCCGTGGGGGCTGTACATGGCGCGCACCGCCGACCACCGGCAGTTCCACTACCTGGAGTCGTGGCTGCTCCCCGACCTGGGCCTGCGCGCGTCGATCTTCCACTACCACCCGTACCACCAGCGCGATCAGGACCACTACGTCGACATCGGCACGTTCACCCGCGGCGAGAACGTGTGGAAGTCGGAGGACCACTACCTGGACCTGGTCATCCGCACCGGCCGCGACACCGAACTCCTCGACGTCGACGAACTGATGGAGGCGCACCGCGCCGGCCTGCTCGACGCCGCGACGGCCGAGCAGGCGATCCTCACCGCCACCACGGCGATCGACGGAATCGCCGCACACGGCCACGACCTCGGCGGCTGGCTGGCCTCGATCGGCATGCCGATCGACTGGCGGTGACCTACGCGGTCCACCCTGTTCGCTCGGCCCACTCCCACGCCCGGTGATACGCGCGGTCGAACCACGGGGTCTTCGCGTCGACGTAGGCGGTGATCGCGTCCTGATAGTCGGTGTGACCGGCCGCCTTCTCCGCCGCGGCCTCCTTGACCGCGAGGTACTCGGCGCGGGCGTCGGTGTCGGCGCGGAGCCAGTCCCGGAACACGAGCGCGAACTGCTGTCCCGGCCACCCGTCGACCCGGAGGTGGATGTTCACCGGCCGACCCGGATCGGCGCCGCCGTGGATTCGCTTGCCCCACAGCGCCGGATCGGTCTCGCCGCCCTGATAGGACGGCTTCGGGTCGTCGGCGGTGATGTGCTCGATACGGGGAAACCCGGCACCGGCGAGTGATTCTGCGAGTTCGTCCGCGATGTCGAGGCTCGCCACCGTCACCTGGACGTCGATGACGTCCTTGGCAGGCAACCCGTCCACGGCCGTCGACCCGATG
The DNA here is from genome assembly GCF_009872365.1 of Rhodococcus sp. T7. Lineage (NCBI taxonomy): Bacteria > Bacillati > Actinomycetota > Actinomycetes > Mycobacteriales > Nocardiaceae > Rhodococcus > Rhodococcus sp. T7. The sequence continues at coordinate 12,643 of NZ_WXYH01000360.1, forward strand.
TGGTCGATCCGGACGGCGCGGTCGCCGCACACCAGCTGCAACCGGGCGATCAACCGGTCCGCCTGGGCAGGCCACTGCGGATTCGGCGCGGCGAGTGCGGGCAGCACCCGTACGACGGTCCGCGTGCGGATGTTGGACTCGAAGGGCACGAGACGCTCCGACCACAGTGCGCGGATCTCCGGCTCGAGCGCGCCCGCGGCACCGCTGTTGTCGAGCCGGACGTCGGCCGCCGCCCGCCGTTGATCGTCATCCGCCTGGGCGGCGATCCGCGCCCGCGCGTCGGTCTCGGGCATCCCCCGCGATCCGACGAGCCGCTGCACCCGCTCCTCTGCATCGACGAACACGACGACGACCAGATGGAACGCGGCGCCCATTCCGCCCTCGACCAGCAACGGTATGTCCTGGACGAGCACCGCGTCCTCCGGCGCCGACTCGATGATCTCCGCGGTGCGCGCCCCGACCAGCGGGTGGACGATGGAATTCAACGCCAGCCGCGATTCTTCGTCGGCGAAGGCGCGCGCTGCCAGGGCGGGCCGGTCGAGCGCGCCGTCCGCCGTCAGGATCTCCTCGCCGAACCGGTCGACCAGGGCAGCGAGGCCGGGCGTACCGGGTTCGACGACCTCCCGCGCGATCAGATCGGCGTCGACGATCACCGCCCCGAGTTCGGCGAGGACCTTCGACACGGTGGACTTACCGGCTCCTATGCCTCCAGTGAGGCCGATTCTCAACACGCCCCCCAGTGTTGCACCCGCCCCGCAGCGACGACGCACGTCCCTCGCAGATCACCACCCTCTTCCCGCTCAGCAGACTCACCTGCCCCAAATACCACAGAAGTCCGACACGTTCGGTTATGTTCGAGCGAACGCACCGACCTGCACCTTCTCGAAGAAGAGGAACGCCATGCGCGATCACCGCAACCAGTTCGGTCGGCACCGCCTCGGCATTGCGGGCGGGGTGCATTGCATCGAGATTCCCGAGGTGGCCTCCGCGCTCGCCGAGCATCGCCGAACCTGGCTCACCGCGCTCATCAGCCAGGGCAGGCACAGCTTCGCGACGATGCGCAAGCGCACCGAGGTGCAGTCCTCGTCCGGCTACTGGATTCCCGCAACCGCGAACTGAGCGCCCGCGCACCACCCACGCACTGTGGCCCGACCTCCGAAGAGGTTGGGCCACAGTCGTATTCAGCACAGTTACATTCAGCACAGCCGTACCCAGAGGTCCGGAAACGACGAAACCCCGCCCCTGCAGTGCAGGAACGGGGTGTTCGGCTGCGCCTGACGAGTCAGGCGGACTTGCTAGGCGTTGCCCGACAGCTTCTCGCGCAGAGCGGCGAGCTGTGCGTCGCTGGCCAGCGATCCACCGGCAGACTCGGACGACGAGGAGCTGGAGGACGAAGCGGCGTCGGCGTCGCCGGCACCCGACTCGGAGGAGTAGCCGGCAGCAGCGGTGGCAGCCTCGGCGGCCTCGTCTGCAGCGGTCTTCTCCATCTGAGCGGTGTGCATCTTGTGACGACGCTCAGCCTCGGCGTAGCGGTTCTCCCACTCTTCACGCTGCTTGTCGAAGCCCTCGAGCCATTCGTTGGTCTCGGGATCGAAGCCCTCGGGGAAGATGTAGTTGCCCTGCTCGTCGTAGCTGTCCGCCATGCCGTACTTGGACGGATCGAACTCGGCGTTGTAGTCCTCGTTGGCCTGCTTCAGCGACAGCGAGATGCGACGACGTTCGAGGTCGATGTCGATGACCTTGACGAGTGCATCGTCGTTGACGCCGACAACCTGGTCCGGAACCTCCACGTGGCGCTCGGCCAGCTCGGAGATGTGGACGAGGCCTTCGATTCCCTCTTCGACGCGCACGAAGGCACCGAACGGAACCAGCTTCGTGACCTTGCCGGGCACGATCTGGCCGATGGCGTGCGTGCGGGCGAACTGACGCCACGGGTCTTCCTGGGTGGCCTTGAGCGACAGGGAGACGCGCTCGCGGTCCAGGTCGACGTCGAGAACCTCGACGGTGACCTCGGTGCCGACCTCGACAACCTCGGACGGGTGGTCGATGTGCTTCCAGGACAGCTCGGACACGTGCACCAGGCCGTCGACGCCGCCCAGGTCCACGAAGGCACCGAAGTTGACGATGGAGGACACGACGCCCTTGCGGACCTGGCCCTTCTGCAGCTGGTGCAGGAACTCGCTGCGAACCTCGGACTGCGTCTGCTCGAGCCATGCGCGGCGCGAGAGGACGACGTTGTTGCGGTTCTTGTCGAGCTCGATGATCTTGGCCTCGATCTCCTTGCCGACGTACGGCTGCAGATCGCGGACACGGCGCATCTCGACGAGCGAAGCGGGAAGGAAGCCACGCAGGCCGATGTCGAGGATCAGGCCGCCCTTGACGACCTCGATGACGGTGCCCTTGACGGCCTCGTCCTTCTCCTTGAGCTCCTCGATGGTGCCCCAGGCACGCTCGTACTGAGCGCGCTTCTTCGACAGGATCAGTCGGCCTTCCTTGTCCTCCTTGGTGAGGACGAGAGCTTCGACCTCATCGCCCACGGAGACGACCTCGTTGGGGTCGACGTCGTGCTTGATGGAGAGCTCACGGGAAGGGATGACGCCTTCGGTCTTGTAACCGATGTCGAGCAGGACCTCGTCACGATCGACCTTGACGATGGTGCCTTCGACGATGTCGCCATCGTTGAAGTACTTGATCGTTGCGTCGATGGCGGCGAGGAAGTCCTCGGCGGAGCCGATGTCGTTTACGGCTACCTGCGGCGAGGTCACGGTGGTGGAGGGCATGTGTTGAGTTGCTCCGGACGGGTTGTGGTCGGTTGATGGTGTTCTGTCGGACAAGCAACCCGACCCGACGAAACATTCCCGCCGAATCAGATCACCGCAAGCGCAAGGAACGACACCCGATTGGAACCGAACAAACTCGAACTGAACCGAATCCGATGCCGCACACATAGACACTCGCGTGGAATAGGCTACGCGCCCGTGGGCAAGCTGGGCAAACCCGGGTACGTTCCCACGCTCTACTCTGTTGCCCATGCCCGATCCTCGCCCGTCCGATTCTCCTCTCTCCCCGGAAGACGACCGCCACGGCACCGCCAACAGCGTCCTCGGAACGTCGGGGGTGAGCCGCGTGCGCGTCGACTCCGAGTCCAGCGAACGCGCGAGCCGGGCCTGGTGGGACGCCGACGCGGACGACTATCACCGCACGCACGGCGAGTTCCTCGGCGTGGACTCCTCCCGGGGCGAGTTCGTGTGGTGCCCCGAAGGGCTCCACGAGGGTGACTACCACCTCCTCGGGGATGTCGCGGGCAAGGACGTCCTCGAGGTGGGCTGCGGTTCCGCACCCTGTGCGCGGTGGCTGGCCGGCCAGGGCGCACGGGCCGTCGGACTCGATCTGTCCATGTCGATGCTGACCCGCGGGGTAGAGGCCATGCGGGCGGGCGGCCCGACCGTGCCGCTCGTTCATGCGGGAGCCGAGCACCTCCCCTTCGCCGACGCGAGCTTCGACATCGCCTGTTCGGCTTTCGGTGCAGTTCCGTTCGTGGCGGACTCACAGCAGGTGATGAGTGAGGTCGCCCGGGTCCTTCGGCCCGGCGGGCTGTGGGTGTTCGCCGTCAACCACCCGATCCGCTGGATCTTCCCGGACGATCCGGGCCCGCGCGGTCTCACCGCATCACTCCCCTACTTCGACCGCACGCCCTACGTCGAGGTCGACGGCGACGGCGTCCCCACCTACGTCGAGCACCACCGGACCATCGGCGACCGGGTCCGCGAGATCGTCGCGGCCGGGCTGGAGGTGCGCGACATCATCGAGCCGGAGTGGCCCGAGTGGCTCGACCGGGAATGGGGGCAGTGGAGCCCGCTGCGGGGGCAGATCTTCCCCGGCACCGCCATCTTCAGCTGCCTTCGGCCCGTGAGTACTTGTTAACCGCCGGCGGTTAACAAGTACTCACGGGGCCGGAGGCCACTAGAGCAGTTTCGACAGAAACGCCTTGGTGCGGTCGTGCTGCGGATTGGCCAGCAACTCGCGCGGATCGCCCGATTCGACGACGACGCCGGCGTCCATGAACACCAGCTGGTCCGCCACCTCGCGGGCGAATCCCATCTCGTGGGTGACGACGACCATGGTCATGCCGCCTGCCGCGAGATCCTTCATCACGGTGAGCACCTCCCCGACCAACTCCGGGTCGAGGGCGGACGTCGGCTCGTCGAACAGCATCAGCTTGGGGTCCATCGCCAGCGCGCGGGCGATGGCGACGCGCTGCTGCTGACCGCCCGACAGTTGCGCGGGGTACGCGTCGGCCTTCTCGCTCAGGCCCACCTGGTCGAGGAGATCGCGTCCCCGTTCGAGCGCCTTCTTCTTGCTCAGCTTCTTCACCTGGATGGGCGCCTCGATGATGTTCTCGAGCGCCGTCCGGTGCGGGAAGAGGTTGAAGTGCTGGAAGACCATCCCGATGTCCCGGCGCTGCTTCGCCGCCGCCCGGGGGTGGAGTTCGTAGAGCTTGCCGTTTCGCTCGGAGTACCCGACGATCTCGCCGTCGACGTACAGCCGGCCTGCGTTGACCTGCTCGAGGTGATTGATGCACCGCAGGAACGTCGACTTGCCCGACCCGGACGGCCCGACCAGGCACAGGACCTGGCCGGCGCCGATCTCCAGCGACACACCCTTGAGCACCTTCAGCGCCCCGAAGTTCTTGCAGACCCGGTCCGCCATGACCATCGGCGTCATTTTCGTTCCCCTCCGGGTGTGTCGGGCAGGGTCTCGGGACCGGGTTCGATGACCAGCGGCTTGCCCTGCGCGTCGGCGAGCGCCTGCAGTTGCCGCGCGGTGAGCTTGCGGGACGCACCCTTCGAGTAGTACCGCTCCAGGTAGAACTGGCCGATCATGAGCAGGCTGGTGATGGCGAGGTACCAGGTGGCGGCCACCATCAGCAGCGGGATGGGCTGGAAGTTCGCGCCCGAGATGTCTCTGGCACGTCCGTACAACTCCAGGCTGTACGGCACTGCCGTGACCAGCGACGTCGTCTTCAGCATGCTGATCAGCTCGTTGCCGGTGGGCGGGATGATCACCCGCATGGCCTGCGGCAGAACCGTGCGACGCATGGTCTGCGACCACGTCATGCCGAGCGCCACCGACGCCTCGGACTGCCCCTCGGCGACCGAGTTCACGCCGGCGCGGACGATCTCGGCCATGTACGCGGCCTCGTTGAGTCCCAGCCCGATCACCGCGAACAGGAACGCCGCGTTGATTCCCTGCAGGTCGATGTGCACGAACTGGTGGACGAACGGGATCCCCAGATCCAGCTGCTTGTAGATGGACGGGAACAGTCCCCAGAACACCAACTGCACGTAGACCGGGGTGCCGCGGAAGATCCACAGGTACCCCCACGACGCCGCCTTCAGAACCGGGTTCGGCGACAACCGCATGACGGCGAGCACGACACCGAGCACGATGGCGATGGCCATCGACAGGATCGTCAGCTGGATGGTGTTCCACGCCGCGGCCGAGATCCGGGCGTCGAACAGATACTGCGCGTAGACGTCCCAGCGGTACGCCTCGTTGGTGCGCGCACCGTTGACGAACAGCGCCAGCAGCAGGCCGACGACGATCGCGGCGATCCACCGGCCGGGCCGCCGCAACGGGATCGCCTTGATGGGTTCCGGTTCCTGCCCCGTCTCGGTGCCCGTCCGGTCCGGAGCCTTTTCCACGTCAGACACTCGTCAACCGCTCAGCTCGTGGCGCCGTTGATCTGGGACGTGGTGATGACGCCCGCCTCGACACCCCAGTTCTCCGCGATCGTCCGGTAGGTGCCGTCGTCGATGAGGTGCTGGAGCGCCTGCTGGAGGGTCTGCGCGAGCGGCGAGCCCTTCGCGACGGGCCAGCCGTACGGCGCGGCGTCGAAGACCTCGCCCGCGGCCTCGATCTTGCCGTCGCTCTGCTTGATCGCGTACGCGGTGACGGGCGAGTCGGCCGACATCGCGTCGACCTTGCCGAGGGCGACGGCGTTGGCCGCGTCGTCCTGGCTGTCGAACTTCACGATGTCGATCGGCGGCTTACCGGCGGCGACGCACGCGGCGCTCTTGGCGGGCACTTCCTCGAGGTCCTCGATGGTGGTCGTCTGCACGCCCACCCGGAGGCCGCACGCGTTGGTGGGGTCGACGGACTTCCCGGCGGGCTGCGCCCATTGCACCCCGGCGCTGAAGTAGGTGGTGAAGTCGACCGACTGCTCGCGTTCCTTCGTGTCGGTGAACGACGACATACCCATGTCGTAGCTGCCGGCCTGGATCGACGGGATGATCTTGTCGAAGTCCGCCTCGGTGTACTGCGGTGTCACGCCGAGCACCTTGCCCACGGCGTCCACGAGGTCGACGTCGAAGCCGACGATCTTGCCGCTCGGATCCTTGAACTCGTTGGGCGAGTAGGGAATGTTGACGCCGACGATGATCTTGCCGGACGAGGCGATCTTCTCGGGCAGTGTCGCCGCGATGGCATCCACCTTGTCGACTTCCACGGCGACGGTGTCTTCTCCGGACGGCGAGCCGCCGCCCTCGGTGTTGCTGGCGCAGCCGGCGAGCAGCAGAGCACTGCCACCCGCCAGTGCACAGATGGTGCGGGCCACTCGGCCTCGCGCGAAGACGGATCGACCAGACACTGGCATGTCCTCCAAGAATCGTGGTGCACCGGGCGAGCTACGGCGACGGAGAACTCTCGAACTCCGACCAGTCGAACGGTAGGTCACGACACCCGCGACTGCGGACGTCGTTACCGAACATTAACGGCCTGACCCGGCCCGTGGCGGCGGTTTCAGCGACGCAGTGTCCGGGCGAGGACGGTCTCGGTGAACTCGCTGGTCGACGCGAGTCCACCCAGGTCAGCCGTGGCGACCCCGGAGGCGATCGTCGCACGGACCGCGTCGCGGATACGGTGGGCCGCGCCGCCCAGATTCCGGTCGGCGCGCCGGTCCCCGAGCCACTCGAGCATCATCGCCGCCGACAGCATCAGGGCCGTCGGATTGGCCCGGTTGCGGCCCGCGATGTCGGGGGCGGCTCCGTGCGCCGCCTGCGCCATCACCTTCGTCTCGGAAGTGTTGATCGACGGCGCCGTGCCGAGCGAGCCGGACAGCTCGCCCGTCAGGTCCGACAGGATGTCACCGAACATGTTCTCCGTCACCACGACGTCGAAGTCGCGACCCCTGCGGACGAGGTGCGCGGTCATGGCGTCGACGTGCTCGTCGTCGATCCGCACGTCCGGGTAGTGGCGCTCCCCCACCTCCCGGCAGACGTCGCGGAACAGTCCGGTGGTCATCGACAGCACGTTGGCCTTGTGCACGATCGTGACGTGGCGGGCCCGCGTGCGCGCCAGCGCGAATGCGGTGTGCGCGATGCGCTCACACGCCCGCCTCGTCACGACTCCGACGGCCAGCGCGACGTCCGGAGTCGGCATGAACTCGCCGCTGCCGGCGAACATGTTGCGGTCCGCGTACAAGCCTTCGGTGTTCTCCCGGACGATCACGAGATCCATGTCCGGCACCGTCGAGGCGACGCCCTCGAGCGAACGCGCGGGACGGATGTTGGCGAACAGGTCGAAACGCTTGCGCACCACCCCGCCCGGGGTCAGCCTGCCGCGGAACGGCTCAGGGTAGGCGGCGCTGTCGTGCGGACCGAGGATCCAGGCGTCGAATTCATCCAGCGCGGAGAGCGTGGAGTCGGGGATCGGCGTTCCGTGCGACTCGATGGCGCCCAGGCCGAGGGGCAGTTCCACCCAGTCGACGTCACCGCCGCCGGCCGCGGTCACCGCGGCCGAGACCACCCGCTGGGTCGCCGGAACGATCTCGTGACCGATGCCGTCGCCGAGGAGCACCCCGATCCGGTTGCCGGAAATGTTTGCCGTAGCACCGCTCATGAGGCCATCATTGCCTACCATGGTCCAGTCGGTGGAACTGCTGTTCGACGAGGCGACCGACGTTGCCGTGCGCGCCGAGTGGCAACGCCTGTGGGATGCGGGGATGCCCAGCCGCACCCGGGTTCGCGCCGAATCGAATCGGCCCCACATCACCCTGTTCGTCGCACGCCACATCCCACCCGAGATCGACGAACTGCTGGGCCGCCGGATCGCGACGCCCTCGTTCCACATCCGGCTGGGCGGGCTCGTGATGTTCGGCGGCAGGCACGTCACGTTGTCCCGGTTGGTGGTGCCGTCGAAGGCCCTGCTGTCTCTGCACCGCAGCGTGTTCGATCTCGCGGAGCACGCCACAGAGGTCACGCCGCACATCCGCCCCGGCGAGTGGACGCCGCACGTGACCCTCGCGCGTCGGCTCCCGGCGGATCAGATCGCGGAGGCCGCGCGGCTGCTCGACGGCGGCGACATCATCGGCCGGGCGTCGGTGGTGCGCCGGTGGGACGGGGACGCCAAACGCGAGTGGGTGGTCACGGCACCCCCGTGATCACGGTGTGTGCGCGGCGATCGTCGCGGCGGCCCGTCGCGAAGACCGTTGGGTGACGACGATTCCCGCGATCACCGCGAGCGCCCCGACCGGCTGGTTCCAGGAGATGTGCTCGTCGAGTGCGACCGCGCCGAGCACCACGCCGACCACCGGGGTCAGGTAAGTGACGGTGGACGCCGCGGTGGGTCCCCAGCCGCGCACCACGTTCGTGTTCCACACGAACGCCAGTCCCGTGCCGAACGCCCCGAGCCCGATCATCGACGCGACGATCGCGGGGGTCAGGTGCATCGGTGTGCTCGCGACCCACGGTGTGGCGAGAACCATGACGGCTGCGGCGATCGACACCTGCATGAACGCGATGGTCGGTGTGCTCACGCCGCGCGGGAGGATGAACCGCCTCAGGTAGACCAGCGCCACGCCGTAGGACGCGGTGGCACCCAGGCACGCGAGTTGGGCGGGAACGCTGCCGAGAATCCCCGACTGCCACGGCGCCAGCACCACGACCACACCCGTGAATCCGAGCAGGAGGCCGAACAGCTTTGCGTCCGTGAGCTTCTCCCCCGGCAGGAATGCCAGGGCCACCGACATCGTCATCAGCGGTGTGGTGGCGTTGTAGATGCTGGCCAGCCCCGAACTGATGCTCTGCTCGGCCCAGCTGAACAGCAGCCACGGCAGCAGGCACTGCGCGACGGCCAGCACCGACAGGTGCGCCCACGTCGCCGCTTCGCGCGGCAACCGCGTCCGGGTGATTCCGAGGACGGCACCGAGGGTCACCGCCCCGAACACGAGTCGCCACAGCACGACCTGGGTGAAGGACAGGCCCTCGAGGCCGACTTTGATGAAGAGGAAACTCGCACCCCAGGCGAGCGCCGTGCCCGCGTACTGGACCGCCGGATTCCCTCTCAAAACCGGAAGTCTCCGTGCTGGATGACTTCGTTGTGCGTGTCGGGCGTGCGGCCGGCGAGCGCCAGCGCAGCGAGCGCCAGGAACACGAGGAGTACCACGACCAGGATTGTCATGCCTTCAGCCTGGTTCCCTCGGCCCCCGAGCAAAAGTGGCAGAAACGACATAGTTGATCGTTTTCCTGCCATACTCGGTTCGTGCTGAAAAAGGTCGTCGTGCCATTGATGCCGCTCACCGAGGCGTTCGAACTCGGCGTCGCCTGCGAGGTGTTCGGTTTCCACCGTTCCGACGACGGCCTGCCCACCTACGACTTCTCCCTCGTCGCCGGCTCACCGGAACCCATCCGCACCCGATTCGGATACGGCATCGACGTCCCGTACGACCTCGACCGGCTCGACGACGCCGACCTCATCCTCGTTCCCGCGGGCGGCACCTACGCCGAGGAGGACGGCTCCTACCTGTGCGCGAAGGAGCCCGCCTCGCACATGGATCCGCTCCTCGGCAAACTCCGGGCGGCGGTGGACCGCGGCGCCAAGATCGCCAGCCTCTGCAGCGGCGCGTTCGTGCTCGGCGCCGCCGGACTGCTGGACGGACGCAAGTGCACCACCCACTGGCGGCACGCCCGGCGGCTCGCCGAACTCCACCCGGCGGCCACCGTCGACCCCAACGTCCTCTACGTCGACGACGATCCGGTCCTGACCAGCGCGGGCACCGCCGCGGCATCGACCTGTGCCTGCACATCGTGCGTAAGGAACAGGGCAGCAAGGTGGCCAACGTGATCGCCCGGCGCATGGTCGTCCCGCCGCACCGCGACGGCGGCCAGGCGCAGTACGTGGCGATGCCGCTGCCGTCGACGACGATCGACACGCTCGGGCCACTGCTCGACTGGATGACCGAGCACCTCGCCCTGGACCTCACGGTGACCGCGGTGGCCGCCAAGGCCAACATGTCGCCGCGGACGTTCGCGAGACGGTTCCAGGCCGAGACGGGGACCACGCCGGCCCGCTGGCTGGGCGACCAGCGGGTGCTGGCCGCGCAGCACCTGCTCGAGAACTCGGACCTCTCGGTCGACGTGATCGCCGAACGCGTCGGCTTTCGCGGTGGCGCGGTGCTGCGGCAGCATTTCCTGCGGCTGCGCCACACCACCCCGCAGGCGTACCGCCGCACGTTCCGGGACACGGAGCGCACCGGCTGAGGAACCCGCAGGGAAGAATCGACGGCGACGCGGCGTTGCACAGGCAGACCCACCGATCGAAAGGACCCTCGTGGCCACCAAGACTCTGACTCAGCAGAACTTCGACGAGACCGTGACCGGCAACGACGTCGTACTTGTCGACTTCTGGGCGTCGTGGTGCGGACCGTGCCGCTCCTTCGCCCCCACCTTCGAAGCCTCGTCGGAGCAGCACCCGGACGTCGTGCACGCCAAGGTCGACACCGAGGCGGAACAGGGCATCGCCGCCGCCGCGAACATCCGCTCGATCCCCACCATCATGGCGTTCCGCGAGGGTGTGCTGGTGTTCAGTCAGCCGGGTGCGCTGCCGCCTGCGGCGCTCGAGGATCTGGTCACGCAGGTCAAGGCCCTCGACATGGACGAGGTGCGCAAGCAGATCGCCGAGCAGGCCCCCGCCGAATAGGGCGAGGGCCTCGGCCGAACAGGCTGCGGACCGCCGTCGCCTAGTGTGCGGCGGCGTCCCAACTGCGACCGGTGCCGACGGACACGTCGAGCGGCACCGACAGCTCGATGGCCGAGGCCATCTTGTCGCGGACCAGTTGTTCCACCCTGTCCCGTTCCGCTTCGACGACCTCGAGCACCAGTTCGTCGTGCACCTGCAGCAGCATGCGCGACTTCAGTCCCGCCTCGCGCAGTGACCGCTGCACGTCGATCATCGCGACCTTGATGATGTCGGCGGCCGTGCCCTGGATGGGTGCGTTGAGTGCGGCCCGCTCGGCGACCTCCCGCCGCTGGCGGTTGTCGCTGGTGAGGTCGGGCAGGTAGCGGCGGCGCCCGTACAGCGTCGACGTGTAGCCGTCCTTGCGGGCCTGTTCGACGACCTCGTGCAGGTAGTCACGCACCCCGCCGAACCGGGCGAAGTACGCCTCCATCTGCGATTTGGCCTCTTCGGTCGAGATCTTGAGCTGCGCCGCCAGACCGAACGCGCTGAGCCCGTACGCCAGCCCGTACGACATCGCCTTCACGCGGCGGCGCAGTTCGGGCGTGACCTCCTCGATCGGCACTCCGAATGCGCGGGCGCCGACGAAGCTGTGCAGATCCTCGCCGGTGTTGAACGCCTCGATCAGGCCCTCGTCGCCGGACACGTGGGCCATGATCCGCATCTCGATCTGGCTGTAGTCGGCGGTGAGCAGCGAGTCGAAGCCCTCGCCGACGACGAACCCGTCGCGGATCTGACGGCCCGCGTCCGTGCGGACCGGGATGTTCTGCAGGTTGGGCTCCGTCGACGACAGCCGGCCGGTGGCGGCGACCGTCTGGTTGAACGTGGTGTGGATCCGCCCGTCCTCGGCGACCGTCTTCAGCAGACCGTCGACGGTCACCTTCAGCCGCGTCGCGTCGCGGTGCGCGAGAAGGTGCTCGAGGAACGGGTGCGACGTCTTCTCGAACAGGTTCTGCAACGCCTCGGCGTCCGTGGTGTAGCCGGTCTTCGTCTTCTTCGTCTTGGGCATCTCCAGCTCGTCGAACAGCACGACCTGCAGTTGCTTCGGTGACCCGAGGTTGATCTGCTTGCCGATGACCCCGTAGGCCGCCTCCGCCGCCTCGGACACCTCGGCCGCAAACCGGCTCTGCAGGTCGTGCAGGTGGTCGCCGTCGACGGCGATGCCGGACGCCTCGATGTCGGCCAGCACTGCCAGCAGCGGCAACTCCATCTCGGACAGCAGGGCCGTCGACTCGATGTTCTCGAGTTCCGTGTCGAGCGCGGCCGCGAGGTCGAGGACGGCGCGGGCACTGAGAATCTCGGTCTCGGCGGCTTCGGCGTCGACCTGGTCGGCGTCGTCGAGCAGCGACAGCTGCTCCTGCCCGGTCTCCTCCACCCGCAGTTCCCTGCGCAGGTAGCGCAGCGACAGGTCGTCGAGGTTGAACGTCCGCTGCCCGGGGCGCACCAGGTACGCCGCGAGCGCGGTGTCGCTGGTGAGACCGCCGAGCACCCAGCCGCGTCCGCGCAGCGCGTGCATCGCCCACTTGGCCTCGTGCAGGGCCTTGGGCTGATCCGCGTCCGCGAGCCAGTCGCCGAGCGCCTTCTCGTCCTCCGGGGTGGCGGACGCGGTGGCGATGTACGCGCCCTCGCCGTCGGCGGACGCGATAGCGATCGCCGTCACGTCGCCGCCGTACGGGGTGCGAGTACCGACCACCGACACACCGGACCGCTCGCCCGTCGACGCGTGCGCCGACAGCCAGTCCGCGACCGCACCCGGTTCGAGCGCACTGCCGCGCACCTCGAAGCCCTCCTCCGCCTCGGCTTCGACCGGGGCCAGCGTGGCGAACAGCCGGTCGCGCAGCACCTTGAACTCGAGGTCGTCGAACAACGCGTGGATCTTCTCCCGATCCCACTGCGCGAGCATCAGCTGATCCGGGGTGTAGGGCAGCGGGACGTCGCGCACCATCTCGGTGAGCTCCCGGTTGAGCAGGACGTTCGGCAGGTTCTCCCGCAGCGCGTCACCGACCTTGCCGCGAACCTTGTCGACGTTGTCGACCAGCCCGACGAGATCGCCGTACTCCCTGATCCACTTGGTGGCGGTCTTCTCCCCCACACCCGGTATACCCGGCAGGTTGTCGCTCGGGTCGCCGCGCAGGGCCGCGAAGTCGGGGTACTGCGCAGGTGTGAGCCCGTACTTCTCCTCGACCGCCGCAGGCGTGAACCGGGTGAGGTCCGAGACGCCCTTCTTCGGGTAGAGCACCGTCACCCCGTCGGTGACCAGCTGGAGCGAGTCCCGGTCGCCGGTCACCACGAGGACGCGGTACCCGAGTACCTCCGCCTGGGTGGTGAGCGTGGCGATGATGTCGTCGGCCTCGAACCCCTGCTCTGCCATCACCGGGATGCCGAGGGCCCCGAGGACGTCCTTCGTGATCTCGACCTGCCCCTTGAACTCGTCCGGGGCCGTGCTGCGATTGGCCTTGTACTCGGGGAACTTCTCGGCCCGGAACGTCTGCCGGGACACGTCGAACGCCGCCGCCACATGGGTGGGCTGTTCGTCGCGCAGCAGGTTGATCAACATCGACGTGAACCCGTAGACGGCGTTGGTGACCTGACCACTGTGTGTCTTGAAGTTCTCGGCGGGCAGGGCGTAGAACGCACGGAAGGCCAGCGAATGGCCGTCGAGCAGCATCAGGGTGGGGCGATCGTCGGACGGCGCGGCTGCGCCGGACGCGGGGGACGTGGTGGACCGGGGGGTGGTTGCAGGGCTCACGGTTGCCCAGTCTAGGGAGCGGATCCGACACCGATCAGCCGGATGGTTCGATACCCAACCGAAACGTGCCGGAAATCCGAGAACCCCATTTCGCGCGACCGGAGCCGTTAGAGTCCGGAAATTGCGGCACGGGCGGTAGCCCTGCCCGTCGCCGCACGTTCCTGACCGACTACACGTCCCCGGAGGACCTGCGTGGCCCCAACCGTGAGGAAGCGACTCCCAGCAGTGAGGACGCGACCGACATCCGCGAGGAAACACACGAGACGAGGTCCGGTCACCCGGCAACTCGGCCGTGCGTTCGTCCTCGTCCTGCTCGGCCTCGTCGCGGCGATCGCCTTCGGCGGTCCCGCGGCGGCGCAGGAACCCACGCCGCCGGCCCCACCGACCGCGACCAGTCAGCAACCGGCGCCGCCGGCGAACGCGGTGCGGGTCAGCGGCAATCTCAACAACGCAGGCGAACGGCTCGCGGACGTCGAGGTGCGCGCCCTCGACTCCTCGGGCACCGAGGTCGCGAAGGCGACGTCGGAGTCGAACGGCCGCTGGGAGCTCCAGCTCGCGCCCGGCACGTACACGTTCGAGATCGTCGCGGACTCCCTGCCCGACGACGTCAGCGTGCAGGGCACGGTGGAGCGTGAGGTGGTGGCCGGTCGCGCCAACACGGTGATCTTCTCGTTCGGCGAGGCCCGCACCGGTTCCGCGGTCCCGTTCTACGAGAAGCTGATCCGCCAGACCATCGACGGACTCCGCTTCGGTCTCGTCATCGCCATCGCCGGTGTCGGGCTGAGCCTGATCTACGGCACCACCGGTTTGACGAACTTCGCGCACGGCGAACTCGTCACTCTCGGCGCGGTCGCGGCGTGGGTCATCAACGTGACGTTCGGTGTGCAGCTGATCCCGGCGACCATCCTCGCGGTGTTCGTGGGGATCCTGATCGGCCTACTCAACAACGCCGCGATCTGGAAACCGCTGCGAAAACGCAAGACCGGTCTGATAGCCCAGCTGGTGGTGTCGATCGGACTCGCGATCTCCCTGCGCTACCTGATCCTGATCTTCTTCTCCGATCGCGCGGAGCCGTTCGTCGACTACCAGGCGCAGGTGGAGAGGCACTGGGGTCCGATCGCGATCACCGACGCCAACCTCGTGTGCATCGCGATCAGCCTCGTCGTCCTCGTCGGAGTTGCCCTGCTGCTGCAGAAGACGCGCATCGGCAAGGCCATGCGCGCCGTGTCCGACAACCGCGACCTGGCCGCGTCCTCCGGCATCGACGTCGAACGGGTGATCCGCTTCGTGTGGGGGCTCGGCGGCGGCCTGGCCGCGCTCGGCGGCGTGCTGTTCGGCATCTCCGAACTCGGGGGCCGCGTGCAGTGGGAGATGGGTTTCAAACTCCTGCTGCTGATGTTCGCCGGCATCACGCTCGGCGGACTCGGCACCGCCTACGGCGCGCTGCTCGGCTGTGTGATCGTCGGTCTGCTCGTCCAGCTGTCGACGCTGGTGATCAACCCCGACCTCAAGTACATCGGAGGACTGCTCATCTTGATCGTCATCCTGGTCGTCCGGCCTCAGGGCATTCTCGGCAGCCGGCAAAGGATCGGGTGAGGGCATGGACATCACAGGAGCACTCCAGGTCTCGCTCGCCCAGCTGATCGGCCCGTCCGCGATCTTCTACGCGCTGCTGGCGATCGGCCTCAACCTGCACTTCGGTTACGCCGGGCTGCTGAACTTCGGTCAGATCGGTTTCGCACTGCTCGGCGGCTACGGCGTCGGGATCATGACCGTCACCTACCAGCAGCCGCTGTGGGTCGGCATCCTCGTCGGTCTCGCCGCCGCCGGGTTGCTGGCCGTCGTCCTCGGTATCCCGACGCTGCGGTTGCGGGCCGACTATCTCGCCATCGTCACGATCGCCGCGTCCGAGATCCTGCGGCTGATATTCCGCTCCACCGCTTCGGATTCGATCACCGGATCAACCAACGGCCTGTTCGGCTTCGCCGATCCGTTCACCACGCTCAGCCCGTTCGACTCCGGTAAGCAGTACAACTTCCTCGGCGTGAAGTTCTACGGCGACGACCTGTGGTCGATGGTCGTCGGCTGGACCCTCGTCCTCGTGCTGTGCGGATTCGTGTACCTCCTCACACACAGCCCGTGGGGCCGCGTCCTCAAGGCCGTCCGCGAGGACGAGGACGCCGCGCGCGCCCTCGGCAAGAACGTCTTCGTCTACAAGATGCAGGCGCTGGTCCTCGGCGGCATGATCGGCGGGCTCGGCGGTGTGTTCAACGCACTGCAGACCAAGTCGATCAACCCCGACTTCTACTCCACCGCCCAGACGTTCTTCGCGTTCGGCGCCCTCATCCTCGGCGGCGCGGCCACCGTCTTCGGACCGGTGGTCGGAGCGATGCTGTTCTGGTTCCTGCTGGCCATCCCGGACGCACTGCTGCGCCAGGCCATCTCCGGTCCGGATCCGCTGCTGCCGCTGACCGAACAGCAGGTCGGGGCCATGAGGTTCGTCCTGCTCGGCATCATGATCGCGGTGCTGATGGTCTTCCGGCCGCAGGGCATACTGGGCAACAAGCGGGAGGTGCAGCTCAATGCCTGACCACAGACTGCCGGATCATCTGCAGACCGACAGCGTGCTTACCGCCGAGGAACGGGCCTCGATCTTCACCGACGTCCCGCACTCCCCCGGCGCAGCCAAACCCGACCCGATCCTCCTCGTCGACAACGTGTCCCGGACGTTCGGCGGGCTCAAGGCCGTCGATGTGGCGCATCTGGAGATCCAGCGCGGCTGCATCACCGGACTGATCGGTCCGAACGGGGCGGGCAAGACCACCCTGTTCAACCTGCTCACCGGTTTCGACCGGCCGGACAGCGGCACATGGTCGATGGACGGCCAGTCGCTCGGCCGGATGTATCCGCACCAGGTGGCCCGCCGCGGCGTCGTCCGCACGTTCCAGCTGACGAAGGCGCTGTCGAAGCTGACGGTGCTCGACAACGTGCGGCTCGGCGCCACCGGGCAGCGCGGCGAGCGGATCGTCAACACGCTGCTGCCGTGGACGTGGAAGGCGCAGGAACGGGCCGTCACCGAACGGGCGAACGAACTGCTCGCACGGTTCAAACTCGACACCAAGTCCGACGACCTCGCCGGTTCGCTGTCCGGCGGTCAGCGCAAGCTGCTCGAGATGGCGCGGGCGCTGATGACCGAGCCGACCGTCGTGATGCTCGACGAGCCGATGGCCGGGGTGAACCCGGCACTCACCCAGAGTCTGCTCGGCCACATCAAATCGCTTCGGGACGAGGGCATGACCGTCGTGTTCGTCGAGCACGACATGGACGTCATCCGCGACATCAGCGACTGGGTGGTGGTGATGGCGCAGGGCAGCGTGATCGCCGAGTCCACCCCGGAACACCTCTCGTCGAACACCGCGGTCGTCGACGCGTACCTCGGGAGCCACCACGATCAGGCACTCGAATTCGACGACGAGGGGAATCCGGTGGGCGCGACCGCCGTCCTCGCCGAGGCACTCGAGAGCGCCGAGGCCGAAACCCTCGGGACCGGCGGCGACCTCTCCGAACCCGACATCACCGAGCTGAGGCGTGAGAACCCATGACCGAACCGACCCCGGCAGAATTCGCGGCCACCCCCGAGGAGCACGCCCGGCTCGCCGAGGGTGCCCTCGTCCGCGCGGACGGTGTGGTGGCCGGCTACATCCCCGGCGTCAACATCCTCCGCGAATGCAATTTCTTCCTGCGCGAGGGGGAGATCGTCGGCATCATCGGCCCCAACGGCGCCGGGAAGTCCACGCTCCTGAAGTCGTTGTTCGGGTTGATCCCGGTGCGGGAGGGCTCGGTGACCCTGCGCGGCGAGGACATCACGTCCAAACCCGCCCACGTGCTCGTGCAGAAGGGCGTCGGCTACGTCCCGCAGACGCAGAACGTCTTTCCCTCGCTCACCATCGAGGAAAACCTCGAGATGGGGATGTATCTGCGCCCCAAGCTCTTCGCGGAGAGGTTCGCGTTCGTCGGCGACCTGTTCCCACTGCTCGTCGAGCGGAAGAAGGTGAAGGCGGGCGCCCTGTCCGGCGGTGAGCGGCAGATGGTCGCCATGGGCCGGGCTCTGATGATGGATCCGTCCGTACTGCTGCTCGACGAGCCGTCCGCCGGACTCTCCCCGATGTTCCAGGACGAGGTGTTCATCCGCTGCAAGAGGATCAACGCGGCGGGCGTCTCGGTGATCATGGTGGAACAGAACGCCCGGCGGTGCCTGCAGATCTGCGACCGCGGTTACGTCCTCGACCAGGGCCGCAACGCGTACACCGACTCGGGGCCCAACCTGATGCACGACCCGAAGGTGATCGAGTTGTACCTCGGGACCCTCGCGGGCAGCCAGGAGAAGAAGTAGTCCCGGCGGTTCCGGACACGACTGTGGGCCAGGTTTCCCTGGCCCACAGTTCGTTTCAGAGCAGTGCGATCACCCGCCGACGACGATGTACCCGTCCGTCGTCAGTTTGTTGTCGGCGCCGAACTTCAGCTTGCCGTACGAGCCGATGGACGGCTCGCCTGCGGCGGCGAAGTCGAGCTTGCCGGTGATGCCGTTGTAGTCGATGTCCGTTCCGGCCTGCACGAGCGGCAGGCATTCCTGGTACGACGTGCACGGCGTGCCGCCCTCGGTGACGTTGTTGATGTTCGCGGCGATGTCGCGGCCTGCCGTCGATTTCCCCGCTTCCGCTGCGAGCGCGGAAATGACGACGGCGTCGTAGGACTCACCGGCGTAGTTGAAGTCGATCAAGCCCGGGTTGATGGCCTTGAGTCGATCCTGGAAGGCGGGGCCGACGTCGGTGAGCGGTGTGGTGCCCTGCATGCCGTCGAGCAGCGGTGCGGCCACCGACTCGCCGAGTGCGTTACCCATGTTGCCGTCCACGCCGTAGACCTTCATGCCGTCGGACGGGCCGATGCCGACCTCGTGCATACGGGTGATGATCTTGGCCGACTCCTCGAATCCGACCACGGCGACGGCGTCCGGGGCGAAGTCCTTCACCTGGTCGACCTCGGAGTTGAACGACTGCGCGTTGGGGTCGTAGATGATCTTCTGGATCTGGTCCTCGGGGATGCCCGCGTCGACGAGGTTCTTCTGGATGTTGTCGGCGAGCCCGGTGCCGTACGGGTCGTTGAGGGCCAGGATCGACACGCGCTGACCGCCGTCGTCCGAGATGAGTTGCGACACAGCCTGAGCCTGCAGCACGTCGGTGGGGGCGGTGCGGAAGTACTGCCCCTTGTCCGGGTAGCAGACGAACTGGTCGGACGTGTTGGCCGGGGAGAACATCACGACTCCGGCGCTGGACACCTTGTCGATGACCTTCAGCGACACCGACGACGACGCCGCACCGATGATCACCTGGGTGCCTGCGGCCAGTTCCCGGTCCACGGTGGTGTTCGCGGTGTCGGTGGTGGTGTCGCCCGAGTCGCCGGGAATCAGCTGGACGGGCTGGCCGAGAACCCCGCCTGCCGCGTTGACGTCGTTGACGCCGAGCTGGGTGCCCGCCACCATCGGCGGTCCGAGGAAGGAGAGGCTTCCCGTGTCGGGGAGCAGGGTGCCGATCTTCAGCGGCGCCGTGGACGGGGCACCCGCTGCCGCCGCTTTTTCGGGGGTGCAGTCGGTGGAAACCGTGGTGGCCGAGGCAGAGCTGCCACTCCCGCTCGCGGAGTCGTCGCCACTGTCCGAACTACAACCTGCCAGTGCGAGAGATGCCGCGCCGAGAACCGCGGCCGCCCGCACGAGGGTCCGTCTAGCCATCCAAACTCTCCTTAGATCACCTGTGTACGGGCGCCACCCGAGTTGGCGTCCGCTGTGGGATCAGACCCTAGCGGTCCGGCGGCTTTCGCGATCGGTCCGCAAGGGCTCGTGACCTTACTGTGATCTGAATACGGCGAGTGTTTACGCGGCCGTAGCGTGGCGGGCGTCAGGCGCCGAGGAGAAGGCGCACGGACTCGACCACCACCCGACGCCGGCGGGCCCGGTCCGCGGGCGCCGACGCGCCGAGTTCCGGGGTCTGTGTGTGCCAGGACATCGCGACGGACCGGACGACGGCGAGCAACTCCACCGGCGTGAATCGGGTTGGCAGCACACCACTTTTCTGCGCTCGCTCGATGTCGGCGAGCTTCGACCGGTTGGACGCGACCACCACCTGGAGCGGTTCTCCCTCGGGCCGTTCGAGCTGGTACCAGGTGGCGAGCCGCAGTGTCGCCGGGTTGTCCTCGTACAGGTCGAACGAGCGTCCCGCGTAGCCCGGGAGGTCGGTGGCGTCGAAGCGCACCTGCTCGGTGAACGCCACCACGTGGGCGGCGAAGACGGCGTCGAACAGTTGCCCCTTGTCGCCGAAGTACGCGTAGATCATCGACTTGTTCGCCTTGGCGGCGAGGGCGATGCGGTCGACCCGCGCCCCGGCGATACCGAATTCGGCGAACTCGGCCGCCGCTGCGTCAAGCAGTCGTTTCTTCGTTGCCTCTGCATCACGGACCATGCGTCCAGGCTATCAACTAACCAGTTGGTTGACAGCTTCGCCGCGCGGGTGTTCCATGGATCCGTAAGCATCCAACCAGTCAGTTGCAAGCAGAAACGGGACCTCTCATGGCCAAAACCTGGCTCATCACCGGTAGTTCACGCGGGTTCGGCCGGGAACTCACGACCGCGGTCCTGCGCGGTGGCGACAACGTCGTCGCCACCGCCCGCAAGCCCGAACAGCTCACCGACCTGATCGACGCGTTCGGCCACCGGGTTCGGACGGTCGCCCTGGACGTCACCGACGCCGCGGCCGCCCGCACGGCCGTCGCGACCGCGGTCGCCGAGTTCGGCGGACTCGACGTCGTGGTGAACAACGCCGGCTACGCCAACAGCGTCCCGATCGAGGAGATGACCGACGACGACTTCCGGCAGCAGGTCGATGCCAACTTCTTCGGCGTCGTGAACGTCACCCGGGCCGCACTGCCGATCCTGCGCGAGCAGCGCAGCGGCTGCTTCGTGCAATTCTCCTCCGTCGGAGGCCGCGTCGGCGGCACGCCCGGGCTGAGCGCGTACCAGGCCGCGAAGTTCGCCGTCGAAGGGTTCTCCGAAGTGCTGGCGGCCGAGGTGAGACCGTTCGGGGTGAAGGTGCTCATCGTGGAACCCGGGGCGTTTCGCACCGACTGGCAGGGCTCGTCGATGCAACGAAGCTCTGTCGGGCCCGATTACGAGGCGACGGTCGGCGCGATGAACCGCTACCGGGAGGACTCCGACGGCACCCAGCCGGGAGACCCGGCGCGGGCCGCTCGGATCATCATGGATGTGGTTGCCGCCGAGGACGCCCCACTGCGCCTGCTGCTCGGGGCCGGCGCCGTCGAGATGGCCGAGAAGTCGTCCCGCGAACGCGCCGCCGAGGCCCTCGCGTGGGCCGATGTCAGCCGCTCCGCGGACTTCCCCGCCGGCGGCTGACTCCCTTCCGGCGAAAGACGCGAAAACGTGCCCGCTGCCGCCGATCTCACGGGGTCAGATCGTGGGGGCTTCGCCGCCGAGGGTCTCGAGCACCACCTGCGCGACCGCCTTCATCGTCGACCGGCGGTCCATCGCGGCCCGCTGGATCCACTTGAACGCTTCGGGCTCGGTCAAGGACTGCTTTTCCATCAGCACGCCCTTGGCCCGCTCGACGATCTTGCGGGTCTCGAGGCGCTCGGACAGATCGGAGATCTCCCGCTCGAGCGCGGTCACCTCCTTGAACCGGCTCGCCGCCAACTCGACCGCGGGTACCAGGTCGGCCGTGGAGAACGGCTTGACGAGATAGGCCATCGCACCGGCGTCGCGCGCCCGCTCCACCAGCTCGCGCTGACTGAACGCTGTGAGAATGACCACGGGCGCAATACGTTTCGCCGCGATCTCCGAGGCCGCATCGATGCCGTCGCGGCGGGGCATCTTCACGTCCATGATCACGAGGTCGGGTTTCAGCTCCACCGCCAGGTCGACGGCGGCCTGCCCGTCCCCCGCCTCACCGACCACGTCGTAGCCCTCTTCCCTCAGCATCTCGACCAGATCGAGCCTGATCAGCGCCTCGTCCTCGGCCACCACGACCCGTCGCGGCTGCGACGGCACACCTTGCTGCTGGGGAGCGTTCATGGCCACCATTCTCCTCTGCTCGGACGACCCCGGCGCGGGGAGCGAACGTTAGAAGGGTACCGGTGGTTGACTCCCGACGGCGATCTTCTACAGTGGTACAGCGCAACACGCCCTCGTATCCCAATTGGCAGAGGAAACGGATTCAAAACCCGTCCAGTGTGAGTTCGAGTCTCACCGAGGGCACCGCCGGGATCATCCCGCGATCGCAGGTCAGATGCATTCTCTGACCTGCGATTCGCATCTCACCCCTGTTACGGCGTGTGCCTCACCACTGCCCGCCCGCTACCTGCCGGGTGGCGGCGTTGATGCGGTTCCACAGGTTGACGCCGGCGATCGACAGCACCAGCGACGCGAGTTGCTCCTCGTCGTAGTGCCGGGCGGCCTCGTCCCACACCTCGTCCGGGACCGGGTCCGGTCGATCGCTCAGCCGGGTCATCGACTCGGCCAACGCGAGAGCCGCACGTTCGGCGTCACTGAAGTACGGGGCCTCCCGCCACGCTGCCACCGCGAAGATCCGCTGGTTGGTCTCGCCTTCCTTCTCCAACTCACCCGCATACATGTCCACGCACACGCTGCAGCCGTTGATCTGGCTCGACCGCAGGTGCACGAGGGCGTGGGTCACCGGCGGCACGTTCGCTTTCGTCGTGGCCTTCCCCAGCGCCAGCAGAGACTTCATGGCGTCGGGAACGATCATCGCGGGGTTGGTCATCCGGGCTTTCATGCTTGCCTGCCTCCAAGGTTGTTTGGATGGTGGGGTATTCGGGTGGTCGGTGGTGTGAGGTCACACCGGCTGGTTTTGTTTCTCCTGTTTCTCCTTCTCATCGACATGACGAACCGGGACGGGAGAATGTGACGGATGGACGAGATTCAAGTTCTGGCGCACCGATTCGAGGAGAACCGGACGCATCTGTCGGCGGTCGCGTACCGGATGCTCGGCTCGACAAGCGAGGCGGAGGACGCCGTGCAGGAGGGCTGGCTGCGGCTCAGCCGGGCCGAGACGTCCGAGGTGCAGAATCTGCGTGGTTGGCTGACGACGGTCGTCGGGCGGGTCTGCCTCGACATGCTCCGGTCCCGCAAGGCGCGGCGCGAGGATCCCCTGGAGGTCCATGTTCCGGATCCGATCGTGCGCGAGGTGGACGGGACCGATCCCGAGAACGAGGCGGTGCTGGGCGACTCCGTCGGTCTCGCGCTGCTGGTGGTTCTCGACACGCTGACGCCAGCCGAGCGGCTCGCCTTCGTGCTGCACGACATGTTCGCCCTGTCCTTCGACGAGATCGCCCCGATCGCCGACCGCACGCCCGCCGCGACCCGGCAACTCGCGAGCCGGGCACGGCGGCGAGTCCAGGGATCGGGGCCTGCCCCGGAGACCGACCCGACCCGGCAGCGCGAGGTGGTCGAGGCATTCATGACCGCCTCGCGGGGCGGCAGGTTCGACGACCTCCTGGCCCTGCTCGACCCGGACATCGTCCTGCGGGCCGACCGCGGCGCCGACGGATCCGACATGGTGTGCGGAGCCCGTGCCGTGGGCGAGCAGGCCCTCACGTTCTCGCGTTTCGCTCATTTCGGGCGGCTCGCCCTGGTGAACGGCACGCCCGGGGTGGTGACCGCACCCGACGGGAAGACGTTCTCGGTCATGGCGTTCACCGTCGCGGCCGGGAAGATCGTCCGGATCGACATCCTCGCCGACCCGGTCCGTCTGCAGCGTCTGGGTATCTCCCCCGGCGACGCCTGACGACGCGCAGGTAGCGGCGGTTTTTTGTGCCCGATCCTGGGGATCTGCGGCGTCCTGCCAGTACCATGGTGGGACAGGTACGCCCTCGAGCACGGAGGTCACCCATGGAGCTCGGCACCGTCACTTTCACCTACGACGGGCGGGTAGCCCTTCGATTCCAGCAAGCGCTCTCGCACTCGCCGGAGAAGGTGTGGCGTGTTCTCACCGACCCGCAGTACCTGAAGGTCTGGTTTCCTGCCGACGTCGACTTCGACCTCACCCCGGGGGCCGAACTCGTCTTCCGGGTCACACCGGAACAGGTGAGCCGATTCGGACTGCCCGCAGATCAGACCACCACCGGAACGGTCATCTCGGTGCATCCCGCGCACATCCTCGAATACCTGTGGGACGCCGAGACGCTGCACTGGGAACTCGTTCCCGACGGCAGCGGCGGCTGCTGGCTGACGCTCACCCACACCGTGGAAGAAGAAGAATCCGCCTACGCGCACGCCGCAGGCTGGCACGCAGGGCTCGAGGTCGTCGAAGCGCAACTGGACGGCCGCGAAGTCGATTGGTCGCTGTGGGATCGGGCCGACGAACTCGCCGAGTCCTACCGCAAGACGTCCTGATCAACCGACTTCCCTGACCACCCGAATTCGCCGACAGTAGGGAGTGCGTATCCCGGGCAGCACCACCACACCGGCAGCAACCTTCGTGCAGGAGGTCACCGGGGAGGCGACACGGCGATGGGGTGTGCGCGGCACCGACCTCGGCTGTCCGGTGTGCCTGGCCGACGGCCGGGTCGCGTTCTTCTTCGGCGACACGTTCAGCTCGCGCGGCCGGAGCGGCCGGGGGTGGCGGAGTCCCGTGATGTTGCGCTCCACCACAACCGACCCCCGCGGCGGCATCGAATTCGACTCCGCCGCAGGCGGGCGGACGGCGAGGGAGATCCTCCCGAACGCGCACGACGACGGCGAATCACCCCACCGGGAGTCGGCGGGCAGCGAGTTCACAGTCGTTCCGGCGGACGCCGTCACCATCGGCGACCGGACGTATCTGTCCGTCGTCAGTGTGCACTCGTGGGCGTCGCAGGCGTGGCCGACGAACTTCACGTATCTGGCGTGGTCCGACGACGGCGGCGAGCATTGGCACCGGACATGCGCGCGCTGGGACAACCGCGGCGGGTCGCTGGACCAACTGTGGACCATGGAACGGCACGACGGCTACGTCTACGTCGTCTCGAGCGCGTTCGACCGCACCAATCCGGGTGGAATGATCCTGCGCCGAGTCCCCGAGGCGCGCATTCTCGAACCCGGAGCGTACGAAGACTGGGGCTGGGACCGCGGCACGGGATGGGCGTGGGGACAACCCGCGACCCCGATCCTGCCGGGACCCGTCGGGGAGATGTGCCTGCGGCGGATCGAGGGCACCTGGGTCCTCGCCTACTTCGACCCGACCGCCTACGCGATCGTCACCCGCACGGCGCGGCACATCGACGGACTGTGGTCGGAACCGACGGTGCAGGTCGCCGGCGGCGACTGGGGAGCCGCGGACGGCACGTGGGCGCAGATCTACGGCGGATACATCCATCCGGCGTCCACGCTGGACGAGCTGCATCTTCTTGTGTCGCAATGGAACACCACGACTGGGGATCCCTATCGCGTGCTGCAGTTCACCACCCGGCTGGACGTGCCGGTCACTTCACGAGCTCCGACTCCGTCCACCGCCCTTCCCCTTCGAGTTCCACACCACGGGAATGGAACTGGTTGAGGGTGCTCCGGTGCCCGACGCTGACCACGATGCTGTCGGGGAGTTCGGTCCTGAGCAGCGTGTAGAGGGTGTGCTCTAGGCCCTCGTCGATCGCCGACGTGGCCTCGTCGAGGAAGATCACCGCGGGACGGGCGATCAGCACCCGCGCGAACGCGAGACGCTGCTGCTCGCCCGGCGACAGGATCCGCGTCCAGTCGGCGGTCTCGTCGAGCCGATCACCCAGGTTGCCGAGGGACACCCTCGACAGTGCACCACGCACGACGTCGTCGGACGCCGTCGGCTCCTTCGGGTAGGCCAGTGCGGTGCGCAGCGACCCGAGAGGTAGGTACGGGCGCTGGGACAGGAAGATGGCTTCCCCCGAGGGCCGCGACACCGTGCCGTCGGCGTACGGCCACAGGTCGGCGAGGGTGCGGAGCAGCGTGGTCTTGCCCGAGCCCGACGCTCCCTTGACCAGCAGCGACTGCCCGGGAGTCACGGTGAGCGCGAGGCCCTCGATGAGGGTCTCCCCCGTCGGGATGCGCACGTCCAGCTTCTCTACCTGCAGATCGTCGCCCGACTTGCCGGTCTTCAGGACCGGAAGTTCGGCGGCGTGCAGGTTGTCGTTGGCCAGACCGTTGAGGCGGATGAGGGTCGCGCGGAAACTGGCGAAGTCGGCGTACGACTCGCGGAAGAAGGACAGCGAGTCGTGGACCTGCCCGAAGGCCTGCGACGTCTGCATCACGTCACCGAGCGACACCTGGCCGGTGAACAGCCGCGGACCCTGCACGAGGAACGGGAAGATGACCGCCGTCTGGTTGACGGTGAGGTTCCAGCCGCTGAACTTCAACGTCCGGAAGACGATCTGCCACATGTTCCGGATGACGTCCGCGAACCGTCCGGCGAGGGTGCGCCGCTCGACGTTCTCGCCGCGGTAGAACGCGATGCTCTCGCCGTACTCCCGCACCCGGATCAGCGCGTAACGGAAGTTGGCGCCGAGTTTCTCGTTGAGGAAGTTCAGCTTGATGAGGGGCTTGCCGATCCAGAACGCCACCACCGTGGTCACCAGCACGTAGATGTAGACGAGGAAGATCATCGCCCGCGAGATCTCGACGCCGAACACGGTCATCGGGCCGGACAGGTCCCACAGGATTCCGGTGAACGACACGATCGACAGCACCGCGGTCACCGCGCCCATCGACAGCGAGCGGGACGTGGTCACGAAGTTGGTGATGTCGGCCTGGATGCGCTGATCCGGGTTGTCGATCGCGTCGCCGAGGAAGCGGTCGCGGTAGTAGGCACGGCTGTCGAGCCAGTCGTCGACGAGATGGTGGTTGAGCCAGGTACGCCAGTCGATGTCGAGGGTCTGCCCGATCAGGTACTCGACGAGGGCACGGACCACGTGGACCGTCGCCAGGATGGCGAACACGCGGAGGAAGTGCCAGAAGGCCGTCTCGTCCAGGTTCTGGATCGAATCGTAGAAGTCGTTGTACCAGTAGGAGAACAGCACCGTCATCCGCACCGCGAAGACCGTCGACAGCAACAGCACCGCCAGGATGGTCAACGGCTTGAGGCTGCGCCGCGGATCGAAGTACGGCGCGGCGAAGCGCCAGAACTGCCTACCCCATTTGGTGAACCGCGCGAGCAGTATCACCACGACGACGAACGCGACGACAGTCATGACGTAGGCCTTGAGCAGCCACATCGAGCTGTCCCATACGACGTTGTTCCAGTCCACGACCCATATCCCCGATCACGAGGTGAAACTCACCAGAAAAGATGGCGAAGTCTAACCCCGGACGTCGGTGATGGGCGAGAGATCCGCGCAGGACACGCGTCGACCCGGAAGACACAAATCACCCGATGTCCCATTTGTGCGGTTTCGGCCGCGCGGGTGGGACATCGGGTGAGGAGAACGGACCCTGGCGACTGGGGTCTACGAGTCCTTATCGGGTTCGGGCTCTTTCAAATTGCCTTCGTCGTCGACGTAGTCGTCGAAGGCGGTTCCCGACACCGTGCCGTCGGAGCCGGGCAGGACGACCGTCTCGCGGGCACCCGGTTCGTAGCGGGCGTCGATCTCCTCCACCTTCTTCCTGGCTTCGGCGAGCGCCTCGTCGTCGGGCACGGGAACTTCGCTCTCGGCCGGCCGGTCGGTCTTCTTCTCGGGTTCGTCTGCGCTCATGTTGCACGTCCGTTCCGTTTCGGAGATTCCAGACCGACCCTACGCCGCGGCCACCGGTTGAACTACCGTTCAAAGCCGTTCGGTGGCAACACAATGGCAGCGCCGCTATTGGCGCGGCGGGAAGTGCCGGATGAGACCCTCCTGGACCACCGTCGCCAGCAACTCCCCTTCGAGGGAGAAGAAGCGCCCCGTCGCGAGACCGCGGGAACCTGCCGCGACCGGCGATTCGGTGGCGTACAGCGTCCAGTCGTCGAAGCGGAACGGCCGGTGGAACCAGACGGAATGGTTCACGGTGGCCGCGACGATCCGGTCCAGCCCCCACGACAATCCGTGGGTGGTGATGATGGAGTCCAGGACCGTGGTGTCCGACGAGTAGCCCATGACGGCTACGTGGATGAGCGGGTCGTCCGGGAGGTCGCCGTCCGATTTCATCCAGACCCGGTTGTGGGTGAGTTTCTCCCCCGTGCCCTTCATGATCCACGACGGGTCGTTCGCGTACCGCATGTCGATCGGCTTGAGCGCGTCGACGAACATCTTCAGCCGGTCTTCGTAACCCTGGAAGTGGTCGCCGAGCGGCGGCAGCGTGTCCGGGAACGGGACGTCGGGCACCTCGACCGCGTGCTCGAGACCCTTGCCCCAGTCCTGGAACGCCGCCAGCATGACGAACAGTTCTTGACCGTTCTGCAGCGCCGTGACCTGGCGATTCGCGAATGCCCGGCCGTCGCGGTGCCGCTCGACGCGGTATTCGATGGGTTCCTTGACGTTTCCGCCGCGGATGAAGTGGGCGTTGACCGCGTGCACGGCGCGCTCGCCGCTGACGGTGCGGCCGGCGGCGACCAGTGCCTGGGAGATCAACTGGCCGCCGAACGTCCGGCTACCCACCTGCGCGGGATGCCGACCTCGGTACGTGTCCTCCCCGGTCTTCTCGAGGTCGAGAAGTTCGAGCAGGGTCTGGAGATCGGTCTTCGCCGCGACTTCGCTCACCTAGTGGTCCTCTTCGCCGATTCTGTGGACGTGGATCAGGTTGGTCGAGCCTACGGTGCCCGGCGGCGACCCCGCCACGATCACGAC
>NZ_WXYH01000361.1:0-40927 GCF_009872365.1 Rhodococcus sp. T7
CCATATTCTTGCAGTTCAGAGCACCTTTCTTCATGATCAACACGCGGCCGGGGCATGACCAGCGTGAAAGCCCGAGGTTAACCGCCCGACGTTAATAAGTACTCACGGGCCGAAGGCACACCGGAAGTGAGTGCACGCCATAGATATTCATGTCGGACTTGAGCTTCACCTCGCCCGCCGGGACGGCGAGCTCGAGATTCGGGAAGCGGCGCAGCAGTCCTTCGAAGCCGGCGCGCATCTCGAGGCGGGCCAGTTGCTGGCCCAGGCACAGGTGGACGCCGTGGCCGAAGGACAGGTGACCGCGGGCCTTGCGGTGGATGTCCAGGGTGTCGGGGTCGTCGAAACGCAAGGGGTCCCGGTTGGCGGCCAGCAGGGAGACGACGACGGTCGATCCCTGTCCGATCGTCTCGCCACCGAGTTCGATGTCCTCCGTGGCGTAGCGGTAGAAGATGTCGGCGACGGCCAGGTAGCGCATGAGTTCCTCGACGGCATCGGGCATCAGGTCCGGGTCGGCGCGGAGTTCGGCCAGCTGCTCGGGGTACTCCAGAAGCGCGAACGCGCCCAGTGCCAGCATGTTGGCGGTCGTCTCGTGGCCCGCGAGCAGCAGCAGGAACGCGACGCCGATCAGCTCCTCGACGGTGAGGTCGTCGTCGCGCGCCAAGTCGGACAGGATGTCCTCGCCGGGCGCGGCGCGTTTGAGCGTGACCAGTTCGGCCAGGTACCCGGTCAGCGCGCCGTACGCGGCCATCTTCTCGTCGAGCGCCTGGTCCTTGACGAGGAACTTGGCCGTGTTGACCTGGAAAGTCTCCCGGTCCGCGTAGGGGACGCCGAGCAGTTCGCAGATCACCAGTGAGGGCACCGGCAGCGCGAACTCCTTCACGAGGTCGACCGGCGACGTCAGGCGCGACATCTCGTCCAGTTGCCGCTCGACGACGTCGACGATGTGCTCCTCGAGTTGCTTCATGCGTCGCACGGTGAAGGCGCCGGTGAGTTTGCGCCGCAACCGCGTGTGGTCCGGCGCGTCCATCGCGATGAACAGGCCCGGCACCTGCGGGGACGGCTCGGTGGCGGTGGGCATGCCGGGCGTCTCGTACGGCACGTGGAGAATGCCGATGTCCGAGCGGGAGCTGAACCGGGTGTCGGCCAGAAGCCGGCGGACCGCGTCGTAGCCCGTGACGAGCCAGCCCTCGTGACCGTCGGGGAAGATCAGCGGACTGACGGGTCGAGCGTCGCGCAGCCGGGTGATTGCGCTGGGCGGGTCGAACGGCCCTGCATCGCGATCCATGGGGAGGCCGTGCGGGACGGGAACGGTTCGGCTCATCGGATGTCCTTCTCGTGCCGGGTGAGTTTGCTTGACAGTCATGGGTTCTCCTGTTCGACAGGCTCGGAAGTGGATCAGGAACGGCGGATCGTGATGCCGCCGAACGAGGTGTGCGCACGCACCTCGGCGGTCCTGTCGGAGGCCGCCGGCCGGGTGACGTCGTCCAGGGCGTTGTGCACCCGCCCGAACTTGGACTTCACGTCCAGCCGTGCGGCGGTGCCCTCGGCGATGCCGATCTCCAGGTCGCCCATCCCCGTCCCGACCTCCACCGAACCGTGGGCCACCTCGGCGATGCGAATGTTGCCGTTGGCCGTCTTCGCCTCGACACTCGCGCCTGCCCGGTCGACGAAGATGGCGCCGTTCGCCGACCGCACCCGGACGTCCCCGGTAACCGCGGCGATCGTGGTGTCTCCGTTGGAGTTCTTCACGACCACGGAGCCCGCGGTCTCGCCGATGCGGATCTTCCCGGAGCCGGTGTGGATCTCGGCGTTGCCCGCGACGCCGTCCGCGCTGACGTCGCCGGCGGCGGTGTTCACGCGCAGGGAACCGGTCCGCTCGAGCCGGACGTTCCCGGCGGAGGTCTTGAACGTGCAGTCCCCGAGCCGGCCCGTGCCGCTGAGGTTTCCCACATGCAACGAACCGGATACCCGTGAACCGCTCGGCAATTCGATGGACACGTTCACCGACCTGGTCTTGCGGGAGAAGTCGAAGGCGCGCGCCTTCGGTCCCGTGACCTGAAGAATGCCGTCCGCGTAGTCGACGCGGACCTGCTGGGCGGCCTGGACGTCCGACTCGTCGGAGTCGTCGCTCGGATGCACGTCGACGACGGTGTCGGTCCGGTCGCTCGCGGTGATCCGCACATTGCCGACGCCGAGGCCGAGTGTGACGGAAATCGGTTCGGGTGTCTCGAAATTGGGCATGGTTGTCCCCTTCGTCGTGGGTGGGTGGCACGTCCCGCAGGCCGGGGACGTGGTGTAGCGGGATGCACTGCCGCATCCTCGACCGGCTCAGCAGGCGGCGCGGTCGCGGTGTCTCACGTACGAGATCGAGTGCATG
This sequence comes from Rhodococcus sp. T7, assembly GCF_009872365.1. Taxonomy (NCBI): domain Bacteria; kingdom Bacillati; phylum Actinomycetota; class Actinomycetes; order Mycobacteriales; family Nocardiaceae; genus Rhodococcus; species Rhodococcus sp. T7. The sequence continues at coordinate 2,378 of NZ_WXYH01000361.1, forward strand.
GCACCACTATGGCACCACAATGGCATCAACGCAAGACCTAGATGGCTCACATAGGATGCGGCGCGGCACCACGCAGTGAAAAGCTGCTGGTCAGGAAGCGACCAAGTCGATCGGCGCCGGATGTCTTCAGGCGGTCCGGACGGTCACTGTCCGGGGTCGGGTCGTGCCTGCAGCACCGGCGCGGCGGCGGCCAGCAGCGCGTCGCGGTCGCGGTTCAACGGGGGATAGATGCGCTGGGTGTTGATGGTGACCTTGGTGGCTTTGGCCTGCGCGCCGCGCGTCACGACCTGGCGATCCCACCCCTCGGTGTACACCGCACCGGCCGGTCCGAGGTCGAGAATGGTCGCGTACCAGGGGATCCGGAGCGGCAGCATCGGCTCGTCGAGCAGATCGCTGACGACGTTGTAGCCCGCGTAGCGACCCATCGGGCGCCCGTGCTGGCACGACATCACCGACAGGTGACCCTCGTCCACCCGCGCCGCGGCGACGTCACCGGCGGCGAACACGCCGGGCGAGCCGATCACGCGCAGATAGTCGTCGACCGGCAGGCGGCCGAGCCGGTCGCGCTCGGCATCGAGTTGTGCGGTCAGCGGGTTCGCCCGCATGCCCGCGCACCACACGACGGTCTCTGCGGCCAGCACCTCGCCGGAGGAGAGCGTCACCCCGTGCTCGTCGACGGCTGCGACGCCGACACCGGTCATCGTCTCGACGCCGTTGTCGGACAGGCCCGCTTCGATCACCGGTCGCGCCGAGTCCCCCATGTCGGAACCGACGTGGGGGTTGTGGTCGATCAGCACCACCCGCGGTTCGCCGTGACAGGTCTTCGCGAGCATTCCGGGCAACTCGGACGCCGTTTCGATGCCGGTGAGTCCGGCGCCGACCACCACCGCGGTCGCCGCGCCGGCGCCCGCTCGGCCGTTGGACAGTGTGGCCAGGTGGCGTTGCAACTTCATCGCGCCGTCGTACGTGTCGACGTCGAAGCCGAATTCCCGCAGACCGGGGATGTCGGGTTTCGCCACCCGACTGCCCAGCGCCAGGACCAGGCGGTCGTACCGCTGCGTGCCCCCTGCCCCGTCGCCCGAGACGGTGACAGTGCGCGCCGCGGTGTCGATCGCCGTCACCTCGGCGGTGATGTGCCCGACGCCGACCGGGTCGAGCAGGTCGGCCAGCGGGATGCGGCACGCGCTCAGGTCCGCCTCGTAGTTGCGGACCCGGATGTCGTGGAACGGCTTCGCGCTGATCACCGTGACATCGACGGTGCCCGCGGCGCCGAGTTCGTCGAGCCGCCGCGCTGCCCCCAGCGCGACCCACAAACCGGCGAACCCCGAGCCGAGGACGAGGACGCGATCGGAATCGGTCACCCTGCCATCGTGCCAGGTCTAGGCCGCGACGACTGCCGGATCGCGGTCATTCGCCGAACAACGACCGCTCGTCGGCGACGTCGTACTCGGCTACCGACGCCGTGAGCATCGCCGCGCCCTGCTCGTCGCTGGGGCCGCTGCTGCGGAAGGCGTCGACCGCCGCCGGCGTCTCCCAGCGCTCGAAAATATTGATGCGGCCGGGGTCGATCAGGTCGGCGGAGATCGCGAAGTCGAGGCAGCCGGCCGCGCCGCGCGCCTGTTCGACGACGGTCACGCAGCCGGCGAGGTAGGACTCGCGCTGCTCCGGTTCGACGGTGATGTGCCCTGCGACGATGACCATGAGTTTGCTCCCGGTTCGGGTAGTCGGACGCTTGTTCCGGAGCCGGGGTGATTTCCGGGGCGCGGAAGATCGCGGAATATCTCCGAGGGCGGTACTGTTGAACGCGCTGACGGTGTCGGACATACCCCGGGTACCACATTAAATTCGTCGCCTAGAGCGACCACTTGCCGAGAGGCGATATGACGGCACCGTCGCAGAAGCCGCCGGCACCTTCGGGTGCCGGCGGTTTTCGTTGTGCGGTGGACCTTACTTTTCCTTCTTTTCTTTCCCGAGGCGGGCGGCGAGCATCGCCTTGCCCAGATCGCCGCCCTTCCGGCTGACGGCCTGGGCGCGGCGGAAGAAGTCGGCCAACTCGGCGTCGCCGTCCATGTCGGCGTCGGAGATGTAGCCCTCGAGACGCAGCGCGTTGCTCAGTGAGGCTTCGACGAACCAGATCAGGTTGTAGTCCTTGTCCCGTAGACCCGTAACCGAACCGGCATCTTGTTCACTCATCAGTGCGTCCTTCCCGAGAAACGGCCGACTGTCTTGTGGTTCCTGCCTACCCGTGTGGTTGCATCGTAGAACGTGAGGCGCGCCGGGCTCAGGCGAATGCCCAGTTCATCAGGACGACGTAGAGACCCGTCCCGACGACGATCGAGAGCACCGCATTCTTGCGCCACAGGTGTACCGCGGCCGTGGCCCCCACCGCGATCAGTTCGGGGATTCCGTGCGACGGGGCGGCGACGGAGACGTTCTTCAGCGAGTACGCAACCAGGATCAGCATGATCCCGGCGGGCATGTAGACACCCAGGTAGCCGACGAGCGCGGACGACCGCAACGGCATGACGATCGCGAACGGGATCGCCCGCAGGGCGAACGTGATCACTGCCATGATCGCGACGGCCGCGAGGATGTAGCCGGCGTCAGGCATCGGCGGGCACCTTTCTGCGTGTGACGAAATACCGGACGACGAGCAGGCTCACGAATGCGCCCATCGCGATCGGCAGCATGTGTTCGGCGTCGACGAGTCGCGCAGTCAGGGCGCACGCCACGGCGATCGTGGGAATCGCGAAACCGCTCTGGGCCCGGATCGCCTCGATGGACAGCACGACGAACAGTGCGGTCAGCGCGAAGTCGAGTCCGACGATGTTATCCGGGATCCACTGTGCTGCAGTCGCTCCGAGAATCGCCCCACCGATCCAGTACGCGTGGAGATACAGCTGCGAGTACACGATGACCCGACCGGTCATCGACCTCCGGTCGCCGGTGACCGACATGGCGTACGCCTCGTCGGTCAGCGCGAACATGCTGTAGAGCCGGGCGAGCCGGCCCTTGACCCGGTCGAGGGGAAAGCTCAAGGCGTAGAACACGTGCCGGAAGTTCACCAGCAGTGCGGTCAGTGCGATGTAGGGGAGTGGCGTCAAGGTGGCGACCATGCCGACCGCGATGAATTCGAGGGAACCGGCGTAGATCAGCGAGGTGAAGACCATCGCCCACCAGGGGTTGAGTCCCTGCTGGACGACGAGCACCCCGAGGGCGATCCCCAGCGGTACCAGCCCGATCCCGACGGGGAGGGACGCCTGCAGGGCCCGACGCCATTCCGGAGGGTGCCGGTGGTCGGGGTCGACGACTGCGGTCGTGGAAAAGGGGGCTGGATCGATCACCACGCAAATCTATAGCAACTATCCCGGTGCACGATTGCGAGCGAATGCCCATAATTGGCCTCGTGCGCAATAATAGTGCGATGGATGATATCGATCACGCAATTCTCGACCACCTGCGCAACGACTCCAGTCTGACCAACACCGAATTGGCAGATTTGGTGGGTCTGACTCCCTCCCCGTGCCTGCGCAGGGTCAAGAAACTCGAGGCGGACGGCGTCATCACCGGCTACCGCGCCATCGTCAGCCAGGAGGCGCTGGATCGGGGATTCCAGGTGATCGTCACCGCCGAGATCGGGGTGAACGACCAGGCGACCATCGAGCAGTTCGAGTCCCGGGTCGCCGCGTTCGACGAGGTGATCGAATGCCGCAGGCTGTTCGGGATCCCCGACTACTTCATCCGGGTCGCGGTCCGCGACCTCGCGACGTACGAGAACTTCATGGCCACCAAGCTCAGCGGACTCCCGGCGGTGTCGCGGGTGACGTCGCTGATCACGATGAAGACCATCAAGAGCGCCGACTGACCTTTATTCTGGCGGTATGCCCGACGACCTGCTGATCGCGCGGAATCCGGACGCTGATTCGACGCTTCCCTATCTGGTGCGGGTTCCGCTCGGACCGGGCGGCATTGTCGTCAAGGCGAAGCAGCCCTGGCCCCGCGCGTCCAAGGTCTACTGCCACCGGGCCGACGAGTGGCCCGCCGACGCCGAGATCTTGGAGCGGCTCGAGGTTCGTTCGTGCACCCGGCGAGGTCCCGCGATCGACCTGGTGCTCACCCGTGCCCGGGAGAACCGCTCGCAGTTGGTCATGACCCGAGCGCGGGGCCGGGAGATGATCTTCTGGCAGTCGCCGCGCACCGCCAAGCAGGCGAGGCCCGCCGTCACGGTGCCGACGGCGCGGGCCCACGGCCGCGTCCTCGACATCGTCGTCGACACCGCCGAAAAGTATCCGTACACGTTCGGGAAGCAGCAGGCGACCACGGTCCGGCGACGGTTGTCGGCGGGGGACTACGCGGTCGAGGTCGGCGACGAGATCGTGGCAGTGGTGGAACGCAAGACGATCGAGGATCTTGCGGCGAGCCTGCTGTCCGGGCGGATGACGTACGCGGCGGCCGAGTTGAGCGCACTGCCTCGGGCCGCTGTGGTGGTCGAGGACCGGTACAGCCGACTGTTCAAGCTGGAACACGTCAGCGGCGCCAGGGTTGCGGAGGCGCTCGCCGAATTGCAGGCCCGGTTTCCGGCACTGCCGGTGACGTTCTGCGAGACACGGCAACTGGGGCAGGAGTGGACGTACCGCTGGCTGGGCGCCTGCCTGCACGAGTGGGAGTCGGCTCGGGCGACCAGCGATCTCGAAACGACGTTCGCGACGGCGCCTCCCGTGGCGCCCGCGAAAGTGGATGTGCAGCGCCCCGCGGTTGTCCGCGCCTGGGCTCGGACTCAGGGGATCGAGGTGTCGGAGAAGGGTCGGATCCCGGCAGCGGTGATGCGCGCGTTTTCGGCAGCTCACGCCGATTGATATCGGTGACGCTGCACACCCGTCGCACTAAAAGGTAAAGGGTCCTTTACTATGGGTGGCTCGTACCCCTATTGCAGAGAGAGCCATGACCAGCGCTTCGCGCCCCCGAAGACCCAGCCCGCCCCAGAGTGATCACCGCAGTCCCGGATGCAGGACGCGGGTGAAGCCATGGTGACCGTCCTGAGCATCGGCTTCGGCGTCGTCGTCGTATTACTGATCACCGCCCTGACCGGCTATTTCGTCGCGCAGGAATTCGCGTACATGTCGGTCGACCGTTCGCGGCTCAGGGCCAGGGCCGAGGCGGGAGACCCGGGTGCCGCACGCGCACTGGGCGTCACCCGCCGCACCTCGTTCATGTTGTCCGGCGCCCAGTTGGGCATCACGGTCACCGGTCTGCTCGTCGGTTATGTCGCCGAACCCCTGATCGGGCGTGGTCTCGGCGAACTCCTCGGCGGTGTCGGCATCCCGACCGCGGTCGGGATCGGTGTCGGTGCCGTCCTCGCCGTCCTGTTCTCCACCTTCGTCCAGATGCTGTTCGGTGAGCTGTTCCCGAAGAACTTGGCGATCGCCCGTCCCGAACCGGTGGCGCGTTGGCTCGCGCTGTCGACCACCGTCTACCTGAAACTCTTCGGCTGGCTGATCTGGTTGTTCGACCAGTCGTCGAACCTGCTGCTGCGGGCGCTGCGGATCGAGCCCGTGCACGACGTCGAACACTCGGCGACCGCGCGGGACCTCGAGCACATCGTCGCCGAGTCCCGCGACGCCGGGGAGCTGCCGCGGGAACTGTCGGCCCTGCTCGACCGGATTCTCGACTTCCCCACCCGCACCGCCGGGCACGCCATGATTCCCCGCGCCCACGTCGACACCGTCCGGGCCGACGAACCTCTGCGCAGCGTTCTCGGGAAGATGGGCGCCGGCCACACCCGCTACCCGGTGGTCGGGACCTCCTCCGACGACCTGCGCGGCGTCATCCACCTCCACGACCTGCTCGGCGAACAGTCCGACGGGGTTGCCGCGTCCCGGGCCCGCGCGGCCGTCGTCGTGCCGACGTCGCTGCCGCTGCCCGACGTGCTGGAACAGCTGACGGCTGCCCGCGACGAGATGGCCCTCGTCGTCGACGAGTACGGCGGTTTCGCCGGCGTCATCACGATCGAGGATCTCGCGGAGGAACTCGTCGGTGAGATCGCCGACGAACACGATCCCGACGAGGACGCGTCCGTGACGGGCTCCGAGTCCGAGGGCTGGACGATGCCCGGCGACCTGCACATCGACGAGGTGGAGCGCGTCCTCGGGCACGACCTGCCGTCCGGTGACTTCGAGACGCTCGCCGGCGCCGTCATCGCGGAGTTCGGTGGTCTCCCCGTCGTCGGGGATGTGGTCGCGATCCGATTGAACCCGGATCCGGCCGACCTGATCACCGACGCCGACCCACCCGCCCGCAGCCTCGTCGCCGAGGTGCGGGCGGTCGACAAGCACGTTCCGTCCTCGCTGTTCGTGAGGCTGCGCGTCCTGGAAAGCGAGACGACCGATGAGTAATCCCTGGGTCGTCGTGGTGGTCACCGTCGGGTTGATCGCGGCCAGCGCGTTCTTCGTGGCGATCGAGTTCGCGTTGATCGCTGCCCGTCGCCACCGACTCGAGGACGCCGCCCCCACCAGTCGGGCGGCGCGGGCCGCCCTGCGCAGCGCGTCCGAGCTGTCGGTGTTGCTCGCCGGATCCCAGCTGGGCATCACCGTGTGCACCCTCGCGCTCGGTGCCGTCACGAAGCCGGCCGTGCATCACTGGCTGACCCCGGCGTTCGCGGGGTGGGGTGCCCCGCTGTGGCTGGCGGACGTCCTCGGATTCGTCCTCGCCCTGATCATCGTCACGTTTCTGCACCTCGTCGTCGGCGAGATGGCACCGAAGTCGTGGGCGATCGCGCATCCGGAGAAATCGGCGACCCTGCTGGCGATCCCGATGCGCGGATTCATGTGGGCCACCCGCCCGCTGCTGCTGGTGCTGAACCGGATGGCGAACCGGTGCCTGCGACTGTTCGGCGTGGAACCGGTCGACCAGGTCGGGGCGGGCCAGGATCCCGACGCGCTGCGTCACCTCGTCGAGCACTCCGCGACCGTCGGCACGCTCGACGAGCGGTACCACGGCCAGTTGACCAGTGCCCTGGAACTCCAGTCGCTCACCGTGCGGGACATGGTGCGGCCGAACACCTCCCCGAGCAGTGTCGCCCCGGACGCGACCGCGGCGGCGATCAAGGCGGCCGCGGACCGAAGCGGCCACCTCCGACTGCTCGTGCGCGACGACGACGGGATCAAGGGTGTGGTGCACGCGCGGGACAGCCTCCGTGCAGGCACCGCGGTGACGGCCGCCGACCTGATGCGTCCTGTGCTGACCCTCGGCGCGGACGCCGCCGTGTACGAGGCGTTGCACACGATGCGCGAGACCCGCAGCCATCTCGCGATCGTCACCGACGACGCGCAGCTGATCGGTGTCGTCACGTTGACGGACGTCCTCGCGCGTCTGCGTCCGGCCGCGGGGGCGTCCGCCTGACCTTCGTGCAGGGCGCGGGAGGCGGTACCCTCGCGGAGTGAATTCACGGTTGGATGTGGTCGCGCAGGTGCGCGGCTCCGTCGTGGGTTCACTGTCCGGCGCGGTCAGCATCGCCGCGCACGGTATCGCCGGCGGCGGAATGCCGCCGAGCGACGGTTCGGTGGTGCTGCTTCTCGCGGCGTGCGCCGCGGTCGGTGCGTCGGTCGCCGCCATCCGGGTGGCCAGCCGCGAATGGTTGTTCGTCCTGTCGGTGCTCGCAGCGGGCCAGTTGATCGGCCACACCACGCTGGCGTTGGCGGCCGATCATGCACACGGCCTGGGACTGTCGACGCCGATGATCGCCGCGCACATCGTCGCAATTGCGGTGGCCGCGGTGCTGGTCCGATCGGCCGAACGTGCCTGTCTGCGGGCCCTGGCGGCGCTGTCGCGCATCGTTCTCGCCGTCCTGGCTCCGCTGCAGGTCGATACCGGCACCTGGTCGGCGACCCCGGTCTACCGCGCGAAGCTGTCGTTGTGGTTGCTCGTCGCCGCGGGCGCCGGCACCCGCGGACCACCCGCCCTCGTCTAGACGACCCCCTTTTCTCACCGCTTTCCGGCGCACACCTCAGTCGTGTGAGTCGCCGGTCCGGCGTGTTCCCACTCGGCATCAGGCGACTCCCAGGCGAGCCGCGGTGCCGACCCCTCCCGAGTCGGTGCGTCCCCGACGCGTCACCTCGAGCTGTCAGCGCACCTTCCCCGTGCGCCGCCTCGAGGGCGCTGGGTGCCCCGGCTCACCCGAACTCGAATCGAGATCTTTCATGTCCGTCCCTGAGCTCGAACGCGACAAACCGGTCGCGCCCGCCCCGGTGCCGAAGGACTCCTCGCCGCCGCGCAGTCTCCGGCCACTGATCCTGCGACTGCATTTCTACGCGGGGATTCTGGTGGCACCGTTCCTGGTGATCGCCGCCGTCAGCGGCGGTCTCTACGCCCTCGCGCCGTCGGTCGAGCAGTTGGTCTACCGCGACTATCTGCATGTCGACTCGACGGGCCCCGACCTGCCGATGTCCGAACAGGTGCGGGCCGCGCAGCGGGTTCGCCCGGACCTCGCCGTCGCGGCCGTGCGCCCGGCGACCGAAGCGGGTGACACGACGCAGGTGATGTTCACCGACCCCGGACTGGGCGAATCCGAACGCCTCGCGGTCTTCGTCGATCCCGCCACCGCGCAGTCGAAGGGCGAACTGGTGGTCTACGGCAGCAGTGGTGCGCTGCCGATGCGGACCTGGATTTCGCAGTTGCACCGGCACCTGCACCTCGGTGAGCCCGGACGTATCTACAGTGAGCTCGCCGCGTCGTGGCTGTGGGTCATCGCGCTCGGTGGCGTGTACCTGTGGGTGCAGCGGTACCGCACGACCCGGGCCCGGAACACGGACGCCGCCAGGCTGTGGACGCTCGACCGGTCGAGCCGCGGCCGCAATCGCACCCTCAGCTGGCACGGGGTGGTCGGCATCTGGATCGCGGTCGGGCTCGTGTTCCTCTCGGCGACGGGCCTGACCTGGTCGCGGTACGCCGGCGAGAACGTCGGTGAACTCCGCTCCGCCCTGAGCTGGACCACCCCCAAGATCGACAAGAAACTGGACTCGGCGCCGAATCCCGGCGGCGCTGCATCGGGCGGTCACGACGGGCACGGTGCGGGGCACACCCCCGCGCCGGATCCGGGGATCCTCGACACGAACGTCGGCGAACTCGACACCGTCCTCGACGTGGCCCGGCGCAGCGGTGTCACCGGTGCCGTCGAGGCGACCGTTCCCGCGGACGCGGGCACCGCATTCACGGTCACCCAGACCCGGGAACCGTGGCAGTTCTCGACCGACTCGATCGCCGTCGACGGGGCCACGGGCACGGTGACGGACGTGTCGCGATTCGCCGACTGGCCACTCGCCGCGAAGCTGACGTCCTGGGGCATCGCCCTGCACATGGGCTTGCTGTTCGGCCTGCTCAACCAGCTGATCCTGGCCACTCTCGCAGTGGCGTTGCTCGCGGTGATCGTCCGCGGCTACGTACTCTGGTGGCGGCGCAGGCCCACCCGCGGCACCGTCCGGGCGGTGGGCAGGCCGCCGGCGCGGGGCACCTGGCGTCGCATCCACCCGGTCGCGGCCGTGACCGGAGTCGCCTGCGTCGTCCTCGTCGGCTGGTTCGTCCCGCTTCTGGGACTCAGCCTCGTCGCGTTCCTGCTCGTCGACGTCGCCGTCGGCGCCCTCGGCCGCACCCGGGCCGGGTGATCGACAGGGGCACCCGCGCGGTCACGCCTTGGGAACCGGGTGCCCCTCCGAGGCCTGCACGACGACGACGCCGTTTCCGGTGAGGCACAACTGGTACGCCTCACCGGATCCGCGGCCGATCGCGGCGGCCATCTTCGCCGTCTTCCGGATCGTCGAGTGCAGGCCGGTCGACCACAGCACCGCGCTCTGCATGTCGACGTAGGTGGGCGTGTCGACGTTCAGGACGACGGGAGTGCCGTAGACGGTGACGGCGAGAACACCGCGCCCGGTGAACGTGGTGTTGAACAATCCGCCGCTGAGCATCGACGCGCCCTCGACACGGTGGATGTCCCAGCTCAGCGAGCTGTCGAACGCGAGGACGTTGGAACCGTTGACGGTCACCGACTCGTCCTCGAGTTCGAGCAGGAAGATCTCGTCGGCGTCGCGGGCGAGGAACACGTCGCCGCTGCCGGACACCTTCATCAGCGACATGCCCTCACCGGTGAACGCCTTCTTGAAGAACTTCCCGACGCCGCCGCTGCCCTCGTAAGAGAAGTCGACGTCACCCTGGTACGCGACCATCGCTCCCTGCCGGGCGAAGAAGTGGCCACCGGCTCCGGTCAAGTCCACCTTGAGCATTCGGGGATTCTGGAGCACGAAGGTGCCCGGTTCACCATTGCGTTCCGCGTTCTGCATCAGGTCGCTGCGCATGCTGCGATCGTATCCGCCGCGTCAACGAACCCATTCCGGTCCGGGGCCGCTGGCTTCCTCGAAGATCAGCCACGTCTTGGTCGCCTGCACACCTTCGAGACTCTGCAACCGCTCGAGGACGACGTGACGCAGTCCGCTGTTGTCCGGCGCGCGCACGAGGACGAGAACGTCGAAATCGCCGCCCAGTAACGAGAAGTGCTCGACGAACGGCAAAGTCCGCAGCTGGGTGGAAATTCCCCGCCACGAGTCCTGCCTGATCGACAGGGCGATGAACGCGGAGGAGCCCAACCCCGCCTTGGAGTGCGAGATGCGGGTGGTGAAACCTTCGATGATCCCGGCTTCCTGCAATCGCTCGATGCGGACGTACGCGTGGGCGCGGGAGATGTGGGCCTTCTCCGCCAGCGCTCGCATCGAGATGCGGCTGTCGGCGACGAGTTCCTTGATGATGCGTCGGTCGATCGCGTCGAGTTCGTACGTGTCCGCTGTGCCCTCGGCCATCTGTCCATCCCTGCTGTGGTCGCTCAACTCCGGTGAGACATTCTGCCCCCGACAGGCCGATTCTAGGCCATTTGTCTCTGATTCTGCCCAGTCGTTGTCGATAGGTCGTTCAGTTGCGAGCATTGACGAACACAATGCATCTGGAGGTAGACGTGACGCTCGTAGAGCCGCCCCTGGCGAGGCCGTATCGGAAGTTCCTTCCCGCCGACAGTGCGGTGCAGTATCTGGACTCGGCGGGCGCGCTTACCGGGAGCGAGGCCCGGTACCCGAGGCCGAGCGATCACCGTCTGGTGGAGATGCACCGGAACATGGTGCTGGGCAGGCGCTTCGATCAGCAGGCGACGGCCCTGACCAAGCAGGGCCGGCTCGCGGTGTATCCGTCCTCGCGCGGCCAGGAGGCCTGCCAGATCGCGGCGGCGATGAGCCTGCGGCCCGGCGACTGGATGTTCCCCACCTACCGCGACTCGGTGGCGCTCGCCGCCCGCGGCATCGACCCGGTCGAGATCCTCAGCATGCTCGCCGGCGACTGGCACTGCGGTTACGACCCGGCCCGGCACCGCAGCGCACCCCAGTGCACCCCGCTGGCCACCCAGTTGCTGCACGCCACCGGTGTGGCGTACGGCGAAAACCGCAGGGGCCGAGACACGATCGCGCTGGCGTTCTGCGGCGACGGCGCGACCAGCGAGGGCGACTTCCACGAGGCCCTCAACTTCGCGGCCGTGTTCAAGGCCCCGGTGGTGTTCCTGGTGCAGAACAACGGATTCGCGATCAGTGTGCCGTTCGCCCGGCAGAGCGCCGCACCCACGTTGGCGCACAAGGGCGTCGGCTACGGTATCGGCAGCGAGCAGGTCGACGGCAACGATCCGATCGCGATGCTCGCGGTAATGGACGTGGCAGCGAACTTCGTCCGGGCCGGCAACGGACCGGTCATCGTCGAGGCCCACACCTACCGGATCGACGCGCACACCAACGCCGACGACGCCACCCGCTACCGCGATTCGTCCGAGGTGGAGCAGTGGCTCGGACGCGACCCACTGACCCGGCTCGAGGAGTATCTGCGCGGCCGGAATCTGCTCGACGACAGATCCGTCGACGCCCTGGCCGCCGAGGCCGACACTGCCGCCGCGACTCTGCGCGCCGGGATGAACGTCGACCGGCCCCACGACCCGCTCGATCTGTTCCGGCACGTCTTCGCCGAACCCACCCCACAGTTGCGCGAACAGCAGGCGCAGGTGCAGGCCGAACTGGCCGCCGAATCCGAGGAGCACTGAATCATGCCCACACTCACCATGGCTCAGGCCCTGAACACCGCACTGCGCGACGCGCTCACCGCGGACGAGAACGTCGTCGTCTTCGGTGAGGACGTCGGCACCCTCGGCGGCGTCTTCCGCGTCACCGACGGACTCACCCGCGACTTTGGCGACGACCGCTGCTTCGACACCCCGCTCGCCGAATCCGGCATCATCGGCTTCGCGATCGGCATGGCGATGGCCGGATTCAAACCGGTCGTCGAAATGCAGTTCGACGCATTCGCCTACCCGGCGTTCGAACAGATCGTCTCCCACGTCGCGAAGATCCGGAACCGCACCAAGGGCACACTGTCGGTGCCGATCGTCATCCGGATCCCGTTCGCCGGCGGCATCGGCGGCGTCGAACATCACTGCGATTCCAGTGAGGGCTACTACGCGCACACCCCGGGGCTGAAGGTGGTGGTCCCGTCCACCGTCGAGGACGCCTACACCCTGCTGCGGGCCGCGATCGACGACCCGGACCCGGTGATCTTCCTCGAGCCGAAACGGCTGTACTTCTCCCGCGCCGACGTCGATCTCGCGGTGGGCGCACCGCTCGGGCAGGCAGCCGTCCGACGTGCCGGCCGGGACGCGACCCTCGTCGCCTACGGACCGTCGGTGACCGTCGCGCTCGAATCCGCCGAGGCCGCCGCGGCGGAGGGCCACGACCTCGAGGTGATCGACCTGCGGTCGATCGTGCCGTTCGACGACGAGACGGTCATGGTGTCGGTCCGGAAAACCGGCCGATGCATCGTCATTCAGGAGGCGCAGGGCTTCGCCGGTGTCGGCGCCGAGATCGCCGCCCGCGTCCAGGAACGCTGCTTCCATCACCTGCACGCTCCGGTACTGCGGGTCAGCGGATTCGACATCCCGTACCCGGCACCGAAACTCGAACGCCTGCACCTGCCGAACGTCGACCGCGTCCTCGACAGCGTCGACCGGTTGCAGTGGAACGATTCCGCCGACACCCGATGGGCGGTGACCGCATGAGTAACCAGGTCTTCCTGCTCCCCGACCTCGGTGAGGGACTCACCGAGGCCGACATCGCCGAGTGGCGAGTCCGGGTCGGCGACACCGTCACCATCGACCAGGTGGTCGTCGAGGTCGCGACCGCCAAGGCCGCGGTCGAGGTGCCGATTCCCTTCGAAGGCACGGTGATCTCCCTGCACGGCAACGAAGGCTCGACGCTGAAGGTGGGCACCCCACTGATCACCGTCAGCGGAATCACCGCCGCGCACGAGCAGTACCGCGAGGAGGAACGCGCCGGGAGCGGCAACGTGCTCATCGGATACGGCACCAGTGAGGACACCCGTCGGCGTCGGCGTCGTGTCGGCGCGAAATGCGAAGTCACGCAAGTCCATGAGGATTCGGCAACACGGGTCATCTCGCCGGTCGTCCGCAACCTCGCGCGGCAGAACGACCTCGACCTGTCGCGGCTGCCGGGCAGTGGTCCCGGTGGGGTGATCAATCGCGCCGACGTCGAGCGGGCACTCGCCGCGAGACCCGCCACCGACGCAGTTGACGCGCAGCGGATACCGATCAAGGGCCTGCGGAAGGCGGTCGCCGACAAGCTGTCGACGAGCCGGCGCGAAATTCCGGACGCGACGACGTGGGTCGATGTGGACGCCACCGATCTCCTCGCCGCCCGCCAGTCGATCAACGCCGCACTGCCCGAGGACGACAAGGTCAGCCTGATGGCACTGCTCGCACGCCTGGCCCTCGCGGCGCTGGCGCGCTACCCGGAACTGAACTCGACCGTCGACACCGAACGCAACGAGATCGTCCGCTACGGTCACGTCCATCTCGGCATCGCGGCGCAAACCCCACGCGGGCTCGTCGTCCCGGTGATCGAGCGGGCCGATTCGCTCACGACCGTCGACCTCGCCCGGCGACTGCGGGACACCACGGCGCTGGCCCGCGAGGGAACACTCCCACCGTCGCGGCTGACCGGCGGTACGTTCACTCTCAACAACTACGGAGTCTTCGGTGTGGACGGTTCCACCCCGATCATCAACCATCCGGAGGCCGCGATCCTCGGTGTCGGTCGTATCGTCGACAAACCGTGGGTCGTGGACGGGCAGTTGGCGGTCCGGAAGGTGACCCAGGTGTCGCTGAGTTTCGATCACCGGGTGTGCGACGGCGGCGTCGCCGGCGGATTCCTCCGGCTGTTCGCCGACTACATCGAGAATCCGATCACCGTGCTGGGGAGGCTCTAGATGACCGGCACACACAGCGACGTCCTGATCCTCGGTGGTGGTTCCGGCGGCTACGCGTGCGCCTTCCGGGCCGCGCAACTCGGGCTGTCGGTCCGGCTGATCGAGGCAGACAAGATCGGCGGAACCTGCCTGCATCGTGGCTGCATCCCGACCAAGGCGCTGCTCAATGCCGCCGAGATCGCCGACGCCGCGCGGACCGGTGCCGAGTTCGGCGTGCGAACCACTTTCGACGGCATCGACATCGACGCGGTGCACCGGTACAAGAACGGCACGATCGATCGCTTGCACAAGGGGCTGAAGGGCCTGGTCGCGCATCATGCGGTGTCCGTGGTGCACGGGCACGGAAAGTATCTCGGAGACAGGACGATCGAGGTGGACGGCACCCGCTGGACCGGGACGTCGGTGGTGCTGGCCACCGGGTCCTACGCCCGGACGGTGCCGTCCATCGAGTGCGGTGAGCGCATCGTCACCAGCGATCAGGCACTGACTCTCGGGTTCGTCCCGGAGAAGGCCATCGTTCTCGGGGGTGGCGTGATCGGTGTCGAGTTCGCCAGTGTCTGGGCGTCGTTCGGCGCGGACGTGACCATCGTCGAGGCACTGCCGCGCCTGGTCGCGGCGGAGGATCCGTGGTGCTCGAAGCAACTCGAACGCGCGTTCCGCAAACGCGGGATCTCCACCCGGACCGGTGTCACGGTCGCCGCGGCGAAGGAAACCGCGGATGGCGTCCTCGTGGAACTCGCGGGAGGTGACACGCTCGAGGCGGACATCCTGCTGGTGGCGGTGGGGCGGGGTCCGTGCACCGGCGACTGCGGTTTCGCCGAACACGGCATCGCCCTGGACCGCGGGTTCGTCGTCACCGACGACCGGCTGCGCACCGGCGTCGACGGCGTGTATGCCGTCGGGGACATCGTGGCCGGACTTCAGTTGGCGCACCGCGGTTTCCAGCAGGGAATCTTCGTCGCCGAGGAGATCGCCGGCCTCGACCCGGTTGTCGTGGCCGAGGATCTGATTCCGCGGGTGACGTACTCGCATCCGGAGGTCGCGTCCGTCGGCCTCACCGAGGACGCCGCCCGGGAACGGCACGGCGACGCGACGTCCGTGGTGTACGACCTCGCCGGCAACGGCAAGAGCCAGATCCTGCGAACGTCGGGCGGGATCAAGGTCGTGCGGGCCGGGGACACCGGGCCGGTGGTGGGTGTGCACATGGTCGGCGACCGCGTCGGCGAGCTGATCGGCGAGGCTCAGCTGACCGTCGCGTGGGAAGCCCTGCCCACCGACGTCGCACCGTTCGTCCATGCGCACCCCACGCAGAACGAGGCGCTCGGCGAAGCGATGCTCGCGCTGGCGGGGAAGCCGTTCCATACGCACGCATGAGCGCGACGTCGTCGATGCGCCGGCGTGCGATGCGGAACAGTGCCACTATCTGATGCGGAGCCTTTCGCTCCCCAGGTACACCGCCCAGCTACGGAGGAATTCGCATCATGGACTGGACCCTCGAAGTGGTCGTTCTGCCCGTCAGTGACATCGATCGATCCGTCGCGTTCTACCGCGACAAGCTCGGTTTTCATCTCGATCACGACACCACCAACGAGCACATGCACGTCGTTCAGCTGACGCCGACCGGTTCGGGGTGCTCGATCGTGATCGGCGACCTCCCGTCGCACACGGAAATGGCGCCGGGGTCGATGAGGGGATTGCAGCTGGTCGTCTCCGATGCGACCGCGGCGCGGCAGGAGTTGCTCGACCGGGGTGTCGAGGTCAGTGAGATCACCGTGTTCGACGAGCGTGACGGGGGCACGTTCTTCGGATTCGCCGATCCCGACGGCAACACGTGGGGGGTCCAGCAGATCAGGGCGCGGGCGGAGAAGCCGCTGATTCCGGTCGAGGCCCGCGGGCGGTTCGGGGAGGACGGCTGAGGGTGTGCGCGCTCAGGGGAGTGGGCAGGCGTCGCGGGTGTCCGCGACGAGCTGTTCGGCCAGGGCGAGAGCGGCGGTCAAGTCGTCCGGTGTCGTGCCGAGCCGGCAGAGGACGGCGTGAGCGCGGACGCTGAAGTCGGCCGGTGCGTTCGGCAGGGCGCCGGCGGCGGCTACGGCGCCCTTCTCGCTGATGAGCCAGCGCCGGGCGTGCGCGTGGAGGGCGTGGGCGCACAGGCACACCGCGCGAAAAAGGCAGCCCGCCACGTACGTCGTGTCGGCTCGCGGGATTGCCTTGCGGGCCAGCACGGTGACGAATTCCGCCTCCCACAGTCCGCGCCGCACCAGCGCGTCGCGCAGCGCGTCCGGGTAGTGCTGCAGGTCGGCGCGGAACTCGCCGAGCTGTCCGGACGGATCGGCGAGGATCACCGCCGACGCGAGTTCGCCCGCGTACGCGAAGTCCGCGAATCCGAACGGGTGACCGGTCTGGGCGTGGAACCCGTACACCCCCTGTTGCGCGTCCCGCCACACCGCGGCCACACGGTCGAGGTCGCGGTACAGCCAGTCCACCGCCCGGCCGTCGTACGACAGCCACGCCCCGCCGTCGACCCACGGACCCCATTCGCCCGTACGGGTCGCCGACGTCCCGGCGCCCGCCCACTCCTGCGCGAGCGCGGTCAGCCCGTCGGTGTCGAGCGTCCCGCGGTAGTAGACGCCGAGGTCGTAGTCGGATTCCGCCGTGTGGGTGCCGCGGGCGCGGCTGCCGCCGAGGGTGACGCCGACGACGCCGTCGACGCGACACAACCGTTCGGCGAGGGGTCGCAGCACCGCATCAGGAAAATCCACACCCCACATCGTCCACCCCGGCCCGGCGCAGCGGATAAATTCGGATCATGCTCATCCTGGGAACGACCGTGATCGGGGCACGCGACGTCGACCGCGCAGTCAGGTTCTGGACCGAGGCGCTCGGACTGACCGCGCGCCCGCCGGTCGGCGACAACAATTTCACCAACCTGACGCGGCCCGACGGCCGACCGGTGCTCGGGATCCAGCAGAGCGAACACGACGCGGAACCCGAGCCGCGGCTGCACCTCGACCTGCACGCCCGCGACAGCGACGATCGGGCCGCCGAGATCGAACGACTCGTCGGTCTCGGCGCGCAAAGGGTGCCGTGGGACCGCTACCCGGAGGACTCGGACTTCGTCGTGCTGGCGGACACCGAGGGCAACCGGTTCTGCGTCATCGACAACTCCCGCGCGCCGGCGGGGTGCCGGCTCGAGCTGTCCTGAGGTCGCCGGACTACGCCGCGCCCGCGTATTGGGCGGGACGGGGCAGCATCGGCCGGCAGACGGCGCGCGGGATGCCGCACACTTCGAAGAAGTCGATGACGATCGATCGGACCTGCGCGGAGACGACCGCCGCGGAGAACCCGGCCGAGACTTCCTGCTGCGGCAGTGCGCGCGCGAAGCGTTCCAGTTCGTCGCTGATCTGAATCTCGTTGGGCTTCTTCGCGGGTGTCGTCGCGAGGATCATCAGCCGCATCCGGTCGGCGAGGTGCGCCAGTTCGGAGACGGCGTCCGCCAACTGCGGGTCCACCCGCTCACCGTCGTATGTGGCGATCAGGGCCCGCCGCACCAGAACCCGGGTGTTGCGTGCGGCGTTGTCGATCGGGTCCGCGATCGACGCGAGCCGGCCGATGCGGCGGCGTCCCCGCCAGTGAATCGGTGAGATCCGCGCCACCTCGGAGCCGGACCGGAGTTCGACGCGCATGCTGTCGATGGTCGACTGCGTCGAACGGGCAAGTGCGAGAGCATCTTCCAGTGCGGAGACGTCCCCGGCGGCCAGCCCCTTCGACGTCTGCCGGAGGGCCGCGGCCACGCTGTCCAGCACCGAGGCGGCGCACCGGCGTGTCCTTCGGACGGGGTCGGTGGGCAACACGGACAGCGCCACCAGACTCAGCGCACCCCCGATCAACGCATCGACGACCCGGTCGAACGGGTGCGCGGCGGTCGCGGAAGCCATCGCCGCGACCAGTGCCGCCGACGAACCCGACTGCAGGACGATCACCGAACCACCGTCGAGGAGCACCGCCAGCGACATGGCCACCGCCACCACGAGGCAGATCTGCCACGGGCCGTTGCCGATGTACCGCACGACGACGTCCGACACGATCGTTCCGATGGTGACACCGGCGATGAGTTCACCGGCGCGGCGGCTGCGGGCGCCGCGCGCGACGCTCAGACACACGACCGCGGCCAGCGGGGCCAGCAACGGTTGCTCGTGACCGGCCACCTCGACCGACACCCACCACGCCGCCCCCGCGGTGACCGCCGTCTGGGCAATCGGCACCAGGTACCCCGCGAAGCGAAGCAACGCGGCGCGCAGCGACGGCCACGCGGTGGAACCGGCACGTCGGAGGAGGCCGAGTATCGAGATGAGCTGGAGCACAGTGGTACAGCTTTCTGGACGATCACACGCGGGCAGGAGCACGTTCACCGCAAAGCCTGTCCTGAATTTCTTACGCGCGTGTAAAAGCGGCCCCTTTCATTGCACAGATCACGTTCTGCCACCGGTTTCGGGCGATGCAGGTCACAGCTGGCGAACGTGGTTTGGAATCTTCGTGATTCAAACCACTCGCCGGGGTCGTGAGCAACCGTACGATTCCCCCACATGTGCGGGGAAATCCTTTCTCCGTGAGTGAAGGGATTGCGCGCGTGCCCGAAGTGGGAAGTAACGGAACCGGTGGAGTCGACGGTTGGCAGCAGATCCCGTCGGGCGCGCGAGGGTACGACGGATTCGGCGGACACATCGGGCGGACGAGCGCGGAGTCGACGCCGTGGTGGAAGCCGGAGGCGAAGGCCCCGGCCGGCGCGCCGAACATCGTGGTGATCCTCATCGACGACATGGGCTACTCGGACATCGGGCCGTTCGACTCCGAGATCGACACCCCCAACCTCAACCGGCTCGCCGACAGCGGCTACTGGCTGTCGAACTATCACACCACCTCGGTCTGCTCACCGGCCTGAACCCGCACCGCGCCGGATACGCGGACTGCACAGTGACTCTGCAAACCGTGAGCAGGAGGGCCCCGGTGGTGGCCGCGGGTTTCGTGTCCGGGCTGATGAACACCACCGCCGGGGTCGCGCCCCCGGTGACGACCGACGCGCTCGCCTCCCGCTGGCCGCAACAAGCATTCGCCGCCACCTGCAACCGTTCTTCTTCACCGTCGCGGACCTGTCCCTGGTCACCAAATTCGCCTCCGGCGGCGCCGTCCACATCGATCCGAGGCTCGACCTGACCGCGTCCGCCGCCCTACTCGTTGGCGTCAAGATCGGCAGCGCACTGACCGGGTGCGTCGACCCCGCCCACGCCCGCACACTCGCTATCGCCCTGGCCTACGCCGGCGCAGCAGCCACCGTGCTACGGGCGATCATCTCGCTCTGAATGCCGTCAACGCCAGGCGTGGGTGACACGCGGACAATGATCGAAGTGTTTTGGCAGCAAAGCAAACCCGAGCAGCGGTACTAGTTCGCGCCGGAGTCGACGACGCCCGGGGGAGGGCTCAACGGCTCGTCCGAGTCCACCGGGGGGGGTGGGGGGACCGAACCGGTGTCGAGCGCGGTGATGGCGTCGACCTCCTCCGCTGTGAGACTGAAGTCGAAGATGTCGATGTTCGCTGCGATCCGCCCCAGGTTCGCCGATTTGGGCGCGGCGATCAGGCCGAGGTCCATGTGCCAACGGAATGGATTCCCGTCGTGGACGTATCCGGGGCGAACACGCACGACAGCACGATGCTCCAACCGTTGGTGGCCGCGCGATCCCGGCGGTGAAATCCCGGCGTGGACCGCGCCGCCGCAGGCCGGGAAAGCTTCGCGCCGACAAGGGCTACGACTACGACAAACATCGTCGGTGGCTACGCGAACGGGGCATCGTTCCGCGGATCGCTCGCCTCGGCATCGAGAGAAATGATCGGCTGGGCCGGTATCGGTGGAAGATCGAACGCACCATTGCTTGGCTTACCGGCTACCGGCGCATGACCATCCGCTACGAACGCCACGAATAATCCGCCGGATTTCTCCACCTCGCTGCCGCACTCACCTGCTTCAAGAAACTTCCCACATGAGACACGCTCTAATTCGTTGTCAACGAGGGCTTCTCATTAAGCTGTCAGAATCCTCAGCTTCAGTGCGTTGCTGCAGGAGGAGGGCTCACCGCGCAGCGACAAGCGCGTGCGGCCGCGGGCTGATTGCGGCGCCGGCTGCCGTCACCGCGCTCGGAGTAGGCATGTCCGAGGCGGGAAGCGTACCGGCAACCGTTCATCGTCAGGGTGGTCGGATGGTCTGCTCTTCTCGCCCGCTGCAGCTCGTGGGCCACGGATGATGCACCGCGGCCCACGTGACTCCTTTGGATCAGTTCGTCTCGTAGGCGTCGTAGCCGTTGGCCTTGATGTCGTCCCAGCGAGCGAAGTACTGCGGCACACCCCCCGAATAGTTGAGCATCTGCGCCGGCTTGCCGGGCACGTTCGCGCCCCAGTACCAAGATCGTGCCTTTGTGAACATCGAGTTCAAGAACAGTTCGTCGACGTGCGCACGCCACTGCTTCTCCGACTCAGCGGTGTTCTCGAATCGGGTGATGTCGTGGTCGCGCAGATGCTGAAGGAACTCGACGACGATCTCGCCTTGGTACTCGGCGGACGTGGGGCCGTTGCAGAAACCGGACGGGCTTTGCGGGCCGTAGAGGAACATCATGTTCGGGAACCCGCGGGTGGACAGGCCCATGCAGGTGTCGACCCCGGACTTCCACTTGTCCTGGATGCTCAATCCGTCGACACCTTGGATGTCGATGGCCATGATTCCGCCACTGTTGTTGTCGAAGCCGGTGGCCAACACCAGCAGGTCGCAATCGATGACGCCCTCGTCGGTCTCGACGCCGTGGGGCAGCACCCGGCGGATCGGGGTGACGTTGGAGTCGATGACATCGACGTTGCTCTGGTTGATGACGTCGAAGTAGTCCTGCTCGAGTGATGGGCGTTTGACTCCGTAGGGGTGTGGCGGTGTCGCGGGCGCCACGATCGCGGCCTTCTTCGGATCGGTGACCCGCTCGTGGACCTTGCTGCGCCAGAAGTCGTAGAAGGTACGGTTGGCCTCCTCGTCGACGAGGATGTCCTGGAAGGTACCGAGCCACATCTCGAAACCACCTTCGGACCACATCTTCTCGTAGATCGCGTCGCGCTCCTCCTTGCTCAGGTCAGTGGCGTTCTGCGGCAGGAAGTCGAAGTCGAAGCCTGCGAAGGCCTTGTAGCGTGCCGCGAACCGCTCGGGCAGTCCTTTCCGGAAGTTCTCGTTGTCGTCGGGGCTGAGCGTGCGCTGCTGCATCGGAATCGCCAGGTTGGGGGTGCGCTGGAACACCGTGACGTGTTCGGCGACGTGACCGGCTTCCTGCACCACCTGCACGCCACTCGAGCCGGTGCCCATGACGACGACCTTCTTGCCGGTCATGTCCACGCCCTCCTGCGGCCAGCGGGCAGTGTGGTGGCATTCACCGGCGAACGAGTCGAGCCCTTCGAGATTCGGGTAGAGCGGCTTCGCGCCGAATCCAGTGGCGACGATCACCTGACGTGCCTTCTGGACCTTGCCGTCCGCGGACCGCGTGGTCCACTCGCGAGAGGCCTCGTCCCACGTGCACGCCTCGGCGAAGGTATCGAACACGACGTCGCGCGTGAGATCCAGCTGCGAGTCGACGTGCTCGAAGTAGTTCCGGACTCCGGCGAAACCTGGATACAGTTCGGCGAAATCGTAACTTTTCCACAGGTCCTTGTGCGAGAACTGATAGATCTGTCCGGTGCTATCGGTGCGTGCACCGGGATAGCAGTTCCACCACCAGATTCCGCCTAATCCGCCGGCCGCGTCCCAGACCTTGACGGTGAAGCCGAGGTCGCGAAGCCGGTCCAGCGCATACAAGCCGGAGAAGCCTCCGCCGATGATCAGGACGTCGAGCACATCGTTGTCAGAGTGCGAGCCGGTGCGGGTGGCCGTGTCGGCCTGGGATGCCGTCATTGGTTCCTCCTCGAGGTTTCCCGGGACGTCTATTCCTGCCCGGACATGTATGACGTTAGAAGCGACGGTGTGATGTGAAGTGTCCGAAATCGAATCACGAGTGCCGATCGGTTCCAAGATAGTCTCAAGAACCACAAGGACATTCGAGTTCCGTCTTCCGACGGACCAGGCGGCAGCAGCCACGATTGTTCCCGGGCGCGCGCCACCGACCGGGATTCAGAGACCGAGGTCGCGGCCGATCAGTTCCATCATGATCTCGTTCGACCCCGCCCAGATCCTCGTGACCCGTGCATCCCGCCACGCCCGCGCCACCCGGTATTCATTCATGTAGCCATAGCCGCCGTACAGTTGCACGCAGTGGTCGATCACCCGGTTCTGGACGTCGGCGGTCCACCACTTCGCCTTCGCCGCATCGACGGAGGTGAGCTCACCCGCCACGTGGGCTTCGACGCACCGGTCGACATACGCCTGCGTGACCTCGATCTGCGTCACCAGGTCGGCGATCAGAAACTTGTTGTGCTGAAATGTTCCGATCGACTGACCGAAAGCCTTTCTCTCGCGGCAGTAGTCGATGGTCTCGACAAGGATCTGCGCGGCGTGCGCAAGATTCGCGACAGCACACCCCAGCCGCTCCTGGGGCAGGAACGACATCATGTGGATGAAGCCGCGATCGAGCTCACCGATGACATCGGCGTCGGTGACCCGCACGTTGTCGAGGAACAACTCGGCGGTGTCGGCTTCGTCCTGGCCAACCTTGTCGAGTTTACGGCCCCGCTCGAATCCGGGCAGTGAAGTCTCGACACCGAAGAGGGTGATGCCCTTGGCCTTCTTCTCCGGTGAAGTCCGTGCCGCGATCACCACCAGGTCCGCCGAATAACCGTTGGTGATAAACGTTTTCGCGCCCGAGAGCACCCAATGGTCGCCGTCGCGTACCGCGGTGGTCTTGAGCGCGGCCAGATCCGAACCGCCACCGGGTTCGGTCATCCCGATCGCCGTGAGTATCTCACCCGAACACACACCGGGCAGCCACCGCTTCTTCTGTGCGTCGGTGGTCAGTCGCACCAGATACGGCGCTACGACATCGCAGTGGATGCTCACACTCGACGCCAGGGCAGCGTTGGCCTTGGCCAGTTCCTCGATGAGCACCGCGTTGAAGCGGTAGTCACCCGCGTCCGCACCCGTGTACTCTGCCGGCACCTCGAGTCCCAGCAGATCGTGTTTGCCTGCTTCGAGCCAGAAGTCCCGGGGCAGCGCCTTGTCGGCACGGACGTCGTCGGCGCGCGGTTCGAAATGCCGGACGAGGAACTGACGGACGGAGTCCCTGTATGCCTCGTGGTCGTCGCTGTAGACGGTGCGCTTCATCATTGATCGTCCCTTCGGATCGGTCCGCCGCCGACACCCGGCGGGGCGGCGCGAGGAGTCGGGTGACTGGGGTCGCCCGTCCTGCGCCTATCGTCTCCGCAATGGATGTGGCTGGGATGTCCCGATACGCGACAAGGGGTTTCGGGATCAGGATCCGAAGCGTTCGTTCTCCAGCCCGAGCGCGCGGATCTTGCGGTACAGCGTCGACCGGGCGACACCGAGCCGATCGGCGGCGAGCGACTTGTTGCCGTCGGCCTCGTCGAGGGCACGCACGATCGCTTCCCGCTCACTGCGTTCGAGGGAGGTGAGCTGCCGGCCCGATCCCAGTGCGCGGTAGTCGTCGGGAAGGTGTTCGAGTCTGATGTCGAATCCCATCGACCGGGCGATGGCTGTGGACAGGACGGCATCGAGCTCTCGGACGTTGCCCGGCCAGTGGTGGGCAACCAGAGCCCGGTGGGCTGCCGGCTGCAACTGCGGGGTGGGCCGCCCGGGGAGGTGAGCGCCGAGCAATTCACGTGCGAGGTCGTCGAGATCCTCGATCCGCTGGCGCAGCGGCGACACGGACACACTTCGGCGCACATGGGTGTGCACCTGCTGGCCGGCACCGTCCGGCGCCGTCGAGGTCGCGGTCGCGACGATCGGCGCGGACATCGTCGCGGCCGCGTCCAGTAGCCGGCGGGTGGGAGCGACCGCGTCGTCCGGTATCTCGTCCACGTGTTCGACGATCCACGGGACGTTGCTCGACAGGCGCGCGCGCAGATCTGTGACGGTCTCGGGGGTCAAGGTGGACCCGTCGATCACGGGGATGTCGCCGTCGTGGCCCCAGCGTTGCTGAATGTACCGGGCGACATGCGACTTGCCGACCCCGGACTCGCCGGTCACCAGGACCGGACCCACCGTGCCCGCGATCTCGTCGATGCGGCTCTGCAGCCGGTGCGTGGCCAGGCTTCGGCCCACGATCCGGCCCGCGGACTCGGTGGCGGGAGCATGACGCGATGCGGGAAGCGCGGCCGTGTGAGGACGGGAGACCGCGGACGAGACCATCGGACGCAACTCGAGAATCGCACTGAGCTGCTCGCCAGACTCGCTCACCCGACGCGCATGAACCCGCACGTCGATGCCGTCCGCGAAACGCAGCGGTCCTTCCCATTCCTGCTTCGTGCCCAGATGGCTGCTGATCCAGTCCCAGATCATCATCTGATCCGTCGAGTCCATCAGCCGAGACGCGGTCGGAGTTGCGATCACCGTGTCCGGACTCATCGCCACCACCGCGGCATTGCCGCGGCGCTTGCTCCGCATGTATTCGCGCAGCAGAACCTGCTCACTCTTGGCGGACTGGTCGAAGAGCCGCTCCTCGACGTCCCGGACCGCGGAGAAGATCAGCGGCGCCATCAGGTCGCTGACCTGATCGACGTTGCACGTGATGTCGAGGATACCCACCACCGTGCGCGAGACCGGGTCGACGATCGGCGAGCCAACGCACGCCAGCGACTGCAGGGACTCGAGCATGTGCTCGCCGCCGCGCACCCGGAACGCTTTGCGTTCCTCGAGGGCCGTGCCGATGCCATTGGTGCCTGCGTACTCTTCGGAGAACATGAAGCCGGGCGCCACCTGGGCACGGTCGAGACGCCCGAGCAGTGACCTCACCCCCG
This sequence comes from Rhodococcus sp. T7, assembly GCF_009872365.1. Taxonomy (NCBI): domain Bacteria; kingdom Bacillati; phylum Actinomycetota; class Actinomycetes; order Mycobacteriales; family Nocardiaceae; genus Rhodococcus; species Rhodococcus sp. T7. The sequence continues at coordinate 27,710 of NZ_WXYH01000361.1, forward strand.
TGCGGCGGTCGACAATGGTGGCATCCTGATCCGCGAGCAGGATCGTCACCGGCGTATCGGCGAGCTGTTCGGCCAGCCGATCCACGACGGGGCGTGCGGCACGAATCAGTTTCGAATCGGTGTAGGTGTCGTCGATGAACCGAAACCGCGAGCCGTCCGGCGCCGCCCCGATGGCGCGGCACCGCCGCCACGACTGTTCGATCTCCGGTCGCAACCTCAGCGGAGCACCCTCATCCGCGTCGAGGGAACGATCGTCCGCACGCGCGGAGGACCGGTCGGTTACCACACCACATCACCACCTCGGAGCACTTCACAGCCAGTACATTCATTATGTAACCGAGGTCACACAGGCTGCGAGTGTCCCAGAACGCTACACCACGTCCTCGCGCCACAGTTGACGCATCCGCGCCTTGTCGAGTTTGCCCACCGACGTCGTGGGGATCTGGCCGACCCGGACGAACGAGTCCGGAAGCCAGAACTTCGGTAGGGACGCCGCCAGATGGGTCCGCAGTTCGTCGTCGGTGACCTCGCCGGTGAGCCGGACCCACGCCACGGGGCGTTCCTGCCACGTCTCGTGTGGAACGGCGATGACGGCGGCTTCGAGGACAGTCGGGTGGAGTAGCAGCTTGTTCTCCAGCTCGACCGAGGAGATCCACTCGCCTCCGCTTTTGATGAGGTCCTTCACGCGGTCGTGGATTTGGACCTGGCCGTCGGGGTGGATCACAGCGACGTCGCCGGTCCGCAACCAGCCGTCGTCGAACGCGTCGGCAGTACGGTCGTCGTCGAGGTAGGTGCCGGTCACCCACGGCGAGCGGACTTGCAGTTCACCTGTGGTGAAGCCGTTCCACGGCAGGGTCCGACCCTCCTCGTCGACGATGCGCACCTGGAACAGCGGCAGGGGCCGTCCGTGGTTTGTGGGGGCGTGGCTGAAGGTTCCCATGGGCGACGTCTCGGTCATCCCCCATCCGTTGACGGTCGACACTCCGTGTGCCGCCCACCAGTTCACCAGACCCGACGGCGGCGCCTGGCCGCCCAGCCACAGGGTCCGCAGGCTCCCGAGAACGTGAAGGTAGGGAACGACGTCGAACCGCTCGCGAATGAGCACAGCGACAGCCGGTACGCCGACGAACACATCCGGGGTCTGCTCGGTGGTGATGCGTAGCAGCTCCGCCGGTGAGGGGTGCCGTCCGGGAAGGACGAGGCGCGCCCCCTGCAGGACACCCGCGTGCGGAACACCCCAGCTGTGGACGTGGGACATCTGCGTAGTCAGCAGATACGAGCGTGACCCGTCGATCGCGACACCACCGGAGGCACTGATGGCCATCGCGTGCAGCACAGTGCTGCGGTGGCTGTACACGACACCCTTGGGCAGTCCGGTGGTGCCGGAGGTGAAGCAGATCGACGACGCGGAGGTCTCGTCGAACTCCGGGAACTCCCCGATCGGCACGGCGTCGTGCAGGAGCTGGTCGAACGACCACCGCGTCACCGTCGTGGACGCTATGGGCGCGATACCGTCGAAGGCCCCGAAGACCACGACGTGCCGGACCCGGGAAAGTCTGGGAAGTACGTCTTCGAGCACGGGCAGCAGATCGGCGTCGATCAACACCACTTCGTCCTCTGCCTTGTCCATCGCGTAGACGATGTGGTCGGGCGACATCCGGTGGTTGACCGTGTGCAGGATCGCCCCGCACGCCGGAACCGCATAGTAGGCGACGAGGTGCTCGAACGTGTTCCATGCGAGCGTCGCGACTCTCGTCCCGAACCGGATCCCGAGGTTGTCGAACGCACCAGCGAACCTGCGGGTGGCCGCGCCGAGATCGCGATAGGTGAACTCCCGGTCGCCGCGGTCACCGTCACACGAGACGCAGACTCGGTCGGCGAAAACGTTCTCTGCATGCCACAGCAACGAGCTGACGAGCAGTGGGCGATCCATCATCGTGGTGAACATTCTGTATTTCTCCGGATCCGGTGGGTGAGCGAGTGCGACCAGCGTCCATGCCGAACCGCCCTGCGGACCGTCCGAATTCGCGACAACGAACCCCGAGCCGCACTGCGAACTCACTGTTGCGTTGTGGGACACCCGCGCCGCACCGCGAATCCCGAGACTGGGGCTCACACCACCGGCCCAGTCGATCGACCTGCGACCGACGGCACAACGCACGGCAAAAAGCCGAACTCAGGAAGAGGTACCGACATGTCCGATCGTCAGCTCACCGAGATCGCGGCGGGCTTCACCTACACCGAGGGACCCCGCTGGCACGAGGACCGACTGTGGTTCGTCGACTTCTATACCCACTCGGTCAACGTCGTGAACCCGGACGGATCCGTCGAACGGGTCTGCACCGTCGAGCATCAGCCGTCGGGCCTCGGCTGGCTCCCCGACGGACGCATGCTCGTCGTCTCCATGAAGGACCGCAAGGTCCTGCGCAGGGAATCCGACGGCGCGCTCGTCGAGCACGCCGACATCTCCGAACACTGCCGCGGCTACGCCAACGACATGGTGGTCGCAGCGAACGGGCAAGCGTATGTCGGTGAATTCGGATTCGACCTCATGGGCGGGGCCGACCACGAGCACGGTGTCGTCGTCCTCGTCGAGCCGGACGGCACCTCCCGCGTGGCCGCAGGCGGACTGTCCTTCCCGAACGGCATGTGCATCTCCCCGGACGGAAAAACACTGTACGTCAACGAACTGTTCGGTAACCGGGTCTCCCAGTTCGAGATCGGACCCGACGGAACACTCGGCCCCCGAGAGGATTTCGCCTCGTTCGGTGACCTCGGCGACGAACCGAACGTGGAGAAGCGGCTCGCGGCATGCACGATCGCCCCAGACGGTCAGACCCTCGACGCCGACGGCGCGGTCTGGATCGCCGACTGCGTCAACCAACGCGCCGTCCGCTTGGGTGAGGGCGGGACCGTCCTCGACCAGGTGAGCACTGCACCGCTGGGCGTGTTCGCGGTCGCCCTCGGCGGACACGACGGACGGACGTTGTTCCTGTCGGTCGCCCCCGACTTCGACGAGACCAAGCGCAGTGCCGCACGCGAGGCCAAGGTCCTCTCGACGACCGTCGACGTTCCGCACGCGGGACGGCCGTGACCATGCTGCGCACACGCTTCACAGAAGCCTTCGGTGTCGAGCACCCGGTGGTGTGCGGGGGTATGACCGGTGTGGGCACCGCGGAGCTGATTTCCGCGGTGGCCGAAGCCGGAGGCCTCGGCTTCCTCACCGCACTGACCCAACCCACACCCGAAGCGCTCGCGGCCGAGATCATCCGGTGCCGGGAGATGACCGACAAACCGTTCGGCGTCAACCTCACCCTCCTGCCGACGGTCACTCCCGTACCGTACGACGAATACCGTGCCGCGATCATCGACAGCGGCATCACCATCGTGGAGACCGCCGGCAGCAATCCCCGCGAGCACGTCGAGGCGTTCAAGGCCGCCGGAATCAAGGTCATCCACAAGGCCGTGGCCGTCCGGCATGCGCTGAAGGCCCAGTCCATGGGCGTCGACGCGGTGAGCATCGACGGATTCGAGTGCGCCGGCCACCCCGGCAACGAGGACATCCCCGGACTCGTCCTCATCCCGGCCGCGGCCCGCGTACTCGACATCCCGATCATCGCCAGCGGTGGATTCGCCACCGGGGACGGGCTGGCAGCAGCGCTCGCCCTGGGCGCCTCCGCGATCAACATGGGCACCCGGTTCGTCGCGAGCGACGAGGCCCCGGTGCATCCGAACGTCAAGGCCCAGATCGTCGCCAACGACGAATGCCAGACGATCCTCGTCTTCCGCGAGTTCCACAACACCGCCCGTGTCGCCCGCAACGCGATCTCGGAAATAATCGCGGCGATCTCGTCTCGTCCCGGCGCAGAATTCTCCGACATCGCGCACCTCGCGTCCGGGGCACGCGGTCGCACCGAGGTACTGCAGAAGGGCGACATGGACGGCGGCATGTGGTGGGCGGGCCAGTCCCAGGGACTCATCGAAGCCGTTCTGCCGTGCAAGACGATCATCTCGGACATCGTGAGCGATGCGGAAACCGCCATCCGCAGAATCGCCGCCGACCTCACCTGATGCGCAGGCAGGAGCAGCCATGAAGTACAGGACCATCCGCCACGAGATCGAGGACGGCATCCTCACCGTCGTCCTCGACCGCCCCGACAACCTCAACGCGTTCACCGTCGAAATGGCAGACGAACTCGAGCACACTTTCGTGTCGGTGAACGACGACGATGCGGTCCGGACCGTGATCGTCACCGGTGAGGGCCGCGCCTTCTGCGCCGGCATGGACCTGTCGAGCGAGGGCAACGTATTCGGGCTCGACGAATCGAAGACGCCGTCCCTCGCCGACATGGACGATCTCGGCGATCCGGAGCTGCGCCGGATCCGCGACACCGGTGGCCGCGTCACCCTCGCGATCCACGCCTGCCGTAAACCGGTGATCGCCGCCATCAACGGTGCGGCCGTCGGGATCGGTGCGACCATGACGTTGGCGATGGATGCGCGCCTGCTATCGAACCGAGCGCGGTTCGGGCTGGTGTTCGGCAAACTCGGGATCGTGCCGGAAGCGTGCTCGACGTGGTTTCTGCCCCGGCTCGTGGGCATGCCCGCGGCACTCGATCTGGTGTACCGGGCCGACATCCTCGACGCCGACGCCGCACACGCCGTCGGGCTGGCGCAGGCCGTTCACGAACCCGATGCGCTGCTCGGTGCGGCACGAGCGCTGGCGGACGCGTGGACACGCGACCGGTCGCCGGTGTCGGTGGCACTCATGCGCCAGATGTTGTTGCGGAATTCGGCGGCGCCGCATCCCGTCGATGCCCATCGCGTCGATTCCCTGGCCATGTTCTACACCAGCATCGGCGACGGCGACGAGGGGGTGCGTGCATTCCTCGACAAGCGCCCGCCCGCGTTCCGCGGGAAGGCATCCGAGATGCCGCCGTTCTACCAGGAGTGGATCGATGCCACCACCTGATCACCACCACACCCCGCGGTGTCCAGCGAGGATAGCGACGAGGTGGTCATAGGCTGAATCGGTCAGGTCGGCCCCGACGCCTACGACGCCCGCCGCGTGAGCCTGGTCGCGGGATCGCCGGTGACACCCCGGCATACTCCGTCAACAGGCTGTGCGGTTCGGGCTTGCAGGCGATCTGGTCGTCGGCGATGCAGATGCGCTGGGGCGGCGCGGATATCACGGTCGCAGCTGGGGTGGTGCAACGTCGCCAGACTCGACTGCAGGACCGTGCCACGGCCGTGCACAGACGGCATGGCCGCGAGTGGCCGAGATCAGCACATCGACGATCACGACGATCTACTCGCACCCCCTGCCTGGAGTTTGGGGGCAGACCGAGCGGGTACGCGAAGGCGGTGAAGGCGAACGAGCACCTGCAGGGAGGGCAATCCGGTGCAGCGGGTGAGCAGGTCTCGGTGCTGTTCATCGCGGATCCGGGCACGCCTGCGGCTCTCGCGGAACGCGTCGCGAAGTACCTGCCGGAACGCCTGCGGAGCCGTGATCGCCCCGAGCGCCGGTGGACGACGTGCGTGCGCCGGAAACCGTACCTCTCAGACGAGCAAGCGGATTTCGCCGAAGTGATCGACGCGGTCGATCCGTCCTCCGAGCGGGAGGACATCGTCGTGTACCTCACCGATCTGCCGCGCCGCGAGGACACCTTGCCGGTGGTGGGCGAAGTCAGCGCCGACCACAAATTCGCGCTCATCTCGGTCGCCGGGGTGGGCGGCGTCAATATCGAGCGCCGGGTCCGCACCGTCACCGAACTCGCGATCGCCCGCGTTCTCGGTGAGCCGGAACTCATGCCCCCCGGCGCGGCGCGACGGTTCCGGTCTGCGCAGGTTGAGGACGGCATCCGATACTTCGCGCCCTCGGGGCTGCGGCGGCTGCGACTGCTGTCGGGGATGGTGCGGGCCAACCGGCCGTGGCGACTGGTCACCGGACTGTCGAAGGTGCTTGTCGGCGCCTTCGCCACGGGTGCGATCGCGCTGGCCACCGACACGATCTGGTTGTTCGCCGACATGATGGGGCCATGGCGTATGAGTGTGGCGACGATTTTGTCGATCGTGGCGATGATTCTCTGGCTGATCCTCGACCACGAACTCTGGGAGCGGCCGAAGTCGCCGGTGGAACGCAATCGATCGGTGCTGTACAACACCGCGACCGTGGTCACCCTGGTCATCGGTGTCGTCGTCCTGTACGTGGCCCTGTTCTGCCTGCTGCTGTTCACTGCGCGTCTCGCTCTTCCGTCGGAACTGCTGTCCCGTGTTCTCGGGCGAGGGGTGAACTTCTCCGACTACCTCACGCTCACCTGGCTGCTGGCGTCCATCGCCACCATCGGTGGGGCGCTCGGGTCGGGTCTCGAGGACGACGCCGCCGTCAAGGAGGCGGCGTACGGGGTCCGGCAGCGGCAGCGCATCGAGGAGACGCGGACGCAGTCGAACGAGGCGGGATGATTTGTTGTCGGTCCACCGAAAAGTGGTGGTGGGGGCAGGTGGCGCCGTCTGGGTAGCTCGCTCCAACCTTCCCGCAAAATGTGCGCTCTGGGAGTCGACTGAGGCCGTTCCTTCCGCAGTAGTGCCAGTCGATGACGGGACCGTGCCGACCGTGACATAGCGTCAGTCAGCGGGTCGCGCCCAGGCCTCGAGCATGCGCCTCGCAATCGAGACTGCGCCGGGCAACAACACGTGCGCATCCGACCGGCTCGTCCAATCCCCGGCAGCCAGAGCCTCCCGTACCTCCGCGCGGGTGCACCAGACAGCTTCGCCGATCTCGCCATCCATGAAGACGAGCTCGTCTCGGGGGTCGGCCGTGGCATGGAATCCGAGCATGAGGGAGCGCGGGAAGGGCCAGGGCTGACTTCCGACGTAGACCACGTCGGAGACAGTGAGACCGACCTCCTCGGCGACTTCCCGTGCCACACAGCTTTCCAGAGACTCGCCCGCCTCGACGAAGCCCGCCAGCGTCGAGAAGTTCCGTGCCGGCCAGTTCGCCTGACGCGCCAGCAGTACTCGGTCTGCCCCGTCGTGCACCAGACAAATGATCGCGGGATCGGTACGCGGATATTCCTCCCGACCGCACGCCGTGCACACGCGCATCCAACCACCCGAGGTGATCGTTGTCGGCGCCCCATCCCCGGCGCAGTAGTGGGCGTCGTCGTGCCACGTCAGCAATGCCAACGCTGTGACATACCGGTCGGCGTCGGCAGCGTCGAGGAATGCTCCGTGTGAGCGCAGGTCACCGACCTCGACCATGGTTCCTGCTGAGGAATCGTCAGCGAGGAACTCGTCCCGTACCGCCCACTCGTGAACCGTGCCACAGACGCCGAGCAGCACGGCGCGCGCGGGAGGCTCAGAGTAGAGATCGGCGGCCGGTTCCAGGATCAGTTGTCTGTCGACAAGCCGGACCTGACCACGACCGTTCACGCGAAGTACCCGGGCATCCGGCCACGCCTCCACCCACGCGGCCGCGTCGTCACGCACAGAGGCGGGACGGCTCGGGGCACCACACGACAGGGCCTGCTGCCCGGTATGTTCGACACTCACCACTGGATCACAACTTTCGGAAACGAGCGACACTGTCGACCGGACCGTCGTTCGCCGAACGACGGTCCGGTCGCTGCTATCGCGAGGCGAATTCGATCTGAACGGACGAATACGATTCGGCCATCACCGAAATGAATTCCTGGACGAGGCGCACATGAGCGGGATGTGCCAGGTAGGTGCGAAAGTCGGGGACGTCTTCGAAGGTCGCGGAGATTGCGTAGTCGCCTCTGCCGGGCTTGAGGGCCAGATCCCTTCCGTAACGGTATTCCACGACCTCCGGAATAGTATCCGAGACTGTGCTCAGAGCTTCGTGAAAGGACTGAATTTGATCGTCACTGATGTCCTGCTTCCATATGAACGTCACAACGTGATTCAGCATGATGAATCCTTCCTGGATTCGTAATTTGAACGTGGCGGGGCCGGAACCCCGGGTTACGTTCCCGGTCAGATCATTACAGAGATTGCTCCGACAACGCCACCGTCTCCGGAGCGTTCTCCACCATGGGGTAGTGCCCGGCTTTGCCCTGCACGGTCTTCAGGTTCCCGTTCTTCAAGGCCGCCAACGTGTCCCCGAGGTACTCGGCGGTGACGAACGGGTCGCTCTCACCTACGATCAGGGTGGTCGGCCCTTCGTAGATGCCTATCCGGTCGAGAAAGTCGGGACTGGTCCAGTTCTTCAGGTAGGACTCCCAGGTTGTCTGGTCCATCGTCGAGCGGTTGCGGTCGACGAGGTTCTTCAGATCTGTCTCGTCGATGTATGGTGCCAATGCGCCACGGATGGCTGCACCCGGGTCTGCCCAGGCCTCGGCGAAGGAGCCGTAGGTCGCCTCGTCGAGAGGGGTACCTGCCGGGGAGACGGGCGTCAGTGCGACGACCGAGGTCACGCGATCAGGTGCGAGTGTCGCCACCCGAAGCGCTGTGGTGCCGCCCATCGAATGTCCGAGAACGGAAAAGGTCGACCATCCGAGCTGATCGGCGGCGTCGAGGGCGACCGCGGCCATCCCGTCGATTCCGTCGGCCGGTGCTTCGGGACGGTTGACCCCGTATCCCGGAAAGTCGAGGTACGCGTAGGTGAAGCGGGACTGATCCGTCCGGGCGCGGGCGGTGAGCCATACGCTGCTGTCCAGCGCCCAGCCGTGCAACACCAAGGTCCGATGGGCACCGCTTCCTTCGATCGCTGCAATCGCGCTCACTGCATTCCTCTCTGTCGGCGACGCTGAAATTCCAGCCGTCTGTTGATCACTCGAGTGAACCTAGAACCGCAGTAGGGCGTCGGCGTGTCCGATTGTGAAACACACGGCCGTGCCACCGGGGGTGCAGATGGGTGTGTGATTTTCGGACACTCCCCGCGCTGGATGCACCCATAGTGTGGCTCCACCTGCCTGCCGGCTGAGCAGACTTGTTCATGACATGAAGGAGAACACCATGGCACTCGATCCTGCGGTCAAGAATTTGATAGACACTCTGAACGAGCAGGGACTGAAGTCGTTCGAGCAGATGAGCATTGCCGAAGTGCGTGGGGTGGTCGAGTCCTTCAGCGGCCTCCAGGCACCGAAGGCGGACGTCGCTCGTGTCGTCGACACGGTCTACCCCGGACCCGGGGGCGACCAGGCAGTGCGTCTCTACATCCCGGAGTCCGAAGTACCTCTGCCGATCGTGGTGTACATCCACGGCGGTGGCTGGGTCGCCGGCAGCCTCGACGTCATCGAGCAGCCATGTCGCGCGCTGGCCACCGATGCGAAAGTCATCGTGGCTGCACCGAGTTACCGGATGGCTCCCGAGCACAAGTTTCCTGCCGCACCCGAAGATACGTTCGCCGCACTGAACTGGGTGGTCGAGCACGCAGCCGAGTTCGGTGGCGACGGCACGCGCGTTGCCGTCATGGGTGACAGCGCCGGAGGCAACCTGGCCGCGGTCACAGCCCTCCGGGCACGCGACACCGGCGCCCCGGCACTGCGCGCTCAGGTATTGATCTATCCGGTCATCGACGGCACGGCACGATTCCCGTCGCGCGAGGAGTACGCCGAGGGGTACCTGGTCACCACGGCAGCCATCGATTGGTTCTGGGAGCAGTACCTGGCCACCCCGGAAGACGCCGAGAATCCGTACGCCTCCCCGGTCAAGGCCGCGGATCTGTCGGGGCTTCCCGCCACCCTGCTGTTGCTCAACGAATACGAGGTCACTCGGGACGAGGGCGTGGACTACGGCCGGAAGCTGGCCGACCAGGGCGTCCCGGTGCAGGTCGAATTGTATGAAGGCCTTGTCCACGCCGTGTACTGGATGACCGGTGCCATTCCACGCAGCGCTGAACTGCACGGCGCCGTCGTCGAATTCCTCGGCAAGCAGTTCGCCAACTGATCACGGTGTCCCGGGTCGGCTGCATTACAGTCGCAGGCTGCGATCGGACCATCTCCGGGCACCTTGCTGCAAGAGGCCGACCAACCGGTCACGCTCCTTCGTGATCACGGTGTGTGGTGCGATGACACCGACGGCGGCGACGGTCTTGCCGTTCTCACGAACCGCGACCGAGACACCGTCGCCGTCGGTCGACTCGTTGGGGGAGGCGCAGATTCCGGTCTGTTCGATCTCCGGTAGGGCAGCGAAGAACCGCTCGACGGTGTCGCGATCCTCGTCGGGCAGAGTTTGGATGTACGCCCAGAGGTCACGCTTCTCCATCCCGGCAAGCAGTATCCAGCCGCCGGAGGTACGGATGAGCGATCGCCTCACGTAGTTCTCGGCGAGGTACGCGAACCGTGGGTCGGAAGAGCAGTAATCGACGTAGAAGATGTTCGGACCGACAGCGATCGACAGCACGGTCGTCAAGCCGGAACTCGCGTGAACGTCTTCCAGGTCGGCGTGCGTGACCGTCGAGACGGGCTGCCGTCCAGCGAGGCGATTGAGTAGATACGGGGCACTGCCGAGCGAGTACCGTCGATCGTGCTCCTCGAGGTAACCCGTCGCAACGAGGCCGTTGACGAGACCTTGCGTCGAACTAATCGGCGCGTCAAGTTCTTTGGCCATCCCGCTCAAGGTCAGTCCGGTACGGGATCGGGCCACGAGCTCGAGAATCGCAGCAATGCGGTCCACGGTTCGATGGCGGCTGCGGCCTCGAACATTGAAGGCATCATCTAGTTGCGTCACGGCAAATTCTCCCTACGGGTACTGCTCCATCCGAGCGGTCACCACCCACTCTATCTTACTTATATATGTATTCCACTCCTTTATTGCGGAAGATTGCTCCAGCTGACATAGTCCTAGAAATGCTTCCTGTCGCAGCGAAAGAGGTTTCAGTGGAACTCACACCCGGCGCCCTTCATGGTCTGCGCGTCATCGATCTGACGACCGTCATCATGGGCCCCTTCGCCACCGCAACCCTCGCCGACATGGGCGCAGACGTCATCAAGGTCGAGAGTCTCGACGGTGACATGAGCCGAGATATAGGTGCCCGCCGCCATGACGGTATGAGCGCTCTGACACTCAACCTCCAGCGCAACAAGCGCAGCATCGCGATCGATCTCGCCTCCGAGGAGGGCCGCGAAATCCTCGACGATCTGGTGCGCAACGCGGATGTGTTGGTGACGAATCTACGGCCGAGCTCCCGGCAGAAGTTGGGCATCACCTATGAGCGGCTCTCGGAGAACAATCCGGGACTGATCCTCTGCACCGCACAGGCATACGGCTCCGAGACCGCCTTTCGGGACTACCCCGCCTACGACGACATCGTGCAAGCCGCATCCGGCGCCGCGAAACTCACGGAACTCATCGACGGTGAACCACGGTATGCCCCATACGTCATCGCCGACAAGGTCGTCGGTCTCTACATCGTCATCGCCGTCCTCGCCGCCGCGATGGAGAAGAACCGCACCGGCCTCGGCCAGGAGGTCGACGTGCCGATGGTCGACGCGATGATCGGCTTCAACCTCGTCGAGCACTTCGGTGGCCACACCTTTGCCCCCGTGGAAGGGAACTTCGGATGGGCGCGCGTGCTGACACCGGAACGAGTCCCACACCAGACGGCCGACGGCTGGATCTGCATCATGCCGTACTCGGCGAAGAACTGGAACGACTTCTTCATCATCGCCGGGCGCGCCGACCTGGTGAACAACCCCCGCTACGCCTCGGTGAACGACCGCCACACCCTCATGGGCGAACTACTCTCCGCGATCCGGGAAGCCGTCCCGAGCCGAACCACTCAGGAATGGTTGAACTTGTGTCAGACAAAGGGTATTCCCGCATCCGACCTACTCGATCTCGCCCACGCACATGAAAACGCCTACGTCCTGGACCAGGAATTGATCACCAAACGTGACCACCCGACCGAAGGCGAGTACTACGCCACCCGCACTCCGTTCGCGATGTCGCGCACACCGATTTCGTTCAGCCGACACGCTCCCCTGCTCGGCGAGGACACCCTCACGATTCTCGAAGATCTCGGTTACTCCGCCGACCGCGTCCGTGCGCTGGCCGATGCATCCGTGGTCACGGCGACGTCGCCCCAGGCCACCTCCTCCTGAATGGAAGAACCATCATGACCAACCTCAGATTGGTGCCCCCGGTCTCCAGTGACCCACACGCCATGGACGACTTGCGGACCGAAGTCCGTGAGTTTCTTGCCAAACAACTCAGTGAGGGCAAGATCGACCGACAGGTCGACTCCTGGTTGACCGGTTGGGACGAAGACTTCACACGTGCACTGGCCGCCCGCGGATGGCTCGGCATGACCGTGCCGGCCGAGTACGGCGGCCACGGTCGACGCCACCTCGAACGGTTCGTCGTCACCGAAGAGCTCCTCGCTGCGGGCGCCCCCGTCGCCGCCCACTGGATCGCCGACCGGCAGATCGTCCCGTCGCTGCTGAAGTACGGCACCGAGTTCCAGAAACACACGTTCTTACCGGCCATCGCGCGCGGGGAATGCTATTTCGGTATCGGTATGAGCGAGCCGGATTCCGGGTCCGACTTGGCCAGTGTGCGCACAAAGGCCGCCCGAGTGGACGGAGGGTGGTCCATTACCGGAGCCAAGGTCTGGACTTCCGGTGCTCATCGCGCCGACGCGTTCATCTGCCTCGCCCGCACCGCCCCACTCGATCCGGCGCACCGGCACGACGGCCTCAGCCAGTTCATCGTCGATCTGCGCGCCCCCGGAGTCGACATCAGACCGATCGTGTCGATGAACGGGCAGCACCACTTCAACGAGGTCCTCCTCGACGAGGTCCTCGTCGAGGACGAGATGGTCTTCGGCACCATCGACAACGGGTGGCAGCAGGTCACCTCGGAACTCAGCTTCGAACGCAGCGGCCCGGAGCGATTCCTGTCGACATTCGTCCTGCTCGCCGAGACGGCCGAACAGATGAAGCAGGGAACCTTGCCGCGGCATTCGAATCTGGGCCGGTATCTCGGACGGATCGCCGGTCTGCACCACATGTCGACTGCAGTGGCGGGCGCACTCGAGCGCCACGAACCCGCCGACACCGCCGCCGCCGTGGTCAAGGTCCTCGGGACGTCCACCGAAGGCGACGTCGCCGACTTTGCCGACCTCCTCACCGATGAATCTTCGCCTACTCGTTACGCCTCGATGCTCGAGGACGCCATCGTCCAACGCCCGGGATTTACTCTCCGGGGCGGCACCAACGAAGTTCTGCGCGGCGTGATCGCGCGGGGATTGGGGAT
>NZ_WXYH01000362.1:0-39936 GCF_009872365.1 Rhodococcus sp. T7
CGACGACGCCGACAACACCAGGCCCGCACCTCCCACTACCGACGCCGCGGCCACCTCCCATAAGTGCCGTTGCAGTATTAGGTCATCGACACCGAGCCGACACGGAGTCTTGACACGGCCGCCGTCACGGCGTTTGACTGGTCGGAAGCTCGTGTTATCTCGCCGGATCGTGTTCTGGGAGGTTGACGTATGCGCGGCACAGATTTGGCGGGACATCGACGCGGAGCAACCCCCCACCGCAGGATGTTCTCGGTACTGGCACTGGTGGGGGTGTGCCTTCTCTCCCTGGCAACGGCCCGGACGGCAGACGGTCAACCCGCTGTCGGCACCGGGTTCGCGATCCCCTTCTCCGGGGACCCCGGCTACGAGAACCTGGCGCCGACGCAGATGACGAGTCCGGATCAGCTCAACGCGCCGCTCGGTCAGCAGGTGGCGGACGAGATCGCCTATCAGATCGGGCTCGACCGGGCTGACGCTTTGTCCGAGCAGCAGTATCGCGACCTCATCACCGGCGGTGGAGTCGGCGGCAGCAGCGACGCCGCCTCGGTGATCGATGCGTGCGCCCGGATCCTCACCAATACGAACGGCCGTCCCCTCTATTCCGACGTCGACGGCCGCAACACACCGTCGGTTCTGGCCAGCTACGGGCTGTACGTGAACCCCAGCGGACTACTGGAGAGTCCGGCCAACGCGGACGCGCCGACGCGCCAGGTGAACTCGCTGATCGCTCCCGGGGGTTTCGTGGGCACCTGGTTGAGGAACAACGGTGCAACACACACCCTGATAGCGCTGTACGAGTCCGCGTACACGATACAAGCGGCCTTCGGCTTCGCAGCGCAACAGATGTCGGGCGAAGCTCAACTGGTGACGAACACCAAGGGCGGTGTGAGCGCGGAGGTCGGCATGTCGATGGCGCCGCCGCTGTGGATTGTGAACTTCGCACTGCTCTACGTACTGCAGCCGTCCCTGGCGGCCGCGATGCCCGCCTACTGGGCTCCCATTCCTCCGGCGGTTGCCGACGCCGTGCGGTCGAGCCCCACCGGCCAGGTCCCGTTCGGCGACTATGCGTCCTACTTCCAGTGAGCACTCCCTTCGAGTGCCGAGGTGACAAGGTTGCCCTTCGGGAGAGCTGTTTCGGATTCGACGGCCGCGACCCACTGTGAGGTTGTGGCGACCGCGGCGAAGTTCGATTGCAACACGACCATCAGTGTGGTGTGCAGCGACTCCGCGGACACCTGACCGGCCTCGTTTGCGAGGTTGATCGCGCCGGTAGCGTCGGACAGGATCTCGGCGGAGAATCCCAGGCCCTCGGCCTCGACGGCGGTCGCCAGATCGCAGTTGTTGGTCATGAACCCCACGATCGAAATGGTGTCGATGGTGTTCGCGCGCAACCACTCCGCGACATCGGTGCCGGCGAATACGCTCCCGTACTGCTTGTGAACCCGCTTCCACGACGGGTCGATCGCGGTGTCGAGGTCGGGATGCAGCGACCACCCCGCCGACCCTTCCACGAAGACCGGGGCACCGTCGGGCATCCGATGCTGAACGACGACAACCGGGATGTCGGCCGCGTCGGCCACCTTGATCGCGTTCAGAATGTTGGCCAGTGATTCCTCACGCGGCGGGTACTGGATCTGCAGCGGTCCGTCGAAGTACTCCTGCTGGACGTCGACGACGACGAGGGCACGGCGTGGTGCAGTCATAGTTCACTCCCGGGGATCGAAATCGTGCGCGCCCTTCGCCGGGCCGCGCTGTCACCCATTCTTCGGTGAGGGGGTAGCGGTTGCGAGTGGCATGGATGCATACTTTCGATGACTTTGTGCCAACCGGGGGGAGATCCGATGCGGATTGCCGTCTATGCGTTCGACGACATCACCATGTTCCACCTCGCGGCGCCGCTGATGGTGTTCGGCGAGGTGGGCCGCCTCGGGCTGGCCACCGACTGGGAGACCAGGCTGTGGTCCGATCACCCGGGGTCGATCCGAACGGCCGAGGGATACCCCATCGGTGATGTGGCGGGCCCGGAGACGGTCGAGTGGGCCGACATCGTCGTGATCCCGTCGTGGCCGCTTCCCGTGGTGCCGAGCAGCGAGGTGTTCGGATCCCGCCTGCGCCGGGCCCACGCGCGGGGTGCCGTCGTCGCGGGACTGTGTCTCGGCGCCTTCGCGGTCGTCGACAGCGGTCTGCTCGACGGTCGCCCGGCCGTCACACACTGGGAGATGATGCCGGCGCTGGCCGAACGCCATCCGGGCACGCAGATGGACACCTCGGTGCTCTACATCGACCACGGCGACGTGCTGACCTCCGCCGGGACCGCGTCGTCGGTGGATGCCTGCCTGCACCTGGTGCGCACACACCTCGGGTCCGCGGTCGCGACCCGGGTGGCGCGAAGTCTGGTCGTCGCCCCGCACCGGGAGGGCGGGCAAGCCCAGTACATCGAGCGCCCGCTGGCACAGGCGCCGACGGACACGGCGATCGCCGACGTGCAGCAGTGGGCGCTGGCCCACCTCCACGAAAACCTGTCCGTCGATCGCCTCGCGGGCGAGGCGAAGATGAGTCGGCGCAGCTTCATTCGGCAGTTCACTCGGACCACCGGGACCACGCCGGCGCGGTGGGTCGCGGAGCAGCGACTCGGTGAAGGGCGCGTCCTGCTCGAGACCACGGACTGGGGTATCGACGACATCGCCTCCGCGTGCGGCTTCGCCAGCACCGTCACCTTCCGGCAGAACTTCGTCGCCGCCTTCGCGACCTCGCCCACCGCGTACCGGCGACAGTTCGCGGATCTTCCGAACGGCTGAGGGCGGCGCCGGTCCGGTGCAGACCCCGCACCTGGTCGCACGCCCACACCCTGCCGAAGGGGCGGTGCTCACCCCCTACGATTCTCCGGGTGACCGATTACGACGATCTCGACATGTTCGGTGGCCTCGACGCCGCCACCCTGCCGTCCCGCCAGCAGTTGATTCTCGCGACGATCCGGGACTGGGTAGCCGCACACGGATGTTCGCCGAGCACCCGGCAGATCGGGGACGCGGTGGGCCTGCGGTCGACGTCGTCGGTGTCCAAGCACCTGAAGAGCCTCGAGGAAAAGGGCTTTCTCCGGAGGGGTTCGTCCATGGCCCGGCAATTGGACGTGCGCCCGTTCCTCTCCGAGACGAAGCACGGACGTTCGGCCGACAACAATGTGACGGTGCCGGTCGTCGGCGACATCGCAGCCGGTGCACCGATCCTCGCAGAGGAGCACGCCGACGAGATGCTCACGCTCCCTCGTGAACTCGTCGGCTCCGGCACCGTGTTCGGGCTGCGGGTGCGCGGCGAGTCGATGATCGACGCCGCGATCTGCGACGGCGACGTCGTCGTGGTGCGCCGCCAGGACGAGGCCCATTCCGGTGAGATCGTCGCCGCGATGATCGACGGCGAGGCCACGGTGAAGGTGCTCCGGCGCCGCGACGGCCACGTCTTCCTCGAACCCCGTAACCCTGACTACACCGTCATCGACGGCGACGCCGCAGTCGTCCTGGGCAAGGTGGTCTCCGTGATGCGGCGAATCTGACACCCTGGCCATTCGAAACCTGTTCCGCGAACACGTCGGCCGCGCTATGTGGCCGAGCGGACCGTACACATCAGGTCTCGGCAACCGTCAGAGTGCCCGCTTGAATCCGACGTGGCTGTCGTCGTATCCGAGTCGCGCATAGAACGCCTGCGCCCGATCACGAGCGCGGTCGGTGGTGACCTGCACGAGTGTCGCGCCGCGGTGCCGGCCGTGGTCGTGCGCCCACTCGAGCATCGCGGTTCCGACACCATGGGAGCGCTCGGTAGCCGTCACCCGCACCCCCTCGATCTGGAGGCGGGTGGTGCCGCCGCGGGACAACCCGGGGATGATGGTGAGCTGCATGGTGCCGATGATCCGGTCGTCCTCGGCGCGGACCACCGCCAGATAGTGTGAGGAATCCCGGGCGATCGCGTCGTATGCCTCCTCGTACCGTGCCATCTCGGCCCCTTCGCGGGTGCGGCCGATCTCGTCGTCGGACAGCAGGGCGACCAGCGCCGGCACATCGGCGCGGCCGGCACGCTGCACCCGATAGACACGGTCGCCGAGTCGGAGCCGCCCACCGACCGATTCACGTGCCCGCGACTGCAAGTGGGCGACGAGTGTGTCCAGCCAGGTGCCGACATGCTGCCGGGCCTCGGGGGTGTCGGGGTAGCGACAGCGCAGGTGCAACCCGGCCTCGTCGAGGATGAACCAGAGCATCACGCCGTCGGTCCGGATCGTCGCGCCGACGTACTGCGCCTCCAGCCCGGTGGCGTCGACGCGGACCGGCAACCGGCGCAGGTCCAGCCACGAAATCGCGAACATCCCGGGGGCCTCGGGCATCCCGCCCCACGGGCGGAGAACGTCCTCCAACGGCCAGGACCCCATCCGTACGGCCTCCTTGACCGCCTCCGCGCTGGCCCGGGGTTCGGGGTCGGTCGATTCCAGCACCGAGTTGGTGATGAACCACCCGACGGAGTCGTTCCAGGCGGCGTCGTACCGGCTGTGCACCGGGAACACCGCCCGCAGCGGGGTGCCTGCCAGTTCGCGCGTCACGTCGGTCATCGCGGCCACCACCAGTGCCAGCGTCGAGACGCTGTCCTCGCGGGCCTGCGCCGAGAACGCGGCGCTGTCGTCGACATCGAGCACGTCGCGCACCTCCACCCGCTCGTGCTGCAGCGTCGCCGCGCCCAGCGACAGCGGGAACCGTGGCATCACGTCACCGCTGGCCGCCAGCACCTCCGCCCAGCGGTGGTGCACCTCGGCGGGCGCCGCCGGGCGGTCCCGCAGGGCGCGGGTGTGCTCGGCGAAGGCGGGCGCGGGCGGCAACGACGGCGTCCGACCGTCCTGCACCGCGGTCAACGCGGCGAGAAGGTCGCGTGCGATCACCAACATCGACCACATGTCGACGTGGGAGTGGTCGGCGGCGACCACCACGGTCGGCCCCACCGCGGTCTCGAGCACGCACAGCCGGTGCGACGGACGACTGTACGGCGGGCAGGCGTGGTCGAGCACGTCACGGAGCGCATCGTTGACGGCCTGTCCGGGGGCGATCGGGTGCTCGACCCAGTCACCGGGGGAGATCTCGACCTCGTGCAGCTGCGGCTCGCCGTCCTCGCCGGGCGAGAAGATCGACCGCAGCGTGCCGTGCCGCGCGATGACCGCCAGCCAGGCGGCCGCGAGCTCGTCGGACGGAACCGGCGCGGAAAGTCTGAAGGACAACGCCATCCAGGACCCGGCTCGGTCGCCGGCACCGACGTGGCGTCGCTGGTCGAACGACACGGGCAGCGGTCGGCCCGGCCGGCCCACGGTGACGTCGTAGCCCAGCAGTCGGCCGAACGGCAGGCGCAGGTGCGCGACGTTGGTCAGCCGCATGGCGGTATCCTAGGCGCTTCACCAGCGGCCGCGCGGCCGATCTCGCCCGCCGAGCCGCGAGTACCACGGCATGGGCCGGATTTGCGCCCTATACTCCCGCCATGTTGATCATCGGGATGATCCTGTTCGGAGTGCTCGTCGGTGCCGTCGCCCAACTCATCCTGGGTAGGTCCAAGTCCGGAATCGATTGGACGCTGGCATTCGTCGCAGGCATCGGCGGCTCGTTCGTGGGCGGACTGCTCATCAGCCTCCTCGCGGGGGACGGCCTCAACTTGCGTCCCAGCGGCATCATCGGCTCCCTCGCCGGGGCGATCATCGTGACGGCCGTCTGGTTGTGGTGGAAGGCGCGGGCCGCGGCAGGGGCCGACTGACAACCGCGGCGTTCACCACTGCCCGCGACGCGGCCGAGTCGGCCGGTGGGATGATGGTGCGCGTGCCAATGCCCTCACCGCTGCCCGTCAAGGACGGGGTCGGACCGACGCGGCTGCGCGTCCCGACGTGCGGGCCGTGGGCGACGATCGCCGAGTACGTCGTCGCGCGGTTCGACCATCTGAACGCGGGCGACCTGCACCGGCGATTCGACGCCGGAGAGATCGTGGGCACCGACGGTCGTCCGATCGGTCGCGGCACGGCGCTGGGCGCGCACCGGTTCGTCTGGTACTACCGCGAGCTGCCGGTGGAGGACCCGGTGCCGTTTCACCTGGAGATCCTGCACGTCGACGACGACCTCGTCGTGATCGACAAACCACACTTCCTCCCGACCACCCCTGGCGGGCGATACCTGCGCGAGTCCGCGCTGGTCCGATTGCGGACTCGCCTCGACAATCCGGACCTGACCCCGATCCATCGACTCGACCGCGCGACCGCCGGCCTGGTGATGTTCTCGGCCCGTCCCGCGACGCGCGGCGCATACCAGTCGCTGTTCGAGCAACGGCGGGTCGTGAAGGTCTACGAGGCGGTGTCGACGCAACCGCCCGGGTGGGACCCGGATGCACCGGTGCTTGCCGAGCGTGCCGTCCCCGTCGTCTACCGCAACCACATCGCGTCGCGGCGCGGCGAGTTTCGGGTCGTCGTCGACGACTCCCGTGAACCCAACGCCGAGACGGTGATCGAGGTGCGTGGCGGCGGCGTGAGCCCCTCCGGACGTGCTGTGCTGCACACGATCCTGCGTCCGCACACCGGACGGATGCACCAGTTGCGGGTGCATCTGGCGGCGCTCGGCGCCGGGATTCTGGGCGATCGTTTGTACCCCGACCTACTGCCCGAGGCGCCGGACGATCATGCCCTCCCGCTCCAATTGCTCGCGCGGGAACTCGAATTCACCGATCCGCTGTCGGGGATGCCGCGGCGGTTCGTCACCCGCCGGACGTTGAGCGAGGCGCCCGCGTAGTGACGACGCGGGTCCGCGGGTGCGCGGCTATCCCCGCACGACCTCGCGCAGGTGCAGGCACATCTCGTCGATCGCCTGCTTGGCCTGAGCGAACACACCGATCTCGGTGACGAAGCCGTGGAAGACGCCGGCATACCGGGTCAGCGAGACGGGGACGCCGTCGCGCCGCAGCCGTGCCGCGTATGCCTCGGCGTCGTCCCGGATCGGGTCGACCTCCGCGGTCAGGACCAGGGCAGGAGGAAGACCGCGCAGCGATTCGGCGCGCATGGGTGCCGCGAGGTGGTCGTCCGAACGATGTCCCGGGCCGACGTAGTGGTCCCAGCACCAGCGCGCGTCCGCGGTGCTCAGTAGCGGCGCATCGGCGAATTCCGACCACGACGGCGTCGTGAATGTCCCGTCCACGGCGGGGTAGGCAAGTACCTGAGTCACGGGGAGGGGGCTGCGCTCGTCGCGTCGGTGCAGGCAGAGGGCGGCGGCGAGATTGCCCCCGGCGGAGTCGCCACCGATCGCGATCCGTCCCGGATCGATACCGAGCTCCGGTGCCATCCGGGTCAGCCACGTGTAGGCGTCGAGGCAGTCTTCCAGTGCTGCCGGGTAGGGGTTTTCGGGAGCCAGCCGGTAGTCCAGCGACACGACCGTCCATCCCGATCCGGCGGCGATCGCGCGACACAACTCGTCGGCTCCGTCGAGGGTTCCCAGGACGAAACCGCCGCCGTGCAGATAGACGAGGGCAGGCCTGTCACCCTCCGGAGCGGCACTGTCTGCGCGGTACAGGCGAGCCCGGATCGCACCTGCGCGGGTCGGCACGGTCAGTCGCTCGACACGGTCGAGCGGTGTGATCGGCTCGGCAGGTCGAGTCGTGTTCAGGAGCGCTCGGGCCTGCTCCGGTCCCAGCTCCCGGATCGGTTTCGGCAGCGCGTGGGCGATCATCCGGGCCGCGGCCTGCGCATCGCCGTCGAGCAGATTCCACCAGGTGGGGGCGTCGTCGTTCATCTCGGAAACCTCGCAAGTCATTGACAACAAGTGATCTGTGCCTCACTATCATAGTCACGTGACCAAGACGCTTGACCACAATGGTCGCATTCCACAGGGATCCGCTGCTGACGGTGTACCGCGCACATGATCTCGTCGAATCGAAAGGACTGAAGGATGACCGAAACGACGATCGGCCACGCGACATGCGAGCCCGACGCGGTCGGCGGGGTCGACATTCGGATCGAGGACGATGCGAGTCCGATCGTCCGGCTGATCGGCCGCACGATTGCCAACTCCGTCCGCGCGAACCGTGCGGCTTCCGTCGTGGCGGGGGTGGAAGGCATTGTCGCGGTCCGCTCCCACGACACCCCGCAGGCTGCGACGATCAGCATCTCGAACGGTGTCGTCGCGGTGTCGAGCGGCGTGTTCATCTCGCCCGACGTCACCCTGACCGTCGACCTGAACGCGCGGCTCGCCCCGGTCGGCGAGCCGGTGGGCGAGGGCGACCTCGTCACAACGTCGCTGGCATTGCTCTCGCCGCCGCTGCCGGACTGGCAGGTCGCCGCGGAAACGTTTTGGGCCGCAGCCCGGTCGATTCCGGGGATCCCCGACGTGCTCGTCGCGGTCGCGGACGGCCCCGACGGGTTGGACCAGCTGGTCGTCGGCGAGGGTGAGACGCACTATGTGATCACCGGCCCCCCGGAGCTGCTGGCCGGGATCTTCTCGGGCGCCGACGATCTGATCGCCGCCCTGTCCACCGGTCTGATCGGCGTGCGTGGCACGCTCTCTCAGCTGTCGGTGCTCGTCGCCGCATCCTGGAAGGTTCGATACGATGTCTGAAATCACCGCCACCGCAACGGATCGCGACGCCGCCGTCCACACGGTCCGGCTCGAGGCCACCAATCACGACGGCTCGTTCCTCGGAAAGAACGTGGCTCCCAAGAAGTTCGCCGCGAGCGCGGGGTCGGGCTTTGCGTTCGCCGATCTCCTGTTCGGCCTCGACCTGGGAAATGATCCGACCTTCGGATTCGCCTACCCCGACTGGCGTGGGCACCTCGCCGACGTCCAGTTCCGGCCCGACATGTCGACGCTGGTGCAGTGGGAGCCCGGCCTGCAGTCGGTGATCGGTGACTACTGGCAGACGGACGGCACACCGGTCGGGACCTGCCCGCGCAATCTGGCCCGAAAGCTGGTCGACCGACTCGCAACGCGTGGTTTCACGGCCACTGTGGCGGTCGAGATCGAGGCGACCCTGTTCCAGGAATCCATTCACGAGGCCCGCGCCAAGGGATATCGCGACCTGACCCCGCTCGGCGGTTCCGCCGGAACCGCGTACCACCTCGCGAAATCGAAGGACTGGGTCGACTACATGTCGGCGGTCGCCCGTCGCCTCGAAGAGATCGGCATCGAATGGGAGGCGTGGAGCGACGAGGACGCGGCAGGGCAGGTCGAACTCAACCTGGTTCCCGGTGACCCGATCTCGGTGTGCGATGCCTGGGCGCGCGCCCGGCAGGTGATGCGCGAGGTGGCCTTCGAACTCGGTCACACCGTGACCTTCATGGCCAAGCCGACGGCCGGGTACGGTCAGGCCTCGCACGTCAACCTGTCCCTGCAGCGCGACGGGGCCAACGCGTTCTACGCCGAGGACGGGCCCTCACCGACGATGCGGCACGCGATCGGCGGACTCCTCGCGACCATTCAGGGCGCGACGTCGATCGTGCTCCCACAGATCACCTCGTACCGTCGCCTGGTCGACCTGAGCGGACCGCCGACGACGGTCACGTGGGGCATCAGCAACAAGACCACCGCGGTGCGTGCGGTGTGCGGGCACCCGGCGTACTCCCGCCTCGAGTACCGGGTTCCCGGTGCAGACGCGAATCTGTACCTCGCGGTCGCGGCGATTCTCGCCGGGGTGATCGCCGGCCTCGACGGCGCGATCGAGCCGCCCGAGCCGGTCAACGACATGGCGTGGTGCGCGCCCGATCTCGAGCGGTTGCCGAACACCATCACCAAGGCTGCCGCCGCTCTCGAGGCGGATCCGATTCTGCGCGAACAACTCGGGGACGAGTTCGTCGACTACTGGGTGGGTACCCGCCGGTGGGAGTGGATGCAGTTCCACACCGCGGGTGGCGACCCGTTCGCCGAGCTCTCCGAATGGGAGTCGACGCGATACTTCGAGTTCCCGTGAGCACGGAGAACGCGGGCACCATCCGGCCGTTGATCGGCATCACCGGCCGACGGTTCCGGCTGGGGCTGGTCGACGGACTCGACAAGCGTTACGGCCACCTGTTCGCCGACGCCTTCATGTCGGACTTCTCGGACCGGATCGCCAGGGCCGGTGGCATTCCGGTGAACCTGCCTTACGATGCCGACCCGGAGGCACTGTGCCACTGGCTGGCGGGCGTGGTCGTCACCGGAGGTCAGGACGTTCATCCCGCGTGCTGGGGTGGCGACCCGTCGGTGGTCCGGGACGTGGATCCGCGGGAAGATCCGATGGTCCACGACCCCGACCGGGACGAGTTCGAGATCGCGCTCGTGCGTGCCGCACTCGCCAGGCGCATTCCGGTGCTCGGGGTGTGCCGCGGCCTGCAGGTTCTGAACGTCGCCCTGGGCGGCACGCTCATCGCCGACCTCCCGCCCGGCTCCGTCGAGCACCTGTCGGTGTCGCCGCCGCTCACCGACGGTGCCGACGACCACAAGGTGACGTTCGAGCCCGGCTCGATCGCGGAACGGCTGTTCGGCGCCAGCGCGGTCACCAACTCGTGGCACCACCAGGCCGTCGACAGCTGCGGTACCGGCCTCGTGGTCACGGGGCGCGCGGCCGACGGCGTCGTCGAAGCGGTCGAGCTGCCGGGGGCCGCGGTGCTCGGTGTCCAGTGGCATCCCGAGTGGATGGAACGCGACGATCCGGCGCTGAGCTGGATCGTCGCCGAAGGCAACCAGCGGATCTGACCACAAGATACTGTCGGCCGCCACCGAAAGTGGCGGCCGACAGTTGTCTTTCGGTGACGGCCCGGTATCAATCCACGCTCACCCAGGACACGAGCGAGCGCAGCGTCTGTTCGGGAGAGACCGTCGAAGCTCGGCGCGCCGGCACAGAAGCAGCGCCGAGGTTCGTGGCCATCCAGGCGTCGAGCACGCCAAGGGTGAGCTCGATCTGCGACTCCGCCGCTGTGCGGTCGGTGACCAGCCAGTTGAGCGCGAATCCGTCCGACAATACCGACATGATGTAGGTCAGTTCGTCGATGGTTTTCGGGTCGACCGACTGGCCCGCAGCGGTCGCGGCGGCATCGAGGATCCGCCCCATGGTCGCGAATGCCTCGTTGTACACCATCTCGGCCAGCTTGGCCTCCTGGCGCTGCGCCCAGCTGATCAACTCGACGATCGCGGCGCCGAAATCGGAATTCGCCACGTACCACGCCATCACGCCGCGCTGCAGAGCACGCGCGGTGGTCGCTACGTCGCCATGGACGTCGTTGCGCGTCAACACCTCTCGATACTGATCGGTGACGTACTCGAAAACCGCAGCGAACAGCTCCTCCTTGGAGGAGAAGCAGTAGTGCAGCGTCGCCAGTGGAGCGTTCGCCTCTTCCGCGATACGGCGAGTGGTGGCGCCGTCCACTCCGTGGGCGGCAATCACGCGCACGGCTGCGGCCACCAGTTCGGCGCGACGTTCGGTGGCGGGAATGCGAGCCATGCGTTCTCCTGTCGAGACAGAACTGATCAGATGATCATGTCGAGTCCCACGTTAGCAGTCAGAGGAGTGAGGGGACGGCCCTATCGCCGAGAAAAGCCGTCCCCAACTGCAGGTAAACCCCCAAGTTTTATGAGTCAAACACCTTGATCATTTGACTAACTTGCCTTACGGTATGAGCCGGATCACATCGCCGGCTCCGGCGCCCCTCCAATGCGACCAGCCCAATTTCGAAGGAACAGACCCCTCATGACGACGAACGAACTCACACGTCTGACTCCCGACGTCACCACAGAAGCCGCGGTCGAGGTGATCATGCGAGACGGCGGCGTGATCATCGAAGGACTCTTCGACGAAGCCACCATCGAGGGACTCGAGACCGACTTGGGCCCCGTGCTCGACCGGGTCGACACCGGCCACGACGAGCTGTTCGCCGGCAACAGAACCAAGCGCGCAAGCGGCTTGTTCGCGCGGACCGAGCACATGGCGACGGTCGCGCTGAACCCGTTGTACCGAGGCGTCGCCGAGCGCATCCTCAACAAGCCGATCAACGTCTTCTTCGGTGAAGAGTCGATGCCGAACCCGGCAGGCATGCACGTAGGCGCGACGATGGCCATCAAGATCGGCCCGGGACAGGGTTCGCAGCCGCTCCATCGTGACGACTCGGTCTGGTTGTGGCGACACCCCACCTATCAGCGCGAAGCACGGGTGCAGATCATGGTCGCGGTCAGCGACTTCACTGCCGAGAACGGCGGCACCCTGGTGATCCCGGGCTCGCACCTGTGGGACGACGAGCGCGCACCGCGCCTCGAGGAGGCGATCCCGACGGAGATGAAGGCCGGATCGGCGCTGATCTGGATCGGCTCCACCTATCACGGTGGTGGCCGGAACACCACGTCGGACGAGTACCGCTTCGGCCTGTCGATGGGCTACGACCTCGCATTCCTGCGCCCGGAGGAGAACCCCTTCCTCACCTACACCCTCGATCAGATTCGGTCGTTCCCGGAGGAGATCCAGCGAGCACTCGACTGGTCCTCGGAGCACTACGTCGGCTGGGTCGAGGTCGGGGGCCAGATGTCCGACCCCATGGACCTGCTCAGTTGTGACCAATACACCGCTATCGGCGACGCGCTCCCCGCCCACGTCTGATCACGAATCGGAGAAACTGATGACCGAGATCCACCAAGCCGGACTCGCCGGTGAGGCGCCTGCTCGCCGTGCGCCGAACAAGGGAGTGCTGATCGGAGTCGGCACGCTGCTGATCGTCCTGACCAACGCCGTCATCTTCATCCTGCCGCCGCTGTTGCCGATCATCCAGACGCAGTACGGCCTTGCCACAGTGGCCGAGACGACGTGGCTGTACACGGCGCTGACCCTCGGCGGGGGAGCCGGCTTCATCCTGCTGCCGCGCCTCGCCGATCTGTACGGCGACCGAAACGCCTCGGTGGCGGCGTCGGCATTCCTCGCGGTCGGCGCGCTGGTTCCGGCTGTCGGTGACTCGTATCCGACCCTCTTGGTCGGCTGCATGCTCATGGGCTTCGGTGGTGCGGCGCAGCTACTTCCGCTCGGCTTCCTGCGTCGCAACCTCGGCGACGAGGGAATCGCGGTGGGTG
Source organism: Rhodococcus sp. T7 (assembly GCF_009872365.1). NCBI lineage: Bacteria > Bacillati > Actinomycetota > Actinomycetes > Mycobacteriales > Nocardiaceae > Rhodococcus > Rhodococcus sp. T7. Next base: position 13,077 of record NZ_WXYH01000362.1, read on the forward strand.
TCGCGGTTCTGGTCGTCGCCACCGGTGTCGGCATCGTCGTGGGCATGATCGGCGGCGGCTTCATCGTCGAGAGCCTGTCGCTGCGGGGCTTTTTCGTCATCCTCACCGCAGTGTGCGCGGCGACGACCATTGCGTGCTTTGTCGCGATCCCCCACGCCCCGCCCGCTGAGCGTAACGGCCGCATCGCAGTACTCGGCACGGTGTGGATGATCGCGTGGGTCGCAGCGATCCTGCTGACTCTGACTCAAGGCCTCGTGTGGGGCATCGCGGCACTCATTCCGTTGGTGGTCGGAATCGTCGGTGGCATCGCCTGGGTGCGCGTCGAGCGCCGGTCGACCTCGGCGGTGTTCGACGTCGCAATGATGAAGACGCCTCTGGTCACCGCGTCGTGCTTGTGCATCGCGTTGTTCGCAGCGGTGAACTCGGCGTTTCTGCTGCTGCTCAGCACGTACGCCCAGATCTCTCCCGAGAATCTTCGGCCGGAAGACTCCTACGGACTCGGGCTCAGCGCGCTGCAGACGGGCTGGCTCATGGCACCGTTCGCGGCGGCGTTCCTGGTCCGCGGAACCGTGCTCGACCGTGCCTTGTTCAACGGCCGTGGCGTCCCCGTCTTCGTCATCGGAGCGCTCACCAGCGCATCGGGGCTGGCCTGGCTCGCCCTGGCGCACGACCAGCAGTGGCAATACCTCGTGGGTGCTGCCGTCATGGGGCTCGGGACCAGAATCGGCTACGCAGCCGGCTTCACCATGGTGCAGATGGCAGTGCCTGAAGAGAAGGCCGGGATGGCGGCCGGTGTCGCCGGCACGTTCATGGCCGTGGGTTTCGCCTTCGGCACGGCACTCGTCAGCGGCGACCTCAGTGCCTCCCTGGTTCCGGTGGTCGGCACCGGCCTCGAGGTCGCGGCCAAGGGCCTCTATGGCACCGGCTACTGGCTGTCGGGAGTCCTCGCCCTGCTCATCGTGGTGACCGTGCTGATCTCGCGCGCCCGGTCCGGTCGACGCGTCGAAAGTGCCGTGTCCTGAAACAGGGTGTGTCAGTCCACGCTCACCCAGGTCGCCAGCGAACGCATGGCGTCTTCCGGTGAAGCCTTCGCGGCCGGAGTCACCGGTCTGGGTACATCGCCGAGGTTGGCGGCCATCCACGCATCGAGGACGCCGAGGACGAGCTCGATCTGCGACTCGGCCGCTGCACGATCGGCGAACACCAGCCAGTTGAGCGCGAATCCGTCGGACAGCGTGGACACGATGTAGGTCAGTTCGTCGATGGTTTTCGGGTCGACGGACTGGCCCGCAGCGGTCGCGGCGGCGTCGAGGATCGGCCGCATGGTCGCGAACGCCTGGTTGTACACCATCTCGGCCTGCTCGCCCTCCTGGCGCTGGGCCCAGCTGATCAGCTCGACGATCGCCGCACCGAAATCGGGATTCGCCACGTACCACTCCATCACGCCGCGAAGCAGAGTACGCGCGGAGGTCTCGACGTCGACTTGGACGTCGTTGCGCGTCAACACTTCTCGATACTGCGCGTTGACGTACTCGAACACCGCCGCGAACAGCACCTCTTTCGTGGCAAAGCAGTAGTGCAGCGTGGCCAGTGGAGCGTTCGCATCCTGCGCGATGCGGCGTGTGGTCGCACCGTCCACCCCGTGGGCGGCGATCATGCGCACGGCTGCGGCCACCAGTTCGGCGCGACGTTCGGTGGCGGGAATGCGGGCCATGCGTTCTCCTGTCGAATCAGACCTGAACGGATGATCAAGTCAGTTCCCCACGCTACCAGTCGGGCGGGTAAGGGGGCCCCGCATCGCCGAGATCGGACCCTCTGGACCTGCAGTTCCCACCATGTCATGGTCATACGCCTTGATCATATGACCATGTTCTTCTAGGCTATGACCGGGACCACAGTCCGGCGCCTGTCGGCGACCGGAAGGTCGCGGGCCACGAGCTCGCCGCGGATACGCCGTCACGACGAGAGTCGCGAGCTGCACCCGCTTCAACGCCGCACTGCACCCGACGTAGAGGATGACCATGACCGGAGTCGAATCAGTTCACCGGGAGCGCGCGATCGCGCTCGAGCGCCTGGCTGTGGACCCGCCGATCGACACCCTCGTGGGCCTGCTGGCGATCCAGGCCCTCAGGTATCCCGACCGCGAGTTCCTCCGGTTCGAGGACGGGTCGTGGACCTTCGGCGAGATCGACGACTGGACGTCACGCCTGGCGCAGCGACTCGTCTCCGATGACGGGGTCCGCGAAGGCAACCGGGTCGCGATCATGCTGCCCAACGTGGTGCAGTGGCCGATCGCCTGGCTCGCGATCCTCAAGGCCGGCGGCGTCGCGGTGCCGATCAATTCGTCGTACCAGCGCGCAGACCTCGAATTCGTGCTGCGGGATTCCGGCGCCCGGGTGATGTTCACCGACGCCGGTCACACCCCGCTCGTCGACGAGGTGCGCGCCGCGAACGGCGATCTGGGCGATGTCCGGATCGTCGAAGCCGCCTCGTGCGAAGAACTCGCGCAGTATCAGGCGGAGAGGCCGCGGGTCGCCATCTCCGGCGAGACGCTCGCGAACCTCCAGTACACCTCGGGGACCACCGGATTCCCGAAGGCGTGCATGCTGACCCACGACTATTGGGTCCGCCTGGGGTGGGTCTGTGCGAGCGCGGCGGGCCTCGGGGCCGACGACGTGGCACTGACCTCACAGCCGTTCTCGTACATGGATCCGCAGTGGAACACCTCGCTGTGCCTCACGATCGGCGCGCCGCTGGTGGTCCTGCCCCGGTTCTCGGCCTCGGGTTTCATGGCGGACGTCCGCAGGCACCGGGCCACGTTCTGCTACGTGCTCGGCTCGATGCCCACGCTGCTGTTCAAACAGGCGCCGAGCCCGCAGGACCGGGACAGCGACCTACGCCTCGTGCTGTGCTCGGCAATCCCCGTCGCGCTGCACGCTGGGCTCGAAGACCGTTGGGGCGCGCCGTGGCGGGAAATCTTCGGGATGACCGAAAGCGGCGTCGACCTGGTCAGCCTCCCCGAGCGCACGGCCGACGTCGGCAGCGGGCGGCTGGGGCAGCCGGTTCCCACGAAGCAGGTCCGGGTTGTCGATCCGCAGGGTGCCGAGGTTGCCGCGGGAGAATCCGGCGAGCTGGTCACGTCGGGCAGACCGATGATGCTCGGCTACTGGAACCGGCCCGAAGACACCGCGCAGGTCCTGCGCGACGGGTGGCTCCACACCGGCGATGTCGCGGTCCGCGAGGCGGACAGCTACCGCCTGGTGGGCCGGATCAAGGACATGGTGCGCCGCGGCGGCGAGAACATCGCGAGCGCCGAGGTCGAACGCGTCCTGGAGCGCGACGACACCGTCGTCGCGGCAGCGGTGGTCGGCGTCCCGGACGAGCTGTTCGGCGAGGAGGTCAAGGCCTTCGTGCAGCTGGCCCCCGGCGTCGAGGAGAGCCGCGGGGCCGCAGAGCGGATCGTCGACAGCACGCGAACCCAGCTGGCTCGCTTCAAGATTCCGCGCTACGTCGAATTCGTCGCCGATTTCCCGCGCACCCCGTCCGAGCGGGTGGCGAAGCCGGCGCTGAAGGCGCGCTCCGCCGAACATCCGGGCATCACCTACGACCTGCGGCCGCCGCGCACCGCCGGCGGCGGCAACTGAGGAGCCAGAAATGACCGACAACTACCTGGATGTGCACATCGACCGCGACGTCGCCGTGCTCACGCTGAACCGTCCGGCGAAGCTGAACGTGATGGACGTGGCCACGCGGGTGAGGCTCGCGCAGACGATCCGCCGGTTCGGGACGGGGGACGTCGTCCGCGGAATCGTGCTCACAGGCGCCGGGCGGGCCTTCTCCGCCGGTGAGGACCTGCAGTCGGTGCCGACCAACTACGACGAGATTCACGAGGCCTTCGCGACGTTCCACGACATCACCCGGGCGATCCTCGAGACGAAGGTCCCCGTGATCGCGGCCGTGAACGGGATCGCGGTCGGCGGCGCGTCGGAGATCACGCTGTGCTGCGACTCGCGGATCGGCACCCCCGCCACCGAGTACTACCAGCCGGAGAACCACCGCGGGATCATCATCTCGAACGCCTCGAGCTTCCTCATGGGCCGCCTGGTCCGGAACCACGCGATGCGAATCATTCTCGGCTCCAACCGGATCGGAGCGGACGAGGCCCTGCGTATCGGGCTGCTCGACGAGATCGTCGCCCCGCACACACTGGTGGACCGCGCGGTCGAGGTGATCCGGCAGTGGAACTCCGATCCCCGTACCACTGCACTGCACCTGGGTCTGCTGCGGCCGCGACCCGAAGACGTCGAGGCCGCGTTCGCCCGCGAAGACGACGCCGCCCGCCAGTCATGGGAGTCCGGCGCCTTCACCGAGGGCATCGATGGCTTCTGGGCATCGAAGAACGTGGCGCCGACGGCGCCCACGACGAGCAATTGAGATCGGAGACAATGGTGATCACCACCGAAGCAGCACTTCTCACCGCGGTGAACGAGCCGCTGGAATTCATCGAGATCCAGGTCGACGACCCGGAGCCCAACGAGGTCCGCGTCGCGGTCTCCAATGTCGGCCTCTGCCACAGCGACCTGCACTACATGACCGGTACCGTGGCCACCGATCTGCCGGTGGTGGTCGGGCACGAGGTGGCGGGCATCGTCGAGGCGGTCGGCTCCGCGGTGACCTCGTTGCGTCCGGGCGACCGCGTCGTCGGCGCTCTCACGCCCTCGTGCGGGTTGTGCCGCAACTGCCAGGCCGGGCACTCGACGCAGTGCCAGCGCGCCTCGCAGATCCGGCAACGGCCCCGCCCCGCGTTCCAGTTGCCGGGAGGCCGGGTCGTCGAGCGGCTCGGCGACATCGGCGCGTTCTCCCGCCACACCTTGATGCGGGAGAACTCGCTGGTGAAGGTGCCCGACGAGGTGGGGTTGCACGTCGGGTGCCTCCTCTCGTGCTGCATCATCACCGGCGTCGGTGCCGTCTTCCGCGGCGCGCAGGTGCGCCCCGGCGCCACCGTGGCCGTGATCGGCTGCGGCGGTGTCGGGTCGGCCATCATCCAGGGGGCGCGGCTCGCCGGTGCCTCGGCGATCGTCGCCGTGGATCTCGACGATGCCCGCCTCGCTGCGGCCCGCAAGTACGGTGCCACGCACGTCGTGAACGGCGCGGCCGACGTCCCCACCGAGATCCGGAACGTGCTCGGCGACGGCGTGGACTACTCGTTCGAGGCCGTCGGTTCCGCGCGTACCGCGGCCACCGCGCTGTCGGTGCTGCGTGCCAGGGGTACCGCCTGCCTGGTGGGTATCGCACCGGACGGCACCGATCTCACCGTTCCCGCGTCGGATTTCTTCTTCGGCGAGAAGCGGCTCATCGGCTCGTACATGGGCTCGGGCCAGGCACACGAGGACATCACCCAGTTCGCGCGCCTGTACCTGCAGGGCAGCCTGCTGCTCGACGAGATGGTCAGCGACGTGATCCCGTTCCGCGAGATCGACAAGGGGTTCGAGGCGATGAAGTCGGGCGAGGTGACCCGCATCGTCGCCGACCTCACCGTGTGATCACACCGACCCATTCATACCTACGCACCGAAGGAAGGCGCGGATGTCGAACCCTCAACTGCCCCAGCCGATCAACTACATCGCCGACGAGTGGTCCGAGTGCCGGACGATCCCGGACGCGTGGAATCTCGACCCCAACACGGGCCAACCGGTCCACCGCACCGTCACCACCGGCCCGGACGACGTGGAGCGCGCACTGCGGCACGCCGAGCGGTCGTACGGCTTCGAACGCTGGGACGACGCGGCGAGCGAGGAACGCGCGGCGGTCATCGAGCGTGCGGCCGACATCGTCGAGGCCCGGATCGAGGACATCGCTCGCACCGATGCCCTTACCAGCGGCGTCCCGATCGCGAAGGCCCGGATGGTCGCGCAGTTCCTCCCGTACCGGATCCGCTCGTCGGCGGCGGATCTGCGCGCCGTCCCGCGTCGCACGGCGTTGGAGGCCGGGGGCCGCGACGTGCGGCTGTACAAGGTCCCGTGGGGCCCCGCCGCGATCCTCACCCCGTGGAACGGCCCGAGTTTCATCCCCGCCGCGAAGATGGTGAGCGCCCTCGCCGCCGGTTGCCCGGTCATCCTCAAACCGTCCGAGCATGCGCCGAGCAGCGCCCAGATCATCGTCGAATGCTTCGTCAAGGCCGGGCTGCCCGACGGTGCGCTGCAGCTCGTCCACGGCGCGGGCGACGTGGGCGCGGCGATCACCGGCGATCACCGCGTGAAGATCGTCTCCTTCACCGGCGGCCCGAACGCCGGCCGCGCGATCGCTCGTGCGGCCGCGGAGGACTTCAAGGTGCTCCAGCTCGAGCTCGGCGGCAACAACCCGGCCCTCGTGCTGGACGACGCCGACATCGACGTGGCCGCCGACGGGATCCTCGACGGGATGACCAAGCTCAACGGTCAGTGGTGTGAAGGCCCCGGAAAGGTGCTGGCGCACAAGAGTCTCGTCGCGCCGCTCCTGGAGGCGCTGCTCGATCGCATCTCCCGCATCGACATCGGGCACTCGCTCGACGAGAACACACAGCTGGGTCCGATCTCGAACGCCCCGCACTTCGCCACGCTGCAGAGCCGGATCGAGGCGCTGCGGGCCCACGGCGGGACGATCCATCAGCCCGCGAAGCTCCCCGCACTCGACGGGTTCTTCCTTTCCCCCACCGTCGCTTCGGGAGTCGACGCGTCGGTCGCAACTGCCGAACTGTTCGGGCCGCTCGTCAGCCTGCACGCCGTGGAGTCCGACGAGGACGCCTTGCGCGTCGCCAACGCGAACCCGTCGGGTCTCGACGCGTACGTGTTCGGTGGCGACCTGGACCGCGCCATCGACGTCGGATCCCGGGTGCTTTCGGGCGAGGTGCGGGTGAACGGTGCCAAGGTCGCCGATCTCGCCGACGGTTCGGCACAGAGCTTCTGGGGTGCCTCCGGAATCGGCGGCCATGCCCCCGGGGAGTCTGTCCGGGTGTTCTGCGGCGATCGCGTGGTCGGCGTCGATTCTCCCGACCTTCCCCTGTAGCGAGCGCGACTACTTTCGCGTCACCCCTTGACTGTGACCGGTACCACTGGTCTACTCAACTAAGTCACTTGATCCAGTCGTTTGACCAAAACAACGAAAGCGACAGCATGAACTCCACCTCCACCTCAGCCAGCGGGATCGTCGATGTCATCGGCGTCGGTGCCGGCTTCACCGGCCTCTACCTCTCGCACCGGCTCACGAACGCCGGGTGGACCTTCGCGGGCTTCGAGGCCGGCCCCAGCGTCGGCGGCACCTGGTTCTGGAACACCTATCCCGGAGCCCGCTGCGACGTCGAAAGCATCTACTACTCCTACTCGTTCGACGAGGCGCTCCAGCAGGAATGGACGTGGAGCCAGCGATTCGCGCCGCAGGCCGAAATCCTCAGCTACATCGAACACGTCGCCGACCGCTTCGACCTGCGCAAGCACTTCACGTTCGATACCCGCGTGGTCGGCGCGACATGGAACGCGGCCGACCGGCTGTGGGAGGTGCGGCTGGACGACGGCGAGACGCGCCGCAGCCGCTACCTGATCTCGGGTGCAGGCGGCCTGTCCACCCCCAAGGACTTCGACGTGCCGGGCCTCGAGAACTTCGCCGGACTGCAGGTGTCCACCAGCCGGTGGAACATCTCGCTCGACGACCTCGCAGGCAAGCGCGTCGCCGTGATCGGCACCGGATCGTCGGGCGTGCAGGCCATCCCATTGATCGCGGAGGTCGCGGAGCACGTCACGGTGTTCCAGCGCACACCGAACTACGTGATGCCTGCCCGCAACACCGAACTCTCCACGGAGCAGGTCGAATCCGTCAAGGTCGACTACCAAGCGATCCGCGAGGAATGCCGGCACTCGCTCGGCGGCATCCCCGAGCGCCCCGTGGCCGACAAGGCCTTCGACGTATCGGCCGAGGAGCGTCAGCGGCGCTACGAGGCGGCCTACGAACTCAGTGGTTTCAATGGTGTCGGCGCCGAGTTCACGGACCTGCTCACCGACATCGAGGCGAACCGGACCGCCTCGGAATTCATCCACGACAAGATTCGCGAGATCGTGAAGGATCCGGCCACCGCCGAGTTGCTGGTGCCCAGATACCACCCGCTGGGCGCCAAGCGCAGCTGCTTCGGAACGGACTACTACGAGACCTTCAACCGGCCCAACGTGTCGTTGGTGTCGCTGCGCGACGAGCCGCTCGAGACGATGACCGCGAACGCGATCGTCACATCGAAGGGCACGTACGAGGCGGATGCCGTCGTGCTCGCCATCGGGTTCGACGCCTTCACCGGCCCGCTCTACGGGCTCAATCTCACCGGCGCGTCCGGCACGAAGCTGCAGGAGGCCTGGCGCGACGGTGTCCGCACCTACCTCGGGATCATGACCGCGGACTTCCCCAACTTCTTCATGGTGGCGGGCCCGCAGAGCCCCGCGCTCGCGAGCAACGTGGTGATGTCCATCGAGCAGAGTGTGGACTGGATCGCAGACCTCATCGAGCACGCCCTCGACGCCGGCGCGACGCTGGTGGAGGCCACCGTCGAGGGCCAGAACGACTGGGTCGACATCACCGAGGAGACCGTCGCCGCCACCCTGTACGCCACCACCGATTCCTGGTACCGCGGCTCCAACGTCGAGGGCAAGCCCAACACGTTCATGGGCTACCTGGGCGGTGTCGGCAAGTACCGCCGGATGTGCACCGAGATCGCCAAGCGCGGCTACCCCGGCGTCGAGATCGACGGCGAAACAGTGTCCCGTCAGCTCGGCCCCATCCACCGGGAGATCTCGTGAGTACTGCAGTCCACCGGCGATACGTCGCCTTTTCCGACGCGCACTACGCGGGCAATCTCGTCGACGGCGCCTACGCCCTGAAACTCTTCGGCGACGTCGGCACGAACCTGTCGATCGAGCTGGACGGCCACGAGGGCCTGTTCGCCGGCTACTCGTCCGTCGAGTTCCTCGCCGCAGTCCGCGGCGGTGATGTCGTCGAGGCCGAGGCCAAGCTCGTGAAGAAGGGCAATCGCAGCCGCACCGTCGATTTCGAGCTCCGTGTGATCTGCCGAGCCTCCGGCGACACGGGCCGATCGCAGGTCCTGGAGCATCCATTGGTCGCGGTGCGCGCTCGCGGCACCGCGGTCATCCCTGCAGACGCGACGGAGTAGTGACGATGAGACTGATTCACGAGACCGGCTGGGCCGCAACGCCTACCACTGTCGAACAGCCCCTGACCGGTGACATCGACTGCGACGTGGTCGTGATCGGTGGCGGCGGGGGCGGCATGTCGGCCGCACTCCGCCTCGCCGACAAGGGTGTCGACGTGGTGCTTCTCGAGGCGAAGACCCTCGGCTGGGGCGCCAGCTCCCGCAACGCCGGATACATCACGAATTCGATCGCCGCCGATCCGGAGCTGCTGGGACTGTTGCTCAAACCCGAGCGGTTACGCAACCTGTACCGGTACGCCGAGAACGCGGTGCATTTCGCCGAGGGCGCCATCAGTCGCCACGGAATCGACTGCGGCTACCAGTCGGAGGGCATCGTGATGGCCGCCGTGTCCAAGGGCCAGTTGCGGCACGCGCGCCGCAACGCGAAGGTCCTGGCCGACGCCGGATCTTCGGCCGAATTCATCGAGGGCCCCGAGGCGGGGCTGCCGCAAGGCTTCCTCGGCGGAATGCGCGAGGGCGTCGGCGGCACCCTCAACCCGGGTGAGTTCGTCCTCGGCCTGCGGGCCGCGACGATCGCGTCCGACGTGCGCGTCTACGAGCACACCCCCGCCCACGACGTCACGGACACCGGCGGCGGCGTCACCGTCGACACCCCGGAGGGACGTGTCCGGGCCCGCAAGGCGCTGCTGACCACCAACGCCTACAGCGCGGGCCTGTCGATCGCGCCGAAGAACCTCGCCACCCCGGTGTGGACCTCCCTGGTCGAGACCGAACCCGTCGCACCCGAGCGGCTCGACGAGATCGGCTGGACCAGCCGCGCCCCGATGGTCACGTTGCACATGATCCTCGAGAGCTACCGCGTCACCCGACGCGGCACCATCGTGTTCGGGACCCGCCGCGTTCAGACCGGCCGCAACCCACTGCCCGACCGCACCCCTGCGCGGAACGTCGCCGACGACCTCGTCCGCGGATTCCACGACCGCTTTCCCGGTCTGCGTGACATCGAGCCGCAGAAGGCCTGGGGCGGCTGGATCGGCATGAGCTCTACATGGCTCCCAGTCGCCGGCGAGGCCTCCGACAACGTGCTCTACTCGCTCGCCTGCAACGGCCACGGCTTCGCCCAGGCGCAGTACGTGGGCCACCTGCTCGCGGACCGCATCTGCGACGCGCCGCTGCACGACGACCTTGCGGCGATCTGGCGCGGCCGCAAGCGCTTCCGGCCCAGCCTCGTCAGCGGCCCCGTGCTGCATGCAGGCTGGCTCGCCGACCGCGCCTCCGACCGCCTGGCCGCCCTCACGAAATAGCCATCGCCGCCCGTCCGGACGGCTGATGTCACATCCAAGGAGAAAAACATGTCCATCCGAGAACTGCTCTTTGCGGTCGCGGACATCTGGATGATCGCCGTCGGATTCACCTACGGGATCAAGTTCATCCGGAACTACAAGAACTACCTGCTCGGCATCGAGTGGATGATCGTCGCGACGTCGGGTTCGAACTTCCTGATCTACGGTCTCATCAAAGCCGGTCACGACAGCCCGATGTACACGTTCGCCTACTTCCTGGATGCCTTCTCCCGGTCCGTCGGGATCACGCTGATCCTGGTCCTCGGACTGATGAAGGTCACTCACCGGTACAAGCCGTCCGTGGCGGTGGACATCGGCGCGTTCGCCCTCGCGGCCGTGGTGGGATTCCTCCTCAGCCAGTTCGCCGAGCAGATCGGCGTTCCCGGCAAGATCTTCTACATCGTGGTCAACGTGCTCACCACGATCTTCCTCATCTACTTCGTCACGCGCCTGTGGGGTATCGGCGAGCGCGGGCACGCTGTGTGGGCCGGCGTCGCCACCGCCTGCGGATTCGTCATCGCCTCGACCTACGACTTCGTCCACATCCCGGGCGACGACGCGGAGCACACGATCTTTTACATCTTCGCGCTGTCCACGTGGGGCCTGCAGATGTTCGCGTACTTCCGCGCGTACCGGGCGTTCGACGCTCACAACAAGCGCGTCGACGCCCAGGCGGTCAGCGGCGGCGCTTCGGTCACGGCTTGAGCCGCCCCGTGACCACCGCAGTACCGAGGCCACCAGTTTTCGACAGTCAGGAACCGAAATGACAACGCACGTCCAGGAAGAAACCACCGAGGTGGTCGTCGTCGGCGCCGGAATGGCGGGTTTGACGGCGGCGACCACGCTGTCGCCGAAGGCCGACGTGGTTGTGCTCGAATCCACCGATCGCGTGGGCGGACGAGTCGAGACCGTCCGGCAGGGCGACTACTGGGTCAACGTCGGCACTCAGTTCACCGAGGGCACAGGCACACTCATCGATGCCCTCGACCGGCACGGCATCGAGATGGGTTCGCTCGCAGGCAAGAGCGTCGCGCTGTACCTGAACGGTGGGGTGGTCGACACCTCGAATCCCGTCGCGCTCATGTTCCGCACGCGGATGACCATGATGGACCGCATCGGCATGGCCATCGTCGGTGCACGCATCCTCTCGGTCATGCCGTTCCTGGAGTCGCAGAGCCGCCTCGCGCAACGGGTTCGCGCCAAACTCGACACCAAGCTGGCGTCGTACCTCCTGAAGGGTGTCCGGTCGGAGCTGGCCGCCGCCGTCGTCCGGTCGTGGTCCGCGCAGTGGATGGGATGCGAGGTGGAGGAGACGGCCGCCACCCAGTTCGTCACCTCGGTCGGCCTCGCGTTGGCCGACCCGGAGAAGATCCCGAACTTCTCGCTGCCGGTGGGTGGCAACCAGACGTTGACCGACGTGCTGGCGGAGGATCTGGGTGACCGGATCCGGCTGAACTCGGCGGTGCAATCGGTGCGGCAGGACGGCGACGGCGTCGTCGTCGACTATCTCGACGGTGACCGGCCGGTGCGGCTGCGGGCGAAACGCGCGATCGTGACCACACCCGCCGATATCACCGAGCGGATCATCCCGGACCTCCCGCAGCAGCACCGGAACGCTTTCAACGACATCACCTACGGCCGGTACGTGATCGTCGGATTCTTCACCGACGAAGTCGGGCCGCAGCGCTGGGACGACTATCTCGGTGTCTCGACGCCGCAATTGTCGTTCCAGGCGATGTTCAACCACGCCGCGGCGATGCGGAACGGCGACGATCGCAAGCCGGGCGGAGCACTGGCCTGTTTCGCCGGCGGCACTCAGGCCGACGCGATGTTCGACCTGTCCGACGAAGAGATCGTGTCGCGATTCGAGAAGGACCTGCTCGCAGTGTTTCCCGAGCTGGACGGGAAGCTAGGCGAGGGCATCGTGCGGAAGCACCGTCGGGTCGTGCCCTTCTGGGCGCCCGGCCGGAGGAACTCGCTTCCGACGTTGCGTGATCCGCTCGGAACCATCCACCTCGCCGGCGACTACCAGCTCGACATGCCGTCGCTCGCCGACGCAGCCACGTCGGGCGAGCGCGCGGCGAAGGCGGTACTGGCGAGCCTGAGCCGCCGGCGATAGGCACGCGCGCGGCATTGTCAGGGAGGGCTCGGTTCAGCGTTTGGACCCGCAACCGGGCCCCGCGATCCATGCCCTGCACCGGGCCACCAGCCAAGTTGGCAGCGCCATCAGGGCAGTAGCCGATCGATCTCGAAAGCCAGGCAGAGTTCGGCGACATCTCTTGGCCGCGACAGCGATTTACCGGTCCACTCCTCGATGCGGTGGAGGCGATGCCGCACGGTGTTCGGATGGCAGTAGATCTTCGCAGCGGTCTCGTTCGCCGAACCACCGGTATCGAGCCACGCCGCGAAGGTGTCCACCAGGATTTTGCGCTCCTCGGGTGGCAGGTCGTCGATTGGTCCGAGCACGGACTTCCCGATCCGTTTCATGGCCTCGGGTGCGCTGACGGCGGCGAACGCGAGAGCAGACCCGCCGAAGACCGAGACCAAGGAGTCGCCGGACGGTCTCTCGCCGGTGGCTATCCGGGCGAGTCGTAGTGCTTCGCTGGTCTCGCTGAGGTCGTCGAATTGTGGGCTGATGCCGACGCGCGAGGTGGCAACGGTGTCGAGGATATCGATCAGCTCGTGAAGGATGTCGGGGCGGCGGAGGAAGACGATGCCGACCTGGAGGTCGGGTAGCAGTCGCCAAGCCGAGCGGATGTCGCGGACGTCGAGCTTGCGTGCGATTTCCGGGAGGCCGAGTTTGCCGATGGCGGGAACCTGCGCTGCCACAACGACATACGGTCCAGATGTCGGTAACCGCAGGAGGTCGGCTGTCTCCCACAGACTCTGTATGTCGGTGATGCGGTGGAACAACAAGGCTTCCACGAGCGCCGAACGTTCCTCTTCGTGGTTGAGAACCTGAATCGTCTGCTGGTGCCGGTACGCGTCGGTCATTGCCTGGGTGAACATGTCCTGGGCGATGAGGATCTGCGAGGTGGCGTTCAGGATCGCCTCGGGCGGCACCCCGCTACTTCTCGCGTCGGTGACCATCTTCTCCCACATGAAGCGGAAGCCGACACGGTACGCCGCCATCACCGCCGGCAATGGGACGCCGGCCAGCGCCCGGGCGGTCCCGGTCGCTTCCGCTGCGGAGGCGTCCATATCGGTGTCTCCGGCCAGCGCATGAAAGACGAAGGTCATGTTCGCGCTGCAGCTGCGCTGGATATCGTCGGTGCTCACGAGGGTGTTCGACCGGTAGTAGTCGATGTCGCGACGGATGACCGCGGCCATCGCGGCACCGAGCTCGCCGGCACGGGCCAGCATCGCGTCGGCGACTTCGACGAGGGGTGGATCTGGTCGTCCCTCCATACCGACACGATAGGCCGAATCGACGCCCGTTGTGAGCGCACACACCGGCGGCCCGTTGACGTTGTTCCCGGGGCCATCGACTCAGGCGGCGGCGGGAGTCACCCTTGAATCACCGGCAAAACGCCAACAGTCACCGGAGGTCCTCTTGTCCAATCTGAGTCTGAATCTTGTTGCCTCAGCACGAAAATACCCGGATAAGGTGGCGCTTCGATGCAACGATCAGGAGTTCACGTTCACCGAGTTCGACGCGGCGGCCGCGCGAGTCGCCACCTTCCTCGACCGCGAAGAAATCGCGGCCGGCGATCGGGTCGGGCTGATGCTGCCCAATACGCCGGCGTTCGCGCTGGCCTTCTACGGCATCCTGCGCAGCGGTGCCATCGCGGTGCCCATGAACCCGTTGCTCAAGTCCCGCGAGATCGAGTTCTACCTTTCCAACACCGGGGCGACAGCTCTTTTCGCGACGCCGACCTTCGCCGCGGAGGCCGCCGCGGCCGCCGCGGCAGCCGGAGCGAAATGCTGGCTGGTCGACGATGCCGATCTGGTGAGGCTGACGGCGGATCTGCCCGAACAAGCGAGTCCGGTCGACCGCGCCGACACAGACACCGCCGTCGTCCTGCACACGTCGGGGACGACCGGAAGGCCGAAGGGGGCCGAGCTCACCCACGGCGGCCTCGACCGCAACCAGGATGTCGCCGCGAACACCCTGATCGAAGTGGGGCCCGACGACGTGGTGATGGGGTGCCTGCCGCTCTTTCACGTCTTCGGTTTGACTTGCGGGCTGAACACCTCGGTGTCGGCGGGGGCGACGCTCACACTGATCCCCAGATTCGACCCGCACACGGCCATCGAGGTGATCGAACGCGACGCAGTCACGGTGTTCGAGGGCGTGCCGACGATGTTCTCGGCGCTGCTCGGTGAGACGAGGAGATTTCCTTCTTCGGCGACGGCGTCCCTTCGCGTCTGCGTATCCGGCGGCGCCTCCCTGCCGGTTCAGGTTCTCACCGACTTCGAGCGGATGTTCGGTGCCACGATTCTCGAGGGATACGGGCTGTCCGAGACCTCCCCGGTCGCGTCCTTCAACCACCCGCACCGCGAGCGCAAGCCCGGATCGATCGGTACCCCGGTCGAGGGTGTCGAGATGCGGATCGTCGACCTGATGGGCCACGAGGTCCCGCAGGGCGAGCTCGGCGAGATCCAGATCCGGGGCCACAACGTGATGAAGGGGTACTGGAACCTGCCGGAAGCGACGGCGTCGGCACTCTCGGCCGATGGCTGGTTCTCGACCGGTGACGTCGGGAAGGTCGACGAAGACGGCTATTTCTACATCGTCGACCGCAAGAAGGACCTGATCATCCGCGGTGGTTTCAATGTCTACCCCCGGGAGATAGAGGAGGTGCTCTACGAGCATCCGGTGGTGGTCGAGGCTGCGGTCGTCGGTCTTCCGCACGACTCACTCGGCGAGGAGATCGGCGCTGCGGTCGTCCTCGAGGTCGGCGCACACGTCGATCCCGCCGAGCTGCGCGACTTCGTGAAGCAGCGCGTCGCCGCCTACAAGTATCCGCGCCGGGTGTGGATCGTCGACAGTCTCCCGAAGGGAGCGACCGGCAAGATTCTCCGCCGCGAGGTAACCGTTCCGACCACCGAAAGCGCCAAGTAGTCATGACGAACCCGACCACCAACCCGACCACGAGCCCCGATGAGCTCGCCGCACCTTTGGACCTACTGCTGACCAGCTCCACCCGAGGATTCGTCGGCCGAATGCTCCCGAACGGGGCCTGGGCCCGCTCCGCGGTGAATCTCACCAAACGGCAGCGCACACTCGCTCACCGCGGCACCACGCTGGCCCGCGAACTGGGCACGATTGCCGTCGGGACCTGCGAACGCGCCCCCGCGAAGGGTGACAAACGCTTCGTCGATCCGGCGTGGCAGGGCAACCCCCTGCTCAAGCGAACCATGCAGGCGTACCTGGCGGCGGCGGAGACGGCCGACAAGCTGTTCGACGATGCCCAGTTGGATTGGCGCGACGCGGAGAAGATGCGGTTCGTTCTCGACAACATCGTCGAGGGGCTGGCGCCGACCAACAACCCCTTGATCAGCCCGGTCGGCTGGAAAGCAATGATCGATACCGGCGGACTGAGCGCCGTGCGCGGAGTGAAAGCCTTCGCCCGCGACATGCTGTCCCAGCCCAGGATTCCGGCGATGGTGGATCCCGACGCGTTCACCGTCGGCGAGACCGTCGCCACCACCAAGGGGGCGGTGGTGTTGCAGACCCGGGCGTTCGAGCTGATCCACTACGCACCTCAGACACCGAAGGTGCGCTCGATTCCGCTGCTGATGATCCCGCCGGTGATCAACAAGTACTACATCATGGACATCGCTCCCGGTCGCAGCATGATCGAGTATTTCCTGCAACAGGGCCAGCAGGTCTTCGCGATCTCGTGGCGCAATCCCCAAGCCCGACATCGTGACTGGGACGTCAATACGTACGGCGCGGCGATCATCGAGGCGCTCGATGCGGTGCAGAAGATCGCCGGGACCGACAGCGCGCACCTACTGGCGACCTGCTCGGGTGGCATCCTCGCCGCCATGACCGCCGCCCACCTCGCTGCGATCGGCGAGGGTGATCGGATCGCCGGACTCACGCTCGCCGTCACGGTGCTCGACCAGAACAGGGCCGGCTTCGCCTCGGCCGCAATGAGCGAGCGCGCAGCGCAGGCCGCCATCCGAGCATCGAGGTCCAAGGGATACCTCGACGGACGGGCGATGGCCGAAGTGTTCGCGTGGCTGCGGCCGACCGACCTGGTGTGGCGGTACTGGGTGAACAACTACGTGCAGGGCCGCTCGCCTGCAGCCTTCGACGTGCTGTTCTGGAATGCCGACACCACCCGGATGGCGGCCGCGCTGCACCGCGACCTGGTGCTGATGGGATTACGCAACGCGCTGACCACTCCCGGGGCGGTGAGCATGCTGGGAACCCCGGTCGACCTGTCGAAGGTCACCGCGGACTCGTACGTCATCGGCGGTGTCGCTGATCACATCTCACCCTGGCAGGCCTGCTACCGCAGTGCCCGGCTGCTCGGCAGCAAGGACAATCGGTTCGTCCTCTCGTCGAGCGGCCACATCGCGGCACTGGTCAACCCGCCGGGCAACCCCCGGGCCTCGTTCCGGATCGGCCAAGTCGATCAGGACACGGCCGAAGATTGGGTGCAGACGGCCGAGCAGGCCACCGACTCGTGGTGGCCGGACTACATCAGCTGGCTGGCCGACCGCAGCGGTCCCGAAGTCGACGCCCCGCGCACCCTCGGCGGGCCGGGCTATGCACCCCTCGCCCCAGCGCCCGGCACCTACGTGCACCAGAACTGACACCACCCGAGAGAAGACGATGACCACACATATCGCCAACCCGGCAGACTTGCTCGACCTGACCGGACAGACCCTCGGAACCACCGCGTGGTTCGAAATCGGCCAGGAGCAGGTGAACCTTTTCGCCGACGCGACCGGCGACCACCAGTGGATTCACACCGACCCCGAACGCGCCGCCCGCGGGCCGTTCAAGGGGACGATCGCGCACGGCTACCTGACGCTCTCGCTGGCCCCGCGAGTGCTCACCGATGTCCTGACCATCGACAACGTGCAGGCCGCGCTGAACTACGGGCTCAACAGGGTGCGGTTCCCCTCGCCGGTGCCGGTCGGTGCCAAACTCCGGGCAACGGTGACCGTCACGTCGGCCCAGCACAAGCCCGCCGGCGTCGAGGTGGTGTTCGGACTGACCTACGAGGTCGACGGCACCGAACGCCCGGCCTGCATCGCCGATGTCGTGGTGCTGTACCGATGAACGCGGCCATCGAGGCCGAGAGATTCGTCGCGGCCGCCGGTCAGCGGATCCGTGTCAGCATCCGTCCCGGATCCGGCACCCGGCGTGTGCCGCTGGTCTTGTGCAACGGCATCGGGGCCAGCTACGAGGTGCTCGATCCGTTGGTGGCGCAGCTGGATCCAGAGAGCACCGTGATCCGGTTCGACGTTCCCGGCACCGGCGGATCCCCCGCGTCCGTCGCCCCCTACGGGTTTGCCTACCTGGCCTGGGTGCTGGGGCGGGTGCTGACCAAACTCGACCTCGGCGTCGTGGACGTGCTCGGGTTGTCCTGGGGTGGGGCGCTGGCACAGCAGTTCGCCGTCCAGAATCCGCGCCGGTGCCGGCGACTGGTCCTGGCCGCGACCGGCACCGGCGCAGTGATGGTTCCCGGCAACCCGCGGGTGCTGGCCAAGATGCTGACACCGCGCAGGTTGCGCGACCCGGCCTACGCGGCCTCGATCGCCGGCGAGCTGTACGGCGGCACCGCGCGCCGGCAGGGCGACGACGTTGCCGGGCTCTTCCTCCAGCAGCTGCACGCCGGATCGAAGATCGGCTACTTCCATCAACTACTCGCCGGAGCGGTGTGGACGAGCCTGCCCCTGCTGCCCGCGATCAGGCAGCAGACCCTCCTCGTCGCGGGTACCGACGACCCGATCGTGCCCGTCGTCAACGCCCGCATCATGAATCAGCTGTTGCCACATTCAACCGTCCATCTGCACTCCGGCGGACACATCGACCTGGTCACCAATGCCACCGAACTCGCGCCGGTGATCACCACCTTCCTTCACGACCCAGGAGTATGCCCATGAGCCCCGGTCCGAACATCGACACCTCGGATTTCTATGCATTCGAACAGATGCTCTCCGATTCCGAGCGCGCAATGCTGCACTCCGTGCGCGATTTCATGACCACCGAGGTCGACCCGATCATCAACACACATTGGAATGCCGGGACCTTCCCATTCGAGATCGTGCCCGGACTCCGGAAACTCGGCATCGCCGGCGTGCCCTACCAGGGTCATGGCTGTGCCGGACGGAGCTACCTGCTCGACGGGATGATTGCGATGGAGCTGGCCCGCACGGATTCCTCGATCGCCACCTTCAACGGCGTGCACGGCGGCCTGGCGATGGGGTCGATCTACCTGTGCGGTTCGGACGAACAACGCGAACGCTTCCTCCCAGCGATGGCACGGTACGAGCAGATCGGATCCTTCGGGCTGACCGAACCCGACGTCGGCTCCGGTGCGTCGGGCGGGCTCACCACCACCGCCGAACGCGACGGTGACACCTGGACCCTGAACGGGCAGAAGAAATGGATCGGCAACGCGACGTTCGGCGACCTCACGGTCATCTGGGCCAAGGACGTCGCCGACGGCCAGGTGAAGGGATTTGTCGTCGACAACTCCTCGCCCGGATTCACGGCGGACAAGCAGGAGCACAAGATCGCCCTTCGGATCGTGCAGAACGCGCTCATCACCCTCGACAACGTGCGGGTTCCGGAGCACAACCGCCTACAGGGCGCGAACACGTTCAAGGACACCGCCGAGGTGCTACGACTGACACGCGCGGGCGTGGCCTGGATGGCGGTCGGATGCGCGCGCGGCGCATACGAAAACGCGCTGAGATATGCCTGCGCTCGTGAACAGTTCGGCCGGCCGATCGGCGGCTTCCAGCTCGTGCAGGATTTGCTGGTGCGGATGCTCGGAAACATCACCTCGTCCTTGGCCCTGTGCGCACGGCTGTCCCAGTTGCAGGATCAGGGGCACGCCGAAGACCGGCACTCATCGCTCGCCAAGGCATTCTGTACGGTCCGCATGCGTGAAACCGTCGGCTGGGCGCGGGAGCTGATGGGCGGCAACGGAATACTCCTGGAACACAACGTAGGCCGATTCGTCGCCGACGCGGAAGCGATCTACTCGTACGAGGGAACCAGGGAAATGAACACCCTGATCGTCGGACGGTCGTTAACCGGACAAAACGCCTTCGTGTGATGCCCGCGCCCGTGATCGCCGGAGAGCCTCGACGAATCAGTCTTTTCGCCTGACCGTCGAGCCGGACAACGGGCCGTGTGGGAGTCGCATGCATCCGAGTTCACCGAACTGCTCGGTGCCGGGCGCGGGCAGTCGGTGACACCGAAATCGCGCAACGCGTGCCGACGGAGGCGCCGGCCGCGATGCGGGTCACGCGGTCCACGCACGGGCCTGACAGAATCACCACGTGTCGTGGAATCAACCAACAATCACCGGCTGGACGGCCCGGATCAACGACGACCTGTCCTCGGTCACGCTGATCGATCCGTCGCATATCACTCGCGTCACACTGCGCCCGGGACCCGGTGACGAGTTCACCGCTACCGACCAAATGGCCGGAAGGATGCGCCGCAAGTACAAAAGAGCCGAAGTCACCCTCCCCGGCCGCGCATACACACTTCGGCACACGTCCGGCCGCAAGGCGACCGCTGAGCGTGACGGAACACCGCTCGCAGAACTCGTACGGGGACGCGGACTCCGCTCTGTCGGCGTCACGCGCATCACCCACGCGCACACCGACCACCTGGACGAGTTGATCTGGACCGTCTTCGAAAGGTGATTGTCCCCGGCCGCCGCGGGGCCATCGACGAATTCGTATCAAGTCTCAGCGGAGTCTGAGTGCCCGCAGTGTGATCGGGCCACGCCAGTTCGATTGCCTTTCCGTACAGTTTCAGACGTCACGACTCGGTGCAGGTGTGACTCGGCTCACGCTGTGTTGAACCACCTGTGGCCGAATGCGTCAAAGCCGACACGCTTGATGCTGCAGGGGCCGAGGCATTTCGGAGGGTGGTGGGAATCGACTTTCGGGAGAGAGTTGCGCTGCGGAGCCCGGATCATCGTGTTGGTCTGCTCGGATAGGTAATAATTGGAGGCGTCGAAAAGTCAGCTCAGGTGAGCTTTCTGACTACCGAGCGAAGTTTGCCGTTACTGTGTGCGTTCGACGATTGCCCAGCGAAGAAGGAGAACAAGATGGCCCAATCACCGACGGGTTCGAAAGATTCGGCGAAGACGACCAGAGAGATTCGCGAGTGGGCGATTGGTGCGGGTCTTGATGTGTCCTCCCGCGGTCGGATTCCGGCTGAGGTCGTGAAAGCTTTCGAGGACGCCCAGGTAAAGAAGGTTCAGACGAAGACGGCTCCGGCGAAGACGACCAAGGAGATTCGCGAGTGGGCGGTCGGTGCGGGTCTTGATGTGTCGCCCCGCGGTCGGATTCCCGCTGAGATCGTAATAGCTTTCGAGGACGCTCAGCTAAAGCAGAGTCAGCCAAAAAGGGTTCCGGTGAAGAAGCTCGACGCACGGAAGCCGGTCGTGAAGAAGCCGGTCGTGAAGAAGGTGGCCGTGAAGAAGGTGGCCACGGAGAAGGTGGCCACGGAGAAGCCTGCCGCGAAGAATGCTCCGGTGGCGAGGACGACCAGTGAGATTCGGGAGTGGGCGGTCGGTGCGGGTCTGGATGTGTCCTCCCGCGGTCGGATTTCGGCAGAGATCGTAAAAGCCTTCGAAGACGCTCAGACCAAGCAGAGTCAGCCAAAGAAGCGCCAGGCAAAGAAGGTTGAGGCAACAACGGTGCCGGCGAAGAAGGTCGCCGCGGAGAAACCGGCTGTGACGAAGGTAGTTGCGGAAAAGCCTGCCGCGAAGAATGCTCCGGCGACGAAGACGACCAAGGAGATTCGGGAGTGGGCGATCGGTGCGGGTCTTGATGTGTCTGCCCGTGGTCGGATCTCGGCCGAGGTCGAGCGGGCCTTCCACGACGCTCGAGTGAAGAAGGTTCAGACAAAGAAGGTTCAGACAAAGGCGGTTCGGGCGAAGAAGGTCGCTGCGGGGAAGCCGGCTGTGAAGAAGGTAGCCGCGAAGAAGACGGCCGCGACGAAGGCTCCATCGAACAGGGCGGCGGTGAGCAAGGCTCCGGCGAAGAGGACGACCAGGGAGATTCGCGAGTGGGCGATCGGCGAAGGCCTCGCTATATCGGCCCGCGGCCGGATCTCGGCGGAGATCGTAGACGCCTTCAATCTCGCTCAGGCCAAGGCGCCGGCCGCGTAGGCAGCAACGGTGCCGTGCTGAATCTCGCGGCAATCGTGCTGCGAAACGGTCAGGTGCCGTCGAGATACCTCCGACGGTTGGCCTGCACGGTTGGCGCAGGGCAACCGTCCACTGCATTGCGCCGGAGACGGTGCTAAGCCGAGTTCGCTTGCCAGTGCCGGTAGACGTCGATGGCGTCATCGCGCGGTTCGTATCGCATGGGAAGGCGGCGTTCGTCCCAGGGTTTGGAGAACTCGTCGTAGAAGGTGGCGAGTTCGAAGTACTTGCGGTCGTCCACGTAGTAGGGCTCGTAGTCTGCGCGCGTGGTGAGGAAGACGACTTCGTCTGGTGAGCAGTAGTACAGCGAACCCAGGCACATAGGGCAGGGGTGGGCGAGGACGTAGATGGTGGCGCCGGTCAGGTGCTCGGTGCCCAGCTTGGTGCAGGCTTCGCGGATCGCGAGAATCTCTGCGTGGGCGGTGGGGTCTCCGGTCTGGGCGACCTTGTTGGGGCTCTCGGCGACGATCTCGCCGTCCTTGACGATGACGGTTGCGAACGGTCGGCCACCCGTGGAGACGTTCTGGCGGGCGAGATCGATGGTGCGTTGGACGAAGTCCATGGAGGTGTCCTCCTCGGATGAGTGGTCGGGGTGCGGGGTGGGTCGGAAGGTGCTTCCGGCCCACCCCGTCGATGTCCGGTCTGTGCAGGCTCGATGTCGGATCAGAACGGCTTCGTCGGTAGGTACTTGCCGTCCAGTGTGATCACGGCGCGCTCGCCACCCTCGGGGTCCGCAACCTTCTTCACGTCGAGTCTGAAGTTGATTGCGGAGATGATGCCGTCGCCGAATTGCTCGTGGACGAGCGCCTTGAGGGTGGTGCCGTAGACCTGGAGCATCTCGTAGAAGCGGTAGATGGTCGGGTCGGTGGGGATACCGCCAGGGATCGATCCTCGGGTCGGGACGGACTGGAGCAGCAGGGCTGCGTCCTCATCTAGGCCGAGCAGCTCAGCGACAGCCTTTGCCGACGGCTCCGGCAGAGGGTGCTGGCCGAGGACTGCGGCGGTGGTGAAGGCAACCGACAGGTCGGACGCGTCGGCGATCTGCTGCCAGGAAAGGCCCTTGCGGGTCTTGGCGTCGACAGCTGTGTTGGCGATGGCCTGACGGGCGGTCGGGTCGAACTGGTCCTGCATCATCATTGGTGCTTCTTTCCCTTTCGGGTGGACCACGTCGCGCGGATCGCGAGGTAGAAGTTGTGGGTAAGGGGAGTCAGGAAACGAGACCGAAGCCTGCGGTGGGCAGTACTTCGACTGCGCCGGTGGCGATGTCGAAGACCCAGCCGTGGAGGGTGAGCTTCTGCCCCGCCAAGGCGCGAGCAACCGAAGGGTGGGTGGCCAGGTTCGCCAGCTGCGTGAGCACGTTCTGGCGCACCAGAGCGTCGACGTCACCGGTGCCGGGGGTGCGGGCCTGGGAAGTGTCCGCGTGCCGCAGCCATGCGGCAACCGCGGGGGCACCGCTGAGGTCATGTCCCTGAGCCAGCGCGGTCATCGCGCCGCAGGCGGAGTGGCCGCAGACGACGATGTCTTTCACGGCCAGCGCCGCCACGGCATACTCGATACTCGCGGCCACGCCGTCGGTTCCGGGCGTGTAGGCGGGCACCAGGTTGCCGGCAGTGCGGATGACGAACAGGTCACCCGGCTCAGTGCCGGTGATCAACTCCGGCACGACGCGGGCATCGGAACAGCTGATGAACAGCGTGTGCGGCGTGTGATGCGAGGCCAGGTGGGCGAACAACTCCGCCTTCTCCGGGAATACGGTTTCCCGGAAATGAGCGACACCTTCGGCGAGGTCTTGCATGGGTCACTTCCTTCGGTGGTGATCAGCCCCTGTCGGCTGTGACTTCCACCCTGCACGAACTGCATCTATAGAGTCCAAGACTTGATATCCATCGAGGCAATTGTTGGCAGCTATAGTTGACCCATGGCCGCCCTCGAACTGCGCCACCTGCGCTATCTGCTCGCCGTCGCCGAGCACGGCAACTTCACCCGCGCTGCCGAAGACCTGCACATCTCCCAGCCCACGCTTTCTCAACAGATCAAGCAGCTCGAACGCACAGTGGGTGTGCAGCTACTCGACCGCACCGGCCGCAGAGTCCGGCTCACGGACGTCGGTGACGTCTACGTCGACCATGCCCGGCGTGCGCTGCGTGATCTGAGCGCCGCCGAACGCGCAGTCCACGACGTCCAAGACCTCTCGCGCGGTCACCTGCGCCTGGGTGCCACCCCCACCTTCGCGGCCTATCTCATCGGCCCACTCGTCGCCGAATTCCACACCCGCCACCCGGGTATAGTCCTGACCTTCACCGAGGCAACTCAGGACCGCATCGAATCGGCCCTGCTCGCCGACGATCTGGACCTCGGTATCGCCTTTACCGGATCCCACCTGACCGGCATCACTGCTGCCGCGCTCTTCATCGAAACCCTCGGCCTCGTCACCGGCATCCAAGACGCTGATCCGAGTCCGGAACCCCTACCCGCGCAAGCTTTACACGACCGGCAACTGGCGCTGCTCAGTGGCGATTTCGCCACCCGCAGCCACATCGACACCTACTTTGCCGAACACCGCGTCGAACCACGAATCATATTCGAGGCCAATTCGATTCAATCCATAATCGAGATCGTCCAACGCGCGTCCGTGGCCACTGTTCTACCGGACGCCATCACCCACGACCACCCCCACCTCGTCCCCGTCCTCCTCGACCCGCCCCTGCCGGCCCGTACGGTAGCCCTCCTCTACCGGCAAGGCGCCTACATCAGCACCGCCGCCCGCACCTTCACCCAGACCGCCTACGAACTCGTCGGCTCTCGCGGCTACACCTCACCGTGACGGTGACCGCTGGCGCCCCGCCCCGCCTGACGACCTCCATCCCGGACGGCGTGCTGACCGGAACTCCACGGTCCCTGGCCGAGGGCGAGAAGATCGCCGAGCGGCTGTCCTGCAGCGAAACGGTGACTCACCCGGGTGGTCGAGGACTATATGTGGGTTGTGGACGTCTTGTTCGAAGGGGAGGGCTTGCTGGAGGCCCCGCGTCCGATGCCGGACGGTTCGGTGGTGTTCGCGAACACCACCGTCGGTGGGGTGCATCGATGGTCTCCTGCCGGGGTCACCACCCTGGTGGCGCGCCGGCGGGGGATCGGCGGAATCGCGGCGCATGTCGACGGTGGACTGCTGGTGGGTGGTCGCGATCTTGTGCATGTCGGCGTCGCGGGTCTGACCACTGTGCTCGAGGTCGACGGGGCGACCGGGGTGAACGACATGACCGTCACCGCCGACGGATCAGTGCTGGTGGGGGTTCTGCGGCACCGTCCTGGCGCGGGGGAGACCGCGCCGCCGTCGGAGTTGCTGCGGATGACACCGGCAGGTTCGGTGCGTGTCGTGGTCGATGATCTGTTGTGGCCGAACGGGATCGGTGCGTCGCCGGACGGCATGACCGTGTATGTTGCGGAGTTCGCTGCCGCGCGTGTCCGGGTACTCGGCCCGGACGGAGGATCGGTATTTGCGCGGGCACCGCGCGGGGAATGTGACGGGCTCGCGGTCGACGTGGAGGGCGGCGTCTGGGTGGCACTGGGCAGTGGTGGCGGCATTGCGCGTTTCACTCCCGACGGTGTCCTCGACGAGTTGATCGACGTGTCTGGGCGTTTCGTGTCCTCACTCGCGTTCTCCGGGAGGGCGATATACGTCACGACGGTGGGCGCTCTGTTGCGTCTGGACGTCGGGGTGGAGGGGCTTGCTGTCGGGGAGGCGAGGATTCCGGTGGCCCGACATCACGTCACCGGTCATGCGCGGTAAGGCTCCTGGCCCGCGTCCTTCACGACGCGGTCGCCGACGGCGAGTTCGTTCCACAGCGTCCGATTGACCCTGACCTTCGCGGTCCGGTCGTCGTCGGTGCGGACGGTGACCCTTCGGTAGAGGTTGGAGCCGTCCAGCAGACCGCGTGACTTCTTCACGACGGTGCCGCTCCAAATGTCTTCTCGTTTCATGATGTTCCCTTCGCTCGGTGGGACACACCCCCAAGGTTATCGTTGATAATCTTGCTGTTCAAGGTATACGTTGAGGCTCATGCCGTACCCGCGACGCACGGACCGGGATTCCATCGTGTCGGCCGCGATCGAGTTGATGCAGGAGCGCGGACTCGACAGTGTCTCGCTCCGAGCGATCGCGACTCGCCTCGGCGTTCGTCAGCCTGGCCTCTACCACTACTTCGGCGGCAAAGCCGAGTTGCTCGACGCCGTTGCGGAGGAGATTCTGTGCCGTCGGCACACCGCTCGCCTTCCCGCCGACGGCGAAGGCTGGGACGAGTTCGTGGCCCGGAACGCGCGGAGCCTGCGCCGTGCCATGCTGAGCGTCCGCGACGGCGCCAGGCTGATCGCGTCGACGGGTTCGCGAAGTCCGAGTCTCGATATCGCGATCGAGCAAATCGCCCTGTTGGAGGGAGCGGGTTTCAGTGGTACGGACGCGGCGTTGGCTTTGATTGCCGTCTCGCGGTACACCATCGGTTCGGCGATCGAGCAGCAGACGGCGCGTGACGGGGGTGAGATTGTCATCGCCACCGATCGGACCGACGCGGCGGCGTCTCACTTCATCGACATCGCGCGGCAAGTCGTCGCCCTGGGCCAAGACCACGAGTTCGAGACCGGCCTCGCGGCCCTCCTGCGCGGACTCGACCTGCGTGCTCGGTCTGCCCCGGGAGAATGAAACAAACCATTCGGCCTGTTTTCTGGTAGCGTCGGGGCCGTCATGGTGGTCACATGACGCCGCGGACGTCTCAGGCACACGAGTCGATCACGCGAGGGGTGGGGTGCAGGTGCTGCCCGAGCTGCTGGTCGGGCGGCACCTGCACTCAACGTCGTTGGCTACAGATGACCGTCTACTGTCCTGCTGTTTCCCGCGTGCGGAGGTCCTTGCGGAGGATTTTGCCTGCGGCGGACTTGGGGACGAGGTCGATGAACTCGACCTTGCGGACCTTCTT
>NZ_WXYH01000363.1:0-39835 GCF_009872365.1 Rhodococcus sp. T7
AGCCCTCCAGCGCCGATGGTACTGCACCCGACAGGGTGTGGGAGAGTAGGACACCGCCGAACATCCGTTACCGAAAGGGGACCCAATATACTGGGTCCCCTTTCGTGGTTTGTGTGAAAGGAATGACTGTGTCGGAGAGTGACGACGGACGTCGGTCCTTCCGCGGAGGCGGTGCCTCGAGTAATGACCGAGGCGGTGCCTCCGGTGCTAACCGTGGCGGTGCCTCCGGTGCTAACCGTGGCGGTGCCTCCGGTGGTAATCGTGGCGGCGCCGGCGGTTCCGGTCGTGGTGGCTCGTCCGGCGGTCCCCGTCGCGATTCGCGCGACAACCGTGGCGGCGCAGGGGGCGATCGTCGTGGTGGCGGACCCCGTCGTGGCGGTGAGGGCGGCTTCGCGCCTCGCGGACGTGAAGGTGACCGTCCGCAGCGGCAGCAGGCCCGTCCGGACGAACCGGATCTGCCCGAGAACGTCGAGGCAGGCGAACTCGATCCGGCCGTCCGCCGAGACCTGCTGAGCTTGGACAAGACGAACGCGAACACGGTTGCGCGTCACCTGGTGATGGCCGGCAAGCTCGTCGACGACGATCCGCGCCTCGCACTCGCACATGCCCGGGCCGCGCGTCAGCGTGCGGGTCGCATCGCCATCGTCCGTGAGGCTGCGGGTATCACCGCATACCACGCCGGCGAATGGGCGGAAGCCTTGTCGGAGTTGCGCGCTGCTCGTCGCATGGCAGGCGGTCCCGGACTGCTCGCGGTGATGGCGGACTGCGAACGTGGACTCGGTCGCCCGGAACGTGCGATCGAACTCGGCCGAAGCGAGGAAGCCGCTGCACTCTCGGGTGACGAAGCTGCCGAGCTGCGCATGGTGGTCGCCGGTGCGCGCATGGATCTCGGACAGTTCGATCAGGCCGTCGTCACGCTGCAGACTCCCGATCTCGACGCCGCGCGGACCGGTCCCAGTGCCGCTCGCCTGTTCTATGCGTACGCGGATGCCCTGGTTGCGGCCGGTCGTATCGAGGATGGACTCAAGTGGTTCCTCAACTCCGCCGCCGCGGATCTCGAGGGCGACACCGACGCGGAGGAGCGTGTGGCCGAGCTGACCGGAGACGATCAGTGACGACGCTGCGCGACAATTACGACGCACTGCTGCTCGACCTCGACGGCACCCTGTACCAGGGGCCGCAGGAAATCCCCGGTGCGCGTGAGGCTTTGGCGGCCGGGACGCAGTCCTGCTACTACGTGACCAACAACGCCAGTCGCAGTCCCGGCGACGTCGCGGAACACCTGACCGAACTCGGTTTCGACGCCGGCGAGTCGACGGTGGTGACGAGTTCGCAGTCCGCGGCCAGGCTGCTCGCGGAAAACGTCGCACCCGGCTCACCGGTGCTCGTCGTGGGCACCGAAGCGCTCGCCGACGAGGTGCGCAACGTCGGACTGCGTCCGGTGCGTTCGTTCGAGGACGCACCCGCCGCTGTCGTCCAGGGACATTCGCCGACCACGGACTGGGCGATCCTCGCCGAGGCGACCCTCGCGATCCGTGCGGGTGCCGTCTGGGTGGCGGCGAACCTCGACTCGACCCTCCCCACCGAGCGGGGTCTCGTGCTCGGCAACGGTTCGATGGTCGCAGCCCTGCGCGCGGCGACGTCCCGCGAACCACTCGTGGCGGGTAAGCCGGCCGCGCCGCTGATGGAAGATGCGATGCGCCGCAGCGGTTGTGTGCGGCCCCTCGTCGTCGGCGACAGGCTGGACACCGACATCGAAGGCGCCAACAACGTCGGTCTCGACTCGCTGCTGGTGCTCACCGGAGTGAGTACTGCGATCGACGTGCTGCGTGCCGTCCCGGAGCAGCGCCCCACGTACCTGGCATCCGAACTGGACGCGCTAAACCGGCCCGCCGACGAGTCGCTCGTCGGGGAGGACAGCCGGTGGTCGGTCGAGTTCGACGGCACCGATCTGGTGATCGAACCAGCCGCGGATTCCGGTGAACCGGTGGATTCGGCCGCGTTGCTGCGGGCCGTGGCCGTCGGTGCATGGAAATTCCCCGACTTCGCGCGGATCACGTCGACGACGCCCGCGGTGAGCGCAGTCGTCTCCGGCTGGGGTGCCTGAACCCCACCGGACCCGCGTTGTTCGTCACGCGATTCGCTGTATGCGTATCGGAACGCGATGGACTAGCGTTGTGCCCGATGAGCACGCCAATACCGCGCCCGGGAGCCCATCTACCTGGGCCTCCTCAGAGTGTCGACCCCGAGAAGATCCACACGGAGGTCGACGGATTGTTGTCGCGGCTCGGAGCCGTCGAACCTGATCCCGACGACGAGCACGGCGTCGGGGTCATCCCACGCAAAGCCCATCTTCTCGAGAAGGCGCACGACGTGCTGGTGGAGGCCCTGGCCACCGTGGACAAGATCTGACGTGGCCCGTCGAGCACGGGTGGATGCCGAACTCGTTCGGCGGGGACTGGCCCGGTCCCGAGAACACGCGCAAGAACTCATCGCCTCCGGCCGAGTGCTGATCTCGGGTGCGGCAGCGACCAAACCGGCCACCGCCATCGAAGCGGGAACGCCGCTGCGGGTGGTCGAGGTCGACAACGAAGTGTCCTGGGCATCCCGCGGCGCGCACAAACTCCTCGGTGCGCTCGAGGCGTTCGGCCCCCGCGGACTCGAAGTCGACGGCAAGCGCTGTCTCGACGCCGGCGCATCGACCGGCGGCTTCACCGACGTGCTGCTGCACCACGGCGCGCGGGAGGTCGTGGCGGTGGACGTCGGGTACGGACAGTTGGTGTGGCGCCTGCAGTCCGACGACCGCGTGCACGTCGTGGACCGCACCAACGTGCGATCCATCGATGCCGAACAGATCGGCGGCCGGGTCGAACTGGTGGTCGCGGACCTGTCGTTCATCTCCCTGAAACTCGTGCTCCCGGCGTTCGTCGCCTGCGTGGCCGAGGGCGCAGACCTGATACCGATGGTGAAGCCGCAGTTCGAGGTCGGCAAGGATCACGTGGGCTCCGGTGGGGTTGTGCGTGACCCGGAGTTGCGTGTCGCCGCGGTACTGGACGTCGCGAAGACGGCGGCGTCGCTGGGACTGCGTACCGTCGGTGCAGTGGCCAGTCCACTGCCGGGACCGTCGGGGAACGTCGAATACTTCCTGTGGCTCCGCGCGGATGTCACACCCGGGACGGATGATGTACAGGTCGAGTCGGTAGAAGAGTTGATCCGCACCGCGGTGCAGGAGGGACCACAGTGAGCGGGGGAAGCAGCGGCGCCCAGCAACGCGAGCGGGAGATCCTGCTCGTGGCGCACCCGGGTCGCGCCGAGATCACGGAGACCGCGCGGCGCGTCGGCAAGATCTTCGAGCGGGCCGGGATCGGACTGCGCGTGCTCGTCGACGAGGTCGACAGCACCCGCATCGAACCGATGGACGGCATGGCGGCCGACGAATTCCTGGTTCCAGGGCTGGAAGTCACCATCGTGCAGGCCGGCCCCGACGCCGCCCTCGGGTGCGAAATGGTGCTCGTCCTCGGCGGCGACGGCACGTTCCTCCGGGCAGCGGAACTCGCCCAGGCCGCGTCCATTCCGGTCCTGGGCATCAATCTGGGCCGGATCGGGTTCCTCGCGGAAACGGAGGCCGAGCACCTCGACGAGGCATTAGGCCAGGTGGTGCGCCGGGAATACCGCATCGAACACCGCATGACGCTGGACGTGCTGGTCCGGGTGGACGACGAGATCATCGAACGAGGCTGGGCGCTCAACGAGGCCAGCATCGAGAACCGGTCCCGGCTCGGTGTGCTCGAGGTGGTGCTCGAGGTGGACGGGCGGCCGGTGTCGGCATTCGGCTGCGACGGCGTCCTCATCTCCACACCCACCGGGTCGACGGCATACGCGTTCTCGGCGGGCGGCCCCGTGGTGTGGCCGGAACTCGAGGCGCTGCTGGTGGTCCCGAGCAACGCGCATGCCTTGTTCGCGCGCCCCCTCGTGACGAGCCCGGAATCGTTGATCGCGGTGGAGACGGTGGCAGGCAGCCACGACGGCCTGGTGTTCTGCGACGGTCGCCGGACCCTCGAATTGCCCGCGGGCGCCCGCGTCGAAGTGGTGCGTGGCAAGGAACCCGTTCGTTGGGTACGACTGGATTCGGCGCCGTTCGCGGACCGGATGGTGCGAAAGTTCGAGCTGCCCGTCACAGGGTGGCGAGGAAGGAAGCCCTAGACGTGCTGGCAGAGATCAGGATCGACAACCTCGGCGTGATCTCCGAGGCGTCGGCGCAATTCCACGAAGGTTTGACCGTGCTCACCGGTGAGACCGGCGCGGGCAAGACGATGGTGGTGACGAGCCTGCACCTGCTCAGCGGTGCGCGGGCCGACGCGGGCCGGGTTCGGCTCGGTGCGCCGCGCGCCGTCGTCGAGGGCCGGTTCATGACGGACGAGGGCTCGGAGCACGTCGAACGTGCGGTGTCGCGGCTGCTGGAATCGACGGGTGCCGAGCGGGACGAGGACGGCACCATCATCGCGGTCCGCACCGTCGGCAGCGACGGCCGGTCCCGGGCCCACCTGGGTGGGCGCAGCGTTCCGGCGGGCCTGCTGTCCGAGTTCACCGATCCACTGCTCACCGTGCACGGGCAGAACGATCAGCTGCGGCTGCTCCGCCCGGACCAGCAGTGCGCCGCGCTCGACCGATTCGCCGACAAGGCGGTCGGGCCGCTGATCGCGCGGTACCGCAAGCACCGCGACGAGTGGATGACCGCGCGATCCGAACTGATCGAACGGACCGGTCGTACCCGGGAACTCGCGCAGGAAGCCGACCAACTGACGTTCGCCCTCAACGAGATCGACGGCGTCGCCCCGACCCCGGGCGAAGACGAGTCGATCGTGTCGGAGGTGCGCAGGCTCAGCGAACTCGACTCGCTGCGGTCGGCGGCGGAGGAAGCACACGCCGCTCTAGCCGGTGGCGACGACATGGACGGTGACGGTGTGGCCGCGCCCGCGCTGGATCTGCTGTCCGAGGCGCGGGCCCGAATCGAATCGGCCACCGACCCCGAACTCGACGGACTCGGACCCCGCCTCGCCGACGCGATCGCGGTGGTCACCGACGTCTCCGCCGATCTCACCACGTATCTCGCCGGGCTACCGGCGGACCCTGGGGCGCTGGACTCCCTGCTGTCCCGGCAGGCAGAACTGAAGAACCTCATCCGTAAGTACGCCGCCGACGTCGACGGCGTACTGGAATGGGCCGACAACGCCCGTGCGCGGCTCGCGAAGATCGACGTCTCCTCGGATGCGCTGGCCGCCCTGACGAAGCAGGTGGAGGAGTCGGCGGCGTCGACGGCGGAGGCGGCGTCGAAACTGACCGCGGCCCGCGTCAAGGCCGCGACCAAGCTCGCCAAGGCCGTCAGCTCCGAACTCGCCGGTCTGGCAATGGGCCGCGCGGCACTCGAGGTGACGGTCCGGCCCCGGATCGCCGGACCCCAGGACACGGCCCCGCTCACTGTCGACGGCACCGAACTGCACGCGGGATCGTCCGGCGTCGACGAAGTGGAGTTCCGGCTGTCGGCGCACAGCGGCGCGCAGTCGCTGCCGATCAGCAAGAGCGCGTCCGGCGGTGAACTCTCGCGCGTGATGCTCGCCCTCGAGGTGGTGCTCGCCGGGTCCGACTCGGGCGCGACGATGGTGTTCGACGAGGTCGACGCCGGCGTCGGAGGGCGCGCCGCGGTCGAGATCGGCCGGCGACTGGCCCGGCTGGCCCGCACGCACCAGGTCATCGTCGTCACGCACCTGCCGCAGGTTGCGGCGTTCGCGGACACCCACCTGGTGGTCGACAAGGTCGACGACGAGGACGGCGTCGTCAGCAGTGGCGTGCATACACTCACCGACGACGAACGGGTCGTGGAACTGGCCCGGATGCTCGCCGGCCTCGACGACACGGAGACCGGTCGCGCCCACGCGGAGGAGCTGCTGGCGACTGCCAACGCCGAGCGGTCCGCCTGACCCGGCCCGGTGAGCCGTCGGCCGCCGTGGTAATGGTGTGACTGATGTGGTAAACGGTTCGGCGCGCCTCCACAGGTCGGTCCTGCTTCCGGTCCATCATCGAATCCATGAAGATGCCGGCACTGCTGTCACGTAACACCGAAACTTTGCCTGGGGTCAGCGGCATCGCCAGGGTGGATCGCAACACGGCCAAGTTGCTGCGCCGCGTCGGACCCGGCGACATCGTCGTTCTCGACGAGCTCGACCTCGATCGCGGAACCGCGGACGCCCTGGTGAAGGCCGGCGTCCTCGCTGTGATCAACGCGTCGCCCTCGATTTCGGGTCGGTATCCCAACCTCGGCCCGGAGGTGATCGTCGCCAACGGGATCCTCCTGGTGGATTCGGCGGGCGCCGAGGTCTTCAAGAGCATCAAGGACGGCAGCAAGGTCCGGGTGAACGGGGGAGGTGTCTACTCCGGGGAACGGCGCATCGCCAACGGCGACGAACAGACCGAGGCGGAGATCTCAGACCGGATGATCGAGGCGAAGACCGGACTGGTCGACCACCTCGAGGCATTCTCCGGCAACACCATCGAGTTCATCCGCACCGAGAGTCCGCTGCTGATCGACGGGGTCGGAGTCCCCGACGTCGACGTCGACATGAAGGACCGGCACGTCGTCATCGTGTCCGACGGCCCGGACCACGCGTCCGACCTGAAGAACCTCAAGCCGTTCATCAAGGAGTACTCACCGATCCTCATCGGAGTCGGGGCAGGCGCCGACGTCCTGAAGTCGGCGGGCTATCGCCCGGACCTCATCGTCGGCGACCCAGAGGACATCACGAGCGCGACGTTGAAGTCGGGCGCCGAGGTGGTCCTGCCCGCCGACCAGGACGGCCACGCACCCGGTCTGTCGCGTATCCAGGACCTCGGCATCGGAGCGATGACGTTCCCCGCGTCCGGGTCCCCGTCCGACCTGGCCCTGCTGCTGGCCGACCACCACGGCGCGTCGCTGATCGTCACGGTCGGGAGCACCGTCTCCCTCGACGAGTTCTTCGACCGCGGCCGCCGCGACAGCAACCCGTCGGCGTTCATGACCCGCCTGAAGGTCGGGCCGAAACTGGTGGACGCGAAGGCCGTGGCGACCCTGTACCGGAGCCGGGTGTCGGGCGGCGCGATCGCGCTGCTCGTCCTCGCCGCTCTCGTGGCCGTGATCGTGGCGTTGGTCGTGTCCAACGTGGGTGGTGAGGCACTCGACTGGGCCGTCGCGACATGGAACAGCTTCGCGTTGTGGGTCCAGGGGTTCTTCAAGTGATTTCTCTGCGTCAACATGCCATTTCCATAGCGGCGATCTTTCTGGCTCTGGCAATCGGCGTGGTGATGGGCTCCGGCCTGTTGTCGAGCGGTCTCGTGTCGGGACTGCGCGACGACAAGGCCGACCTGCAGACCGACATGGAGAACGCGACCGAACGCAACAACCAACTGACCGAGCAGTTGAACTCGGCGGACGGCTTCGATTCCGCGGTGGGCGGCCGCGTGGTCGCAGGCTCGCTCGCGCAGCGCACGGTGATGGTCGTGACGACCCCCGATGCCGACCCCGCCGACCTCGACGGAGTCAACCGGATGATCGCGCAGGCCGGCGGTTCGGTGACCGGGCGGGTGTCGTTGACCGACTCGTTCGTCGACGCCACGGGCGGTGACCGGTTGCGGACGGTCGTCAACAACGTGATCCCCGCGGGCGTCACGTTGAAGACCGGGGCCGTCGACCAGGGCAGCCTCGCGGGCGACCTGCTGGGCTCGGTTCTCATGCTCGGCAAGGAGACGGGTCAGCCGCAGAGTTCCGCCCAGGAGATGGCGCTCGCCCTCGAGACCCTGCGCGGCGCCGGATTCGTCAGCTACGACGACGGCGCGGTCCAGCCTGCGCAGGTCGCGGTGGTGCTGACCGGTGACAGGGACGTCGAGGACGGCGTCAGCGGCAACCGCGGTGCCGTCGTGGCGCGGTTCGCGGGCGCGCTGGACTCGCGCGGTGCCGGTGCGGTGCTCGCCGGACGTCCGGCCTCCGCCCAGGGCAACGGCGCGGTCGCCGTGGCCCGGGCCGACGCCGCTCTCTCGGCGGCGCTCACGACGATCGACAACATCGACCGGGAAGCAGGCAAGATCACCGTTCCGCTCGCCCTGCAGGAGCAACTGAACGGCGGCGCAGGCCGGTACGGCACGGGACCCGGCACCACCGGAGTCACCGTGGGGGCCACCCCGGCGTAGCGCGCGTCACATCGGGGCGGGCAATCGCGGCGCGTTGTTTCCGGGACGTCCGCCGAGGTGTTACCGTGAAGTCCCGTGGGTCGGCAGGCCCCAGCATTGCTCGAACAGACCAAGCCCTGCACAGTCGTCACGGGAGCCCCTTTGCCACAGTCACGCACTCATTCGCGTACCGCCACCAAGCACATCTTCGTGAGCGGCGGCGTCGCCTCCTCACTCGGCAAGGGCCTCACAGCCTCGAGCCTCGGGCAATTGCTGACCGCGCGGGGAATGCGCGTGACCATGCAGAAACTGGATCCGTATCTCAACGTCGATCCGGGCACGATGAACCCCTTCCAGCACGGTGAGGTCTTCGTCACCGAGGACGGTGCGGAGACCGACCTCGACGTCGGCCACTACGAGCGCTTCCTCGACCGCGACCTGTCCGGTCAGGCGAATGTGACCACCGGCCAGGTGTATTCGACGGTCATCGCCAAGGAGCGGCGCGGCGAATACCTCGGCGACACCGTCCAGGTCATTCCGCACATCACGGACGAGATCAAGAGCCGCATCCTGGCGATGAGCGGGCCGGATCTGCAGGGGCACCGCCCGGACGTCGTCATCACGGAGATCGGCGGCACCGTCGGCGACATCGAATCGCAGCCGTTCCTCGAGGCCGCCCGTCAGGTGCGCCACGACGTCGGCCGGGACAACGTCTTCTTCCTCCACGTCTCCCTGGTCCCGTACCTGGCGCCGTCGGGTGAGCTCAAGACGAAGCCCACCCAGCACTCGGTTGCCGCACTGCGGAACATCGGTATTCAGCCCGACGCGCTGATCCTGCGCTGCGACCGCGAGGTTCCCCCGGCGCTGAAGAACAAGATCGCGCTCATGTGCGACGTCGACGTCGACGGCTGCATCTCGACCCCCGATGCGCCGTCGATCTACGACATCCCGAAGGTGCTGCACAGCGAGGGCCTCGACGCGTACGTCGTCCGTCAGCTGGGACTGCCGTTCCGCGACGTGGACTGGACCGTGTGGGGAAACCTGCTCGAGCGTGTCCACCAGCCACGCGAGACCGTGCGGATCGCCCTGGTCGGAAAATACGTCGACCTGCCCGACGCGTACCTCTCCGTCACCGAGGCGCTGCGTGCAGGCGGATTCGCAAATCGCTCCAAGGTGGAGATCTCGTGGGTGCCGTCCGACGCGTGTGAGACGGAAGCGGGCGCGCAGGCCGCGCTCGGCGACGTCGACGGCGTTCTGATTCCCGGTGGCTTCGGAATCCGCGGCATCGAGGGCAAGCTCGGTGCGATCCGGTATGCCCGCCACCGGAAGATCCCCCTGCTCGGACTGTGCCTGGGTCTGCAGTGCGTCGTGATCGAGGCCGCGCGCAGCGTGGGTCTGGACGATGCCAACTCCGCCGAGTTCGAACCCGAGACCACGCACCCCGTGATCTCCACCATGGCCGATCAGGAAGACGTCATCGCTGGTGAGGCCGACCTCGGCGGCACGATGCGCCTCGGCGCGTACCCGGCCGTCCTGGCGAAGGGATCCGTCGTCGCCCGGGCCTACGGCAGCGAAGAGGTGTCCGAACGTCACCGTCACCGCTACGAGGTCAACAACGCGTACCGCGACCGGATCGCCAAGAGTGGACTCCGGTTCAGCGGCACCTCTCCCGACGGTCACCTCGTCGAGTTCGTCGAGTACCCGGCCGACCAGCACCCGTTCTTCGTCGCCACGCAGGCCCATCCCGAGCTGAAGAGCCGTCCGACGCGTCCGCATCCGCTGTTCGCGGCGTTCGTCGACGCGGCGCTGCGGCACAAGCTCGAGGAGCGCCTCCCCGTCGACGTGCACGGTGAGGAGCGTGCGGCCGCCGACGACGAGATCGCCGATTCCGCCGACCGCGACGAGGTCGCGTCGGTCGACAGCGCAGGATAGGGCGACACGGACCATGCCCGACATCGGCCGGCACGAATTCGAGACTCTCGACTCACGCGCCGTCTACCGCGGCGCGATCCTCGCGCTGCGCGTGGATCACGTCGCGATGCCGGATGGCAGGACCGCCGAACGTGAGGTGGTCGAGCACCACGGCGCCGTCGCCGTCGTGGTGCTCGACGACGAGGACCGGATCGTGTTGATCCACCAGTACCGGCACCCGGTGGGGCGCCGGTTGTGGGAGATCCCGGCGGGCCTGCTGGACGAGCCGGGGGAGGACCCCGTCGACGCCGCGCGACGCGAACTGGCGGAGGAGACCGGCCTCGCGGCCCGGCGCTGGTCCGTCCTCGTGGATGTCGTTCTCTCACCGGGGTTCACGGACGAGTCGGTGCGGGTGTTCCTCGCCGAGGACCTGTACGAGGTGGACCGGCCCGACCCGGAGGATGAGGAAGCCGACCTCGAGATCGAGCGGATTCCGTTCGACGAGGTCGTGTCGATGGTGCTGAACGGGACCATCGTCAACGCCACGGCCGCGTCCGGAGTGATGGCCCTCGCCGCCGCCCGGTCCCGGCCGGGTGGTCTCGGCGAACTCCGCGACGTGAGCGCCCCCTGGGTCGATCGCCCCGAGCGGTTCAGCGAGCGGAAGCGCGCACGTGCCGCCGGGGACGAAGCCGCGCGGGCCTGACCGCACACACTCCGCCACTCGTCCGCGACCCACCTGCTCGACGGCGGCGCCGACGTCCGCGTCGTTCAGGAGTTGCTGGGACACGCGTCGGTGACGACCACTCGGATATATGCGCTGGTGACAGTGGGTGCGCTCCGCGAAGTGTGGGCGGGAGCGCACCCCGGGGCGCGGTAGCGGAAAGCGTGTCGAGGGGAAAATTCACGGTACGAGGCGGTAGCGTTCGTATAACGATGTGGGATCGGCAGCGATCATCGAGAGAACAGGGGATCATCGGACCGTGGTGACACCGCAGCCGCCAGCGGCGGAGTCAGAGCACTCGCAACCGGAGGGCGACATGTTCGACGTGCGGCAAACTGAAACCGCAGACTTGTTCGAGGACGCTGCCGTGGTCGTGGAGGAGGAACTCGGCCCCACGGGACGGCCGACGCGTGACGTGCCGGAACCCGCCCCGTTGCCCTCGCACGGACCGGCCAAGATCGTCGCGATGTGCAACCAGAAGGGCGGCGTCGGCAAGACGACGTCGACGATCAACCTGGGTGCGTCGCTGGCCGAATATGGCAGGCGGGTCCTGCTCGTCGACCTCGATCCCCAGGGCGCGTTGTCCGCGGGCCTCGGCGTCGCGCACAACGACCTCGAATTGACGGTCCACAATCTGCTCGTCGAACCGCGCGTCTCGATCGACGACGTCCTGATGCGGACACGCGTCGAGGGCCTCGACCTTCTGCCGAGCAACATCGACCTGTCGGCGGCGGAGATCCAGCTCGTCACCGAGGTGGGGCGGGAGCAGACGCTCGGACGTGTGCTGCATCCCGTGCTCGACCGCTACGACTACGTCCTCATCGACTGCCAGCCGTCCCTCGGCCTGCTCACGGTCAACGCTTTGGCCTGCGCGGACTCGGTGATAATCCCGATGGAGTGCGAGTACTTCAGCCTGCGTGGCCTCGCGCTGCTCAACGACACGGTCGAGAAGGTCCACGACAGGCTCAACCCGCGGCTCGAACTCGCCGGCATCGTCGTGACGATGTTCGACTCGCGGACCCTGCACGCGCGCGAGGTGATGGCCCGCGTGGTGGAGGTGTTCGGGGATCTGGTCTACGACACCGTGATCAACCGGACCGTGCGATTCCCCGAGACTTCCGTCGCCGGGGAACCGATCACCACGTGGGCGCCCAAATCGACCGGTGCCGAGGCGTACCGTGCGCTGGCACGCGAGGTCATCCACCGGTCCGGCCGGTAAGTGGTGGATACGCAAGACATTCCGGCACCACCGCAGACCGAGGGTTCGAACGGCGAGGACCCGCAGGCGCCCGCCGCCAAACCCGGCTTCCGGGTGACGCTGCGGAATTTCGAGGGTCCGTTCGATCTGCTGCTCACCCTGATCAACCAGCGGCAGCTGGACGTGACGGAAGTCGCGCTGCACCAGGTGACGGACGACTTCATCGCCTACATGCGCACCCTCGGTGCGGAGATGGGACTCGACCAGACCACCGAGTTCCTGGTGGTCGCCGCGACGCTGCTCGATCTGAAGGCGGCGCGTCTGCTCCCCGCCGGACAGGTGGAGGACGCCGAGGACCTCGCGCTCCTCGAAGCACGCGACCTGCTGTTCGCCCGGCTGCTGCAGTACCGCGCGTACAAGCAGGTGGCGCAACTGTTCGGCGAGCTCGAGGCGGCCGCGCTGCGCCGGTACCCGCGGTCGGCGGCACTGGAGGACCAGTTCACCCAGTTGCTGCCGGAAGTATTGCTCGGCGTCGACCCGCAGCGGTTCGCGGAGATCGCCGCGACCGTGTTCACACCCCGCCCGAAGCCCACCGTGGGACTCGACCACCTGCACGACATGCACGCGGTGTCGGTCCCCGAACAGGCGGCGCGCATGCTGGAACTGCTCCGCGAGCGAGGAGCCGGTGAGTGGGCGACCTTCGGCGACCTCGTCTCGGAGTGCGAGGTCACCGTCGAAATCGTGGCAAGGTTCCTCGCGCTGCTCGAGCTGTACCGCGAGCAGTCGGTGTTGTTCGAACAGCCCGAGCCGCTCGGGGAACTACTGGTGAGCTGGACCGGGGAAGGCACGCACGCCCCGGTGACCGAGGAGGATTACGGATGAGTTCGGCCCCGTTCGACGAGCCGGACGAGCCCGGCGCCGTCGACAGAGAACCCGAGCTGTCGGACGCAGAACCCGAGCTGTCGGACACCGAACTGGCAGCGATTCTCGAGTCGTTGCTGCTGATCGTCGACTCTCCGGCCGGAGCGGAGCAGCTCGCGTCCGCGACCGGTGCTTCTGTGAATCGCATCACGGAGTCCCTGAACCGTATGTCGGCCGAGCTCACGGCCCGGGAAAGCGGGATGGACCTCCGATATGCCGGTGACGGTTGGCGTCTCTACACCCGCACCGCGTACGCGCCCTACGTCGAACGGCTCCTGCTCGACGGAGCGCGCTCCAAACTGACGAGGGCGGCATTGGAAACTCTGGCCGTGGTGGCATACCGTCAACCGTTGACCCGCGCACGGATCAGTGCGGTGCGCGGCGTCAACGTGGATGGTGTGGTGCGCACACTTCTCGCTCGCGGGTTGATCGCCGAAGCCGGCGTCGACCCCGATACCAACGCCACGCAGTACTCGACGACGGAACTTTTCCTGGAACGGCTCGGCTTGGCGTCTCTGGCCGATCTTCCCGCCTTGGCTCCGTTGTTGCCGGATGTGGACCTGATAGATGACATCAGTGACAGTCTGGAATCTGACCCACGATTTGCGAGAATGAATAAAGCTACGGCTTCCACAGAAGAGTTGGACACCGGGCTGGACACCGAAGACTGACAGGGATAGTACAAAAGTGAAGAAACCCGCTCGCCGAGATGGCACACCGGATCGCAACAACAAGAAGCAGCGCCCCACCAGGTCGGAGACCGGAGGGCGCACCAGGTCGGAGGCCGGAGGGCGTCCGGACAGGGCCGAGGCCGGTCATCGATCAGGCCGGCCCGACGCCGTGAAGGGCAAACCCGGCAGGCCCGACCCTGCCGCGAAGAACAAGCGTGGCAAGCCGAAGTCGGCCAAGCCGCAGCGCGCGCAGGCGCAGGCCCCCAAGATCAGCAACGCCAAGCCGGCCCGGCACCAGTACGCCGACGCCGATCGGCCCGTCGGCCCGCCGCAGGGCGACGGCATGCGCCTGCAGAAGGTTCTCGCTCAGGCCGGCGTCGCGTCGCGTCGTGCGGCCGAGGAACTGATCTCGCAGGGTCGCGTCGAGGTCGACGGCCGCATCGTCATCGAACAGGGACTGCGCATCGACCCCGAGAACGCGGTCGTGCGCGTGGACGGTGTCCGCGTGGTCGTCCAGAAGGACCTGGTTCACCTCGCCCTCAACAAGCCCCGCGGCTGGCAGTCGACGATGTCGGACGACCTGGGTCGCCCGTGCGTCGGCGACATCGTCTCCGAGCGGGTCGCCGCTGGTCAGCGGTTGTTCCACGTCGGCCGGCTCGACGCCGACACCGAGGGGCTGCTGCTGCTCACCAACGACGGTGATCTCGCGCATCGGCTGATGCACCCGTCGTTCGAGGTGTCGAAGACGTACCTGGCGACCGTGTCGGGGGCCCTCGAGCGCGGCGTCGGTAAGAAGCTGAAGGAGGGTGTCGAGCTCGAGGACGGACCGGCGAAGGTCGACACGTTCACGCTCCTCGACATCAACGAGGGCAAGTCGCTCGTCCGGGTCACGCTGCACGAAGGTCGCAAGCACATCGTGCGCCGCCTGTTCGACGCTGTGGGACACCCCGTCATCCGGCTCGTCCGGACGGACATCGGCGCGGTCGCTCTCGGCGACCAGCGCCCCGGCACGCTGCGCGTCCTGGGTCGAGGCGAGGTCGGCGGTCTTTACGGGGCGGTGGGCCTGTGAGTACCTCTTCGCTGGTCGTCGCGATGGACGGCCCGTCCGGAACCGGGAAGTCGAGCGTCTCACGGATGCTGGCGCAGCGCCTCGACGCCCGCTACCTCGACACCGGCGCCATGTACCGCATCGCGACGCTGCATGTGCTGCGCAAGGGCGTGGACCTCACGGATCCCGCCGCGATCGCCGACGCGACCGCCGGTCTGCCGTGGTCGATCGGCACCGACCCGGCGGGCGAGCAGGTCCTGCTCGACGGCGAGGACGTGGGGGAGGAGATCCGCGGCGACGCGGTGACCAAGGCCGTCTCGGCCGTGTCCGCCGTTCCCGCGGTGCGTGAACTGCTCGTCGCCGCGCAGCGTCGGATCACGGGCGAGACCGAACGGATCGTCGTCGAGGGCCGGGACATCGGCACCGTCGTGCTCCCCGACGCCGACGTGAAGATCTACCTCACCGCCTCGGCGGAAGCCCGGGCCCAGCGCAGGAATGCGCAGAATCTCGCGGAGGGGCGAGGCGACGACTACGCGGCCGTACTGGCCGACGTGCAGCGTCGTGACCACCTCGACTCCACGCGCGCCGTGTCGCCGCTGCGGCCGGCCGACGATTCCGTGCTGGTCGACACCAGCGAACTCGGAATCGACGACGTGATCGGCAGGTTGCTGCTGGTGGTAAGCGACAGAAGTGGAGCAGGGCAGTGACCGAACAATTCACCACCGAGTTCGCCGGCGACGGCACCTGGAGTGAGGAATCTGACTGGGAGGTCCTCGACCTCGAAGACGGCGGCGACGGGGAGGCCCACATCCCGGTTCCGACCCTCGCCGTGGTCGGCCGCCCGAACGTCGGTAAATCGACGCTCGTCAACCGGATCATCGGCCGCCGCGAGGCCGTCGTCGAGGACATTCCCGGTGTGACCCGGGACCGAGTCTCGTACGAGGCGAACTGGAGTGGCCGCCGGTTCATGGTGCAGGACACCGGCGGCTGGGAACCCGACGCCAAGGGCCTGCAGCAGTCGGTGGCGCGGCAGGCGGAACTGGCGATGCAGACCGCGGATGCGATCCTGCTCGTCGTCGATGCCGTCGTCGGTGCCACCGCGACCGACGAGGCCGTGGCCAAGGTGCTGCGCAGGTCCAAGACCCCGGTTCTGCTGGTCGCCAACAAGGTGGACGACGGCCGCACCGAATCCGAGGTGGCCGCACTGTGGTCGCTGGGGCTCGGGCAGCCGCACTCGGTCAGTGCGACGCACGGCCGCGGCACGGGAGATCTCCTCGACGAGGTGCTCGCCGCCCTGCCGGAGACCCCGCGTGAGGGCATCCCCGGCGGCGGACCGCGGCGTGTGGCCCTGGTCGGGAAGCCGAACGTCGGGAAGTCGAGCCTGCTGAACAAGCTGTCGGGCGACGAGCGTTCGGTGGTCCACAACGTCGCGGGCACCACCGTCGACCCGGTCGACTCGATCGTGGAACTCGGCGGCAGGCCGTGGCGATTCGTCGACACCGCCGGTCTGCGCAAGCGGGTCAGCCACGCCAGCGGCGCCGAGTTCTACGCGTCGCTGCGGACGAAGAGCGCCATCGAGGCCGCCGAGGTCGCGATCCTGCTGATCGACGCGTCCGAGCCGATCTCCGAGCAGGACCTGCGTGTGCTGAGCATGGTCGCCGACGCGGGCCGCGCCCTCGTCATCGCGTTCAACAAGTGGGATCTCGTCGACGAGGACCGGCGCCTGCAGCTCGATCGGGAAGTCGATCGGGACCTGGTGCGTGTGCCGTGGGCGCAGCGCGTCAACATCTCGGCGCAGACGGGGCGTGCGGTGCAGAAGCTGGTGCCCGCCCTCGACACGGCGCTGGAATCGTGGGACAAGCGCATTCCGACCGGCAGGCTCAACACGTGGCTCAAGGAAGTCGTCGCCGCGACGCCGCCGCCGATGCGCGGTGGTCGGCTGCCTCGCGTGATGTTCGCCACGCAGGCCGGAACGCGTCCACCGACGTTCGTGCTGTTCACGACAGGGTTCCTCGAGGCAGGCTACCGCCGGTTCCTGGAGCGGCGTCTGCGTGAGGAGTTCAATTTCGACGGCAGTCCCGTCCGCATCTCGGTGCGGGTGCGGGAAAAGCGTGAGCGACGGAGTCGTTGATCCGACAGAATGCGCTCTGACCAGGCGATTAGCGTTACGGACTGCCGCTGATGTAATCTCATCGAGCACCTGAACGAGGGTGTGGACGGGCTGTGGCGCAGCTTGGTAGCGCACTTGACTGGGGGTCAAGTGGTCGCAGGTTCAAATCCTGTCAGCCCGACCAGATGATCAGCGAAGGCGGTTTCCCGGAAACGGGGAGCCGCCTTTTCTGTGTCTCGAGGCCGGTGCTCACGCCGTGACGATGACGGGATCGCCGACCTTGGCGTTGTCGTAGAACCACCGCGCGTTCTCGGTGCTGAGGTTGATG
The DNA here is from genome assembly GCF_009872365.1 of Rhodococcus sp. T7. Taxonomy (NCBI): domain Bacteria; kingdom Bacillati; phylum Actinomycetota; class Actinomycetes; order Mycobacteriales; family Nocardiaceae; genus Rhodococcus; species Rhodococcus sp. T7. The sequence continues at coordinate 17,105 of NZ_WXYH01000363.1, forward strand.
CAGCCGTGGCTGACGTTCTCGAATCCCTGCGAGGCCACCGACCACGGTGCGGCGTGCACGAAGATCCCGCCCCACGTGATGCGGGTGGCGTATTCGACGTAGAGGCGGTAGCCCTCCTCGTCGTCGATCGGGACACCGTACGTCGACGAGTCCATGATCATGTCGCGGAACTGCTCGATGACGGGGAACGTCCCGAGCGGTGTCTCGTAGCCGGGTTTGCCCATCGACGCAGGCATGGTCTGCACGATCTGGTCGTTGATGCTGACCGTGAACTGGTGTGTCGTCGTGTTCGCGACGGCGACGAGTGCGTCACCGACCTGGAATTGCGACCTCGCTCCCGCAGCCTCGACGGTCACCGCGGTGTGCGCCGGCCAGAAATGGTCGGGGCTCCATTGCAGGGTGCGGTCGTCGATCCAGGAGAACCGCCCGGGCACCGGTGTCGACGGGGTGATCCGGACACCACGCTCGGCGAGCGCGCGATCGGGCACCGGAGCCGTGAACCGGACGACGACGGGATGGGCGATTCCGACGACCTGACCGCTCGCGGGGGAGAGGGCCGGTGCGAGGATCTTTCCGGTGACGGCTGGGGGCGTCGCCGACGCGGCGGCGCTCACCCCGCACACGGCGAGTGCCGCGAGTACCGAGACGAGGAACAGACGTCCGACCTGCTGCGATTTCCACATGCCGTCCAGCCCTTCGGAGACTGTGAGCGTCATTTCAGTTAACCACGGCGATATCCGACAGCGGAACCAGGGAAACTGGATGCATTACGCGCATCAGAGGGCCACGGGCGACGCGCCGTCGTCACATCGGCCGCGTTTCGCCGGTCACATAGGTGACAGACGGCGACGGAGGGATGTGACCGATGAACGAGAACGACGTGCTGGCGCAGCAGTTCGAGACGCACCGCCGGCACCTGCGGTCGGTGGCCTACCGGATGCTCGGCTCGCTCACCGAGGCCGAGGACGCGGTGCAGGAATCCTGGCTGCGGCTCAGCCGAACGGACACCGATTCGGTGGAGAACCTGGGCGGGTGGCTGACGACGGTAGTGGCCCGTGTGTGCCTGAACATGCTGCAGTCCCGCAGGTCGCGGCGGGAAGAGCCACTGGACGTGCAGGTGCCCGACCCGATCGTGACGCTCTCGGACGGCAGCTACCCCGAACAGGAGGCGGTGCTCGCCGATTCGGTGGGTCTCGCGCTGCTCGTGGTCCTGGGCACGCTCACCCCATCGGAGCGGCTGGCGTTCGTGCTGCACGACATGTTCGCCGTGCCGTTCGAGGACATCGCCCCGATCGTCGAGCGATCCCCGGCGGCCGCCCGGCAACTGGCCAGCCGCGCGCGGCGCCGACTGCAGGGCGCGCCCGTTCCCGACACCGATCCCGTCCGGCAGCGCGCTGTGGTCGACGCGTTTCTGGCGGCGGCGAGGGGCGGCGACTTCGACGCACTCGTGGCGGTACTGGATCCGGATGTCGTGCTCCGGGCCGACACGGGCGCGTTGCCCGCGGGCGCCTCCACGATGGTGCGCGGTGCGGAGACCGTCGCGGGCCGGGTGCTCGGGTACGCGCGGCTGGCCCGGTTCGCGCAGCCCGCACTCGTCAACGGTGCCGCCGGCGTGGTCGCGATCTCCGAGGGACAACTGCTGTCCGTCATGGGTGTCACGATCCGGCAGGGGACGATCGTGGAGATCGACATCCTCGCCGACCGCGAGCGCCTCGCCGGGCTCCTCGTCGAGAATCTCGACTGACGAGCCCACCGGGGTCATTCCGCGCGGTGCCCGCCGTCTCCGTGGGCGTTGCCGGTGCGCAGGGCGATCAGCGCTGCGGCGGCAAGGAAGATGCTGCCGGTCAGCAGCGCTCGCTGGAAGCCGGAGGTGAGTGCCTCGGGCACAGCCGAATTCGCTGCGAGCAGGTGCTGGGTACGGGAGGTGGCGATCGCGGCGAAGATCGCCAGACCGAGCGCGCTGCCGACCTGCTGCGAGGCGTTCAGCAACGCCGCCGCGAGCCCCGCCTCCTCGGCAGGCACACCCGCGTTGGCTGCGGTGGTGACGCCGACGAAGACGGCACCGAGGCCCAGCGACACGATCATCAGCCCCGGGAACAGATCGGCGAGATAGGCGCCGTCGACCGGGATCCGGGCCAGGTAGAACAGGCCCGCCGCCGCCACCAGCGCGCCCGCGACGGTGACCGGGCGGGTTCCGATGCGCGTGAGCAACTGGGAGGAGATTCCGGCTGCGACCCCGACGCCCAGACAGAGCGGAAGGTACGCCGCCCCGGTCTGCATGGGGGAGTAGCCCAGAACGTTCTGCATGTAGAGGGTGAGGAAGAAGAACATCGCGAGCAGACCGGCGAACGCGATCAGCCCCGTGACATTTGCCGCGGCCAGGCCCTTGATGCGGAAGATCGACAGCGGCAGCAGTGGATCGGGGCTGCGCTGCTCGTTCACCAGGAACGCGGCGATCAGGACGAACGCAACGGCGAACGCGCCGATCGTGCGGGCCGACACCCACCCCTGGTCGGGCGCCTCGACCAGGGCGTAGACGAACATCAGCATCCCGCCGGTACCGAGCACGCCACCCACCAGGTCGAAGTCCGCGAACCTGGCGCGGCGGCGGTCGTCGGGAATCAGAGCGTAGACCGCGGGCAGCACGAGAACACACGCCACCGGGTTGACGAACAACACCCATCGCCAGCCCGGGCCCTCGGTGAGCACACCACCGAGAAACACCCCGACCGCGGACGCGAGACCGCCCACGCCGGCCCAGACACCGAGTGCGGTATGGCGTTCGGACCCCTCCTCGAATGTCGTCGTCAGGATCGACAGCGCTGCCGGAAGCATCAGCGCCGCACCGACACCCTGTGCGAGCCGGGCGCCGATCAGGATCTCCGTGGTGCCGGCGAAACCACCGACCAGCGAAGACAATCCGATGACGACGGTGCCGGTGACGAGGATGCGACGGCGGCCGAGGAGGTCGGCGAGGCGACCGCCGAGCAGCATGAACCCGCCGTAGGTGATGAGATAGCCGCTGGGAACCCACTGCAGTTCCTGCACCGAGAAGTCCAGGTCGCTGCGAATGTCGGGCAGCGCGATGTTGACGATGGACGCGTCGACGAAGTCGAGAAAAGCCACGGCGCACAACAACGTCAGGGTGAGTCTGCCTCGGGCGGTGGAGAGAAACTGCGGTGCCGCAGTCGCTTGTCGCGATCCGGACGTGCCGGTGATCGAGGTGTCCATGATGAAGCCTTCCTGTGTTCTTCGGTCGTCACTTCTATGACCGACGGCCCGGCGGCGATGTGACCGCGCACCGGCCGCGTCGCGAGTACTGTCGGAACCCGGCAGGTCACGGAAACGGGAGGCTGGCATGGCTGGACGGTTCGAAGGCACTGTGGTGATCGATCGCCCCATCGAGGAAGTGTTCGAGTACCTCGCCGCCGGGGTCAACGACCGGGAGTTCAGCCCTCGGGTCCAGGAGATCGTGAAGAAGACGGACGGTCCTCCCGGGGTCGGCACCGTCTTCGTCAGCACCGTCAAGGATGCGGGGATGACCACGAAGCGGGAGTTCGAGATCACCGAATTCGAGGCGCCGCGGAAGATTCGCTGGGCGGAGCGATCGACGAATTCCGTGACCGCGAAAGAGGGCGGTTACGACCTCGAACCGTCGGGCGCGGGTACGAAGGTGACGATCTTCAACGTGCTGGAGGGGCACGGGATCGGAAAACTGATCGCGCCCCTCGCACTTCGGGCGGCCCGCAAGGACGCGCCCGCTTTCGCGCAGCGAATCAAGGCCGCCGCGGAGAAGTGACCGGCCCTACCGTGCCGGAATGACGAGCGCCAGTATCTGATCGACGCCCTCGGCGAGGGCGTCCGCCGCCGCGTCGTCGCCCGACAGATACCTGGCGAGACTCTGCTGGAACAGTCCGTCGAACACGGCGTACATGGTGGGCGGGGCGATCGTGATCGTGCGTCCCGCCAGTTCCGCGTAACGGGACACGATGCGCCAGATCATGTTTTCGAGACTCTGGTCGATCGCGGCGACGTCCGCGCGGAACGACTCCTCGAACAGCGACTGCGAGCGGAGGTCGTACCAGAGGCGATGCATGGAGGCCTCGTCGCGGAGCGAATCCACCAGCACCCGGCCGAATCCCGCCTTCAACTCCTCGGGCGTATGCGCCGTGGAAACCACGCCGTCGTAGCGCGTGACGCAGCGCGCCTTGTAGTGCCGGACGCAGTGCGTGATCAGATCGACCTTGTCGCTGAAGTAGTAGTGCAGAACGCCGTGGGAGAACTCGGAGTTCTGGGCGATCTCCCGAAGGCTGGTGCGGGCGTAGCCGAGTTCCGAGAGGGTCTGCAACGCGGCCTCGGCGAGTTGATCCCGGCGCTCGGCGAATTTGTCGACCTGGCGGCGCGAGACCCGGTCGGCGTTCTTCTCGGCGACGGGTGTCACGGCATTCTTCCTGTTCGGCTCGCGGAGTCCAGCACGGTGTGCATCAGTCTAGCCCGCGTTCCTTGACGACTGTGTAACAAAATCTTGACAGTCGTCAAGAGAAATCTTGACAGTCGTCCAGAGTCGAATACGCTGTGACCCACACCACAATGCGAACAGTGTCTCGTGACGTGGTTTCCGCGAATCGTCTCGGTGCGAAGGCAGGTCGGAATGAGCGTGCGTGATCTTGCAGGACGAAAAGCGCTGGTCACCGGTGGTGCGAAGGGGCTGGGGGCCGGAATGGCAGCCGCCCTCGCCGACGCCGGTGCGGCGGTCGTGATCGGCGACGTCCTCGAGGAGGAGGGACGCGCGACTGCCGACTCGCTCGGGAAGACCGGTGTCGACACCGGATTCGTGCTCCTCGACGTCACCGACGACGGCAACTGGGGGCGCGCCGTCGCTGCCACCGTGGAGCAACTCGGCGGACTCGACCTCCTCGTCAACAACGCCGGCATCGAGATCTCGTCGCTCGTGGTCGACATCGACCCCGCCGACGTCCGCCGGATGTGCGACGTGAACATCCTCGGTGTCGCGCTCGGCTTGAAGCACGGTCTGCGCGCGATGCGTCCCGGCGGTGCGGCGGGCGCGGGAGGGTCGATCGTCAACGTCTCCTCGGTGGCCGCCACGATCCCGTTCCCCGGCATCGCCGGCTATTCCGCCACCAAGTCCGCCGTCGACCGGCTCACCCGGGTCGCGGCGCAGGAAGCGGGAAAACTGGGCTACGGCGTCCGCGTGAACTGCGTGTACCCCGGGCTGGTCGCCACGGAGATGGGGCTCGGGCTTGCCGCCGACATGGAGAGGCTCGGATTGTGGCCCAGCGCCGACGCCGCGGTCGCCGACGTGATCGGCCTGACCCCGCTCGGGCGGCTCGGTGAGGTCGCGGACATCGCCGACACCGTCGTTTTCCTGGCCTCCGACGCCGCCCGCTTCGTCACCGGAATCGGCCTGCCGGTCGACGGTGGCATGGGCATGTAATTCGACCGCTCCGGCTCTCTCCCCGCATTCACCGAAAGGGCACGTCATGACCGAAAAGAAACCCGTCATCGTCTACGGAGTCTCCGGATACACCGGACGACTCGTGTGTGAATACCTGCGCGAGTTCAACATTCCGTTCATCGCCGCGGGACGGGACAAGAAGCGGATCCAGGAAGTGCTAGACCGCATTCCCGGCCTGGACACCGTCGATCACGACGTGGTCGAGGTAGAGCACACCGTCCCGGCGCTGACGGAACTGTTCAGCGGGGCGCGGGTGGTCAGCAATATGGTGGGCCCGTTCATCAAGTACGGTGCCGTCGTCGTCGAGGCGGCCCTCGCCGCGGGATGCCACTACACCGACACGACGGGTGAGCAGGACTGGGTTCTGGACGTGCAGGCGAAGTTCGGTGACCAGTTCGCGGAGAAGGGGTTGCTGCTCTCTCCCGGCGTCGCCCAGATGTACACTACCGGCGAGATCGCCGCGAACATCGCGCTGGAGACGCCGGGTCTGGACACGCTCGACATCCTGGTGTTGTGGAAGGGATTTCCCACGTACGCGTCCACCCAGACGATCTTCACGATCCTCAAGGCCGACTGGTATTACCTGGAACAGAACCAGTACGCGAAGTGGGAGCCCGGCAGCACCTTCGAGGTCGTCGTTCCGGGACAGCATCAGATGGCACTCGCGTTGCCGTGGGGAGGCACCTGCCACCCCGTGTGGTTCAAGGACGATCCGCGGGTGGCCAACGTGAAGGCCGCGGGCGGCGTGTTCGACCGATCCGTCATGGAGGGCGTCGTCGCGACGCAGAAGATGGTCGAAGAGCAGATCAAGACCCTGCCCGCGGACCAGCAGGAGGCCGCACTCGCCGAGATCGCCGGTTCCGTGCAGGCGGGAATGCCGCCGCGGGAGAACCCGCGCGTCAACACGTCGCTGGACTCCGTGTACGCGTCGGGGCCACTCGGGCGTGCGCACTGCGTCATCCACGGCAACTGCAACTACAAGCAGACGGGTCTCCTGCAGGCCTACGCCGCGTACTCCCTGTTGCAGCAGCCGCCGAAGCGGGCGGGACTGGCGTCGGCATGCCAGGCGTTCGGTCATCGCGAACTCCTGGGAATCCTGCGCAGTTTCGGTCTCGTGATGGAGCCGGTCGTCACCGTGCAGAGCTGATCGTCCCGGCCGCGACTTTCAGGAGGATCGCACGATGCGCTTGACCGACTACCTCGACAAGGGCGCTTCGCTCGGACCGTCGTCGCCGTGTCTGACGATGGGCGAGCGGACGCTGTCGTACGCGGACGTCCAGGACCTGAGCCGGCGGGTCGCCGCGGCGCTGGCACGGTCGGGGATCGCCGCGGGCGACAAGGTGGCCGTCCTGTCCGGCAACGATCCGACCGCGTTCTCCTGCGTGTTCGGGATCAGCCGGGCGGGGGCGGTGTGGTGCCCGATCAACCCGCGGAACGAGGCTGCGGAGAATCGGGACCTGCTCGACCTCTTCGACTGTCGCTGCCTGATCTTCCAGAAGGCGTTCGCGCCCTTGGTCGATCGGATCCGGCAGCAGTTGCCGCTGCTCACGACGCTCGTGTGCCTCGACGGCGACGAGGCCTACGCCGACTCGTTCGACGCGTGGCTGGGGACCGAACCTGTCGATGCCGAGCCCGTAGACGACCTCGCGATGATCGTCGGCACCGGCGGGACGACGGGACGGCCGAAGGGGGTGATGCTCACCGGCCGGAACATCGAGACGATGTCCGCGCTGACCCTGATGAGTTACCCGTTCGACGGCAGACCGGTGTACCTCGCCCTCGCGCCGTTGACCCACGCGGCGGGTGTTCTCTGCTTTCCGATCCTCACCCTCGGCGGGCAGGTGGTCATCCTGCCGGCACCCGACCTCGGGCAGTTCCTCGCGCACATCGACCGGGACCGAGTCACCCACACGTTCCTCCCCCCGACTCTGATCTACATGCTGCTCGACCATGCCGACCTGGAGACGACGGACCTGAGTTCGCTGCAATGCTTCTGGTACGGCGCGGCGCCGATCTCGCCGACGCGGCTGAGCGAGGCGCTGACCCGGATCGGGCCGGTGATGGCTCAGCTGTTCGGGCAGAGCGAGGCGCCGATGATGATCGCGACGATGGCGCCGAAAGACCATTTCCTGGAGGACGGCTCGGTGGCGACCGCCCGGTTGAGCTCCGCGGGCCGACCCTCCCCGCTGGTCACGGTCGCGATCATGGACGGGCAGGGAACCCTGCTGCCTGCCGGGGAGCGGGGCGAAGTGGTCGTGCGCAGCTCACTCGTCATGACGGGGTACTACAAGAATCCCGTTGCGACGCAGGAGGCGTCGGCGCACGGCTGGCATCACACGGGCGATATCGGGTACCTCGACGAGGACAACTTCCTGTACATCGTCGACCGCGCGAAGGACATGATCATCACCGGCGGATTCAACGTCTATTCCGTCGAAGTGGAACAGGCGCTCATGGCGTACCCGGGGATACAGGACTGCGGGGTGATCGGGCTCCCCGACGACAAATGGGGTGAACGGGTCGTCGCCGTCGTCCAGGCGCGAGCGGGAACACCGATCGAGGCCGACGCGCTCACGGCGTTCGTGAAGGCGCGCATCGGCAGCGTGAAGACGCCGAAGGAGATCCTGGTCTGGCCCGATCTGCCTCGTTCCAAACTCGGGAAGGTCCTCAAGAACGAGATCAAACAGCAGTTGCTCGGCTGACGACGGGCGCCCGGCACGCGGGCCTCGAAACGCGGGGGACCGGACCGTGGGTTTCGCGGCGAGTGGCGATACTGTCGGGTGATGGTGAATGGGCACGTACTCAGCAGGGAACGGCTCGCCGACGCGCTGGCACGCTTCGAACCACGGATCGTGGACCCGACGAACCGGCGGTCCGCGGCGGTCGTGATCGCCGTGATGAACGACGGCGCGGACGGTCAGGCCGTTCCACTGACCAGGCGCCCGAGCAAGATGCGCGCGCATCCGGGGCAGTTCGCGTTGCCCGGTGGCGGGGTCGATCCGGGGGAGACCGGCGAGGACGCCGCCCGGCGCGAACTGCACGAGGAACTTGGGCTCGACGTGCAGCCGTCCGCGGTGCTCGGCAGGCTCGACGACTACGTCACCCGCTCCGGGTACGTCATCACGCCCTTCGTCGTGTGGTCGGAGCAGTCGATCACCTCGCTCGTCCCCAACCACGAAGAAGTGGCGGAAGTGTTCTCGGTGGGCGTTGCCGAGATCGACGCCGAGCCGCGATTCGTGGAGATCCCCGAATCGTCGAAACCAGTAATCCAATGGCCGTTCCGGCGTCACCTCGTGCACGCCCCGACGGGCGCGGTCGTGTATCAGTTCCGGGAGGTCGCACTGCACGACCGGCACACCCGGATCGACGGTTTCGACCAACCGGTCTTCGCCTGGCGGTAGCGCGGCCACATCCACCGGGTTGCGCGACTAATCTCACAGTCCGTGACCTTCTTCGAGTCTCTCGCCCGCAAACTCGACCGCACCGGGGTCGACCCCGTCGTCTGGCACGCCCCGCCGCCCCCTCCGCTCACGGGAGTGCTCGCTCCCAACGGAGTGCTCGACGGCGTGCACCGCTGGGCCCTGCCCACCGGAGAGGGACCGGAGGACGTGGCCGTCGATCACGACGGCCGGGTGATCACCGGGGGAAACGACGGCCGGATCTGGCGGTTCGACAGTCGTGGCGACGCCACCGAACTCGCGAACACGGGCGGGCGGCCGCTCGGGGTCGAGGTCCTCGACGACGGCCGGTACCTGATCTGCGACGCCGAGCGTGGCGTGCTGAGGGTGGACGAGAAGGGGCGCGTCGAGGTGCTCGCCGACACCGCGGTCGGGCGCCCACTCGTGGCGTGCAACAACTCCGCGGTCGGCCGCGACGGCGTCGTGTACTTCACCGACTCCTCCGCGCACTTCACGATCGCCGACCACCGCTACGACCTTCTCGAACACCGGGGGACCGGTCGCCTGCTGCGTCTCGACCCGCGCACGGGGGAGACCGATCTTCTCGCCGAGGGACTGCAGTTCGCCAACGGCGTGGGCTTGGCCTCGGACGAATCGTTCGTCCTCGTCGCCGAGACCGGCTCGTACCAGATCTCCCGCGTCGACCTGACCGGTCCGTCGCAGGGCCGGACGTCCGTGTGGGCCGAGAATCTGCCCGGCATCCCGGACAACATGACGTCGCAGACCGGCGACGGGCTGTTCTGGGTGGCGCTCTACAGCCCGCGGATGCGGCTGCTGGATCTGCTCGCGCCGTACCCCGCGCTGCGCATCGTCGCGGCGAACCTGCCCGAAGCCGTCCAGCCGAACCCGGTGCACGCGGGCTGGGTGGTCGCTCTCGATCGGCGCGGCGAGATCGTGCACAGCCTGCGCGGCGGCAAGGGCAGCTACGCACCCGTCACCGGTGTGCGGGAGCACGACGGGTGGCTGTACCTGGGAAGTCTGACCGCGGACGCTGTCGCGCGCGTCCCGGTCCCGCCACGTCCGGACATTGCTGCGGACGAATGAGACGGACCTGACCTGCTCCGATGGATTCTCCGGGGGACGATCGACGGACCACCGCCGCGGTTGTGGAAGAGTGGCGAGAGCGGTGCGACGAGCGCCCGAGAACAGGTCCGCACTCGACGCTGGGGAGATATTGGTGAATTCGGTGGACCGGGACACTGCGCGGTCGGACCGGATCGTGACCGTCCCGAATCTCCTGAGCGTGGTACGCCTGCTCGGAGTGCCGCTCTTCGTGTACCTGCTGCTCGTCACGCACTCCGACGGGTGGGCCCTCGCGATCCTCATGATCAGCGGATTCACCGACTGGCTCGACGGCAAACTGGCCCGGATCCTCGACCAGTCGTCGAAGCTGGGTGCGCTGCTCGACCCGTTCGTCGATCGCCTCTACGTCGTCACGACGCTGGTGACGTTCGTCGTGCGCGGATTCATCCCGTGGTGGGTGGCGGCGATCCTGATCGGCCGCGACGCCGTTCTCGCGCTGACACTGCTGATCTACCGGCGGCGCGGACTGCCACCCCCCGACGTGATGTACCTCGGCAAGGGGGCCACGTTCCTGCTCATGTTCGCGCTGCCGATCACCCTCGCGGCGCAGGGTGACTGGAGCATCGCCACGGTGGCGGAGCCGCTCGGCGTCGCACTCCTGATCTGGGGCACGGTGCTGTACGTGTGGACCGGGCTGCTCTACACCGTCAACGCGCTGACCGTCGCGCGCACCGTTCCCGCGCGAGAACCGGGCGGCGACGAACACGAGGTCCGCTGATGAAACGGACCGAGTCCGGCGTCCGCAGGAATCCGGTGCCGTCCCTGCTGCAGTCTCTGATGAACGATCACCTGGACCCCGGCTACGAGAGCGCGGCCGAGGATCGCGAGCACGGACACTCGCGGCAGACACGGGTCGGTCGGCAGGTGTGGATCGCGATCGGCGCACTGCTCGTCGGCCTGGTGCTGTCGGTCGCCTACCGGCAGGCCACCGAACGCATCCCGGGCACCGAGCAGGTGCGGTCCGAACTCCTGAGCAAGGTGCAGGACGCGGAGGACCGGGCGGGCGCCCTCGCGGCGACCCGGGACACGTTGACGGCACAGGCGGACGACGCCCGCGCCACCGCGCTGGCCGGCGACGCCCGCGGTGCCGCACTGCTCGACGAGCTACACGGGCTCGAGGGCGACGCCGGGGTCGAGGCCGTGCACGGTCCCGGACTGACCGTGACGCTCACCGACCCCGCGGCCAAACCCAACCTTTCCGACTCGTCCCAGCGCAGTGTCGGGGGGAAGGCGGTGGTACTCGATCGCGACCTGCAGTCGGTGGTCAATTCGCTGTGGGCGGGCGGCGCCGAGGCAGTTGCGGTCGGCGACGTGCGGATCGGCCCGTCGGTGACGATCCGGCAGGCGGGTGGCGCGATGCTCGTGGACAATCAGCCGGTGTTCTCGCCGTACGTGGTCTCCGCCATCGGCCCGCAGGGTCCGATGCAGACCGGATTCGTGGTGAGCGACGCCTACCTGCGGATGTCCAGCGTGGCGCAGTTGTACGGCATCGGATTCGCGGTCGCGGAGGCCGACGATCTCCACCTGCCCGCCGCCCCGGCGCGGGAAGTGCGGGCAGCCCGGGAAGCAGGAACACGATGACAACGGCGGAGTCGGATGGAGGCGTCACACGAATGAAGGCAGCACTCAGGGGCGGATCTGCGATCTACGGGGTGCTCGCCCTGGTCGTGGGAATAGTGCTGGGAGTGGTGTTCAGCCCGCAAGTGCCCGACGCCGTGCAGCCCTACCTGCCCATCGCCGTCGTCGCCGCGCTCGACGCGGTGTTCGGCGGATTGCGCGCATACCTCGACGAGATCTTCGACTCGAAGGTGTTCGTCGTCTCGTTCGTGTTCAACGTCCTCGTGGCGGCGCTGATCGTGTGGCTCGGTGACCAACTCGGTGTCGGAACCCAGCTGTCCACCGCGATCGTCGTCGTGCTCGGCATCCGCATCTTCGGCAACGCGGCCGCGCTGCGGCGGCGTCTGTTCGGGGCGTGAGCGCGACGTGAGCGGGCACGAGGGCAGACACGAGCTGCACGGCAACGAACCCACGACGTCGCGGCGCTCCCATGTCGTCTTCGCGCTGCTGGCCGCGCTCCTGCTCGGCGGGCTGGGAATCGCGATCGTGACGCAGGTGAAGAACACCGGGTCCGGCGACACGCTCGACTCGGCGAGCCCCGCGGATCTGCTGGTCGTCCTGGACACGCTGAATCAGCGGGAGGCGGCTCTGCGGCAGGAGATCGCATCGCTGGAACAGACCTTGGCAACCTTGCAACAGAGTGGCAGTTCCGGGGCGGCGCTCGACGAGGCTCAGGCCCGGTTGACGGCCCTGTCGATCCAGGTCGGGAGCGCACCGGCCACCGGCCCCGGCGTGACGCTGCGCATCACCGACCCCAACAAGGGGGTCGGATCCGAGGTCCTGCTCGACCTCGTCCAGGAACTGCGCGCCGCGGGCGCCGAGGCCGTCCAGATCCAGGGTGCCGACGGCCCGCCCATCCGGATCGGCGTCGACTCGTGGGTGTCCGGTTCGGCAGGCGGCGTGTCGGTTGACGGCCGCAGGGTGAGCGCCCCCTACGGAGTTGTCGCCATCGGTGATCCGCCGACTCTGGCGGCGGCCCTGAACATTCCCGGCGGGGTGGTCGACACGGTGGCGCGCAGCGGTGGACAGTTGACGATCGAACAATCGCAGCAGGTCACGATCTCCGCCTTGCGGGAGGCGAAACCTCGCCAATACGCTCAGCCCGGAAATTGATCTTCGCATCCGCCCGCGGATTGCCATCGAAAGGAAGCCACTGTGAGTGAGCTCGAAATCCCCGCCGATCGTCGGTACACCGCCGAACACGAGTGGGTCGAGCGGACGGGGCCCACGACGGTACGCGTCGGCATCACCGATTTCGCGCAGTCCCAGCTCGGCGACGTCGTGTTCGTCCAGCTTCCGGCGGTCGACGAGGACGTGACGGCGGGCGAATCGTTCGGCGAGGTGGAATCCACCAAGAGCGTCTCCGACATCTTCGCCCCGCTGACGGCGAAAGTCGTTGCCGCCAACGCTGATCTGGACGGCAACCCGGAACTCGTGAACTCCGCGCCCTACGGGCAGGGGTGGCTGGTGGAACTCGGCGTCGACGACGAGGCGACCCTCGACGCCGCACTGGCCGAAATGCTGGACGCCGCCGGGTATGCAGACATCACGGCAGGATAATTTCCCGCCGGACACGCGAAGCGGTAATCGGATAGTTTCGGAAGGTGCCGACAGCCCGGAAAACGGGGTTGCCGGGGAAATCCGCTGTCGGAATACCGGTTCGTAATGTACTGGCGGCCTGTCTCACTACACGCACCGGCGTGCGCAGGGTACGGTCAATGTTGAACGCATGTGCCGTGTCGGGGCGCAGGTCCGTAGTTTGAATGTGATCGTGGGAGTTTGCACAGAAGTTAATGTGCACGGGAACCGAATTATGTAGTACCGAGTGGCATTGCGTAGTCCAGCGAATCTTGCTGGATGATCGAACTAGGAGGAGAAACGGTGAGCGAGAACGGCAACGACGCGGTCTATGGGGAGACGCCGGCGGAAACCACGTCGGTCTTCCGCGCGGACTTTCTCAATGAGCTCGACAACTCCTCGGCAACCCAGGCTCCGGAAGCTCCGGTGTCGGGTGTGGAGGGACTGCCCGCGGGCTCTGCCCTGCTCGTCGTCAAGCGTGGACCGAACGCAGGGTCGCGCTTCCTGCTCGACCAGCCGACGACGTCCGCAGGACGGCATCCCGACAGCGACATCTTCCTCGACGACGTGACGGTCAGCCGTCGTCATGCGGAGTTCCGCCAGGAGGACGACGAGTTCCAGGTGGTCGACGTCGGCAGCCTCAACGGCACCTACGTCAACCGCGAGCCGGTCGACTCGGCAGTCCTCGCGAACGGTGACGAGGTGCAGATCGGCAAGTTCCGGTTGGTCTTCCTGACCGGACCCCGGACCACGGCCGGTGGGTCGCAGATCGGTGAGACGTCAGCTGGTGCGGGTAGCCAATGACCGCGGTGCGGCAGCAGCAGGCGCATTCGGGGATGTCGATCGGCTCCGTGCTGGATCGACTGCGCCCCGATTTTCCTGATGTGACGATCTCGAAGATCCGATTCCTCGAAGCCGAGGGTCTCATCAGCCCGCAGCGCACTCCCTCGGGGTATCGGCGATTCTCGATCGCCGACACTGAACGACTGCGCTACGTCCTGACGGCGCAGCGCGATCAGTATCTGCCGCTGAAGGTCATCAAGGAGCAGCTCGAGGCCATCGACAGAGGTGTGGCCACGGTCGGCGCAGGCGATTCTTCGCCGCGCCGGCCGCGCGCGCTCACCGTGGCCCCGGGTGAGGTGTCCCCGGAGGAATTCCGCCCGGACCGCGAGGTGCGGATCAGCCGCGACGATCTGATCTCCCGGGCGGGGATCGACGAGAAGTTCCTCGTCGAGCTGACCCGGGGAGGCCTGGTCGTTCCCGGGCCCGCGGGCTTCTTCGACGAGGATGCGGTGACGCTGGCGCGCACCGCAAGGGCGATGTCCGAGTTCGGACTCGAGGTGCGGCACCTGAGGGCGTTCAAACTGGCCGCCGACCGCGAGGCCGGGTTGGTCGCGCAGATCGCCGGGCCCGTCGCCAAGGGCCGCGACGCCGGCGCACGGGATCGCGCCGAGGAGATGGTGCGCGAACTGGCTGCGCTGTCTCTGACGTTGCACACCTGCCTGGTGAAGTCGGCAGTCCGAGGTGCGCTCGATCGGTGAGGTGAGTTCGCCGGCGGTCCCACCTCGGAACTTCCCAACGACGCTGCGCTCGAACGGCTGTACGGTCGAAGAGCAGACACGAATCGAATAGAATCCTGGTACGGCATTGTGTGCCGCGGACGGACCATTGCAGGGTGGAGGCAGACGCGATGAGCGAAATGCACGTGATCGGAGTTCGTGTCGAGCAGCCCCAGAATCAACCTGTCCTGCTGCTGCGGGAAACCGACGGCGAACGGTACCTGCCCATCTGGATCGGACAGACCGAGGCCACGGCCATCGCACTCGAGCAGCAGGGTGTCGAGCCGGCGCGCCCGCTGACCCACGACCTGATCAAGAATCTGATCGAAGCGTTCGGTCGCACTCTGAAGGAAGTCCGCATCGTCGAGCTCCGCGAGGGCACGTTCTACGCCGACCTGGTGTTCGACCAGAACACCCGCGTCTCGGCGCGCCCGTCCGACTCCATCGCGATCGCACTGCGCATCGGGGTTCCGATCTTCGCCGAGGAAGCGGTGCTCACGGAGGCCGGTCTGGTCATGCCCGACGAGCGTGAGGACGAGGTCGAGAAGTTCAAGGAATTCCTCGAGTCCGTGTCGCCGGACGATTTCAAGGCGACCGACGGCTAGGTTTCTCCAGCGGAAGAGCCGTCCAGCAGTAACAGTTGAGGTTCCTCCGGCGCGTTGCGTTGACCCGGTCTCCTCGGAGTCATAGCGTTCGGTGCAGTGATTTTCTGCCCTGCAGATTGTATCGGGCGTACGCTGAGTAGGTTCAGGGTACGGACTAGCTCGATGTCACTGGTGGCGCTTGCGCCGCTCGATGTGCTGCGGATTGCCGCGGACACTGGCGACGCGCGTCACAGGCGCACTGATCGTCGGGTTCAGTGCAACATGTGAGAGGGAGTAGTCAGTGGGAGATCGGCCGCAGGAGAATGCGCTGAATCTTGCGCCCGGCGACAACGTTGCCGAGCCCGAGTTCAGCTCCGAGGAGATCCAGCCGGGCCTCTTCCCGGACGATTCCGTGCCCGACGACCTCGTCGGATACCGCGTTCCCATCGCCTGCCAGATCGCGGGAATCACCTACCGTCAGCTCGATTACTGGGCTCGCACGTCCCTCGTGGTGCCGTCCATCCGCGGCGCGGCCGGGTCGGGCAGCCAACGGCTGTACTCGTTCAAGGACATCCTCGTCCTCAAGATCGTCAAGCGTCTGCTCGACACCGGAATATCCTTGCAGAACATTCGCGTGGCCGTCGACCACCTCCGGAAGCGCGGAGTGCGGGACTTGGCCAAGATCACACTTTTCTCGGACGGGACCACGGTCTACGAGTGCACGTCGGCCGAGGAAGTCGTCGATCTGCTCCAGGGTGGGCAGGGTGTGTTCGGCATCGCGGTCAGTGGTGCAATGCGCGAACTGACCGGCACCATCGCCGATTTCCCGGCAGAGCGCGCCGACGGCGGCGAGAGCGAGCAGAGCCCCGAGGACGAGCTGGCGTCGCGGCGCAAGAACCGCGCGAGCCGCAAGACCGGCTAGACCGCAGACCCGGAGCCCGGCGCTGGTTGCGCCGCTGTCTGTGCTCGTGACATAGACTGGCGGTGCGTCGACGCCGTGCGGGAGAGTTCCGGGCACTGCATGCACAGCAGCATCGTGCTTGCGGGAGTTCGGGCGCCGAAGGAGCAACACCTCCCCGTCAATCTCTCAGGCAAACAGGACCGTGCGGGCTCCGACGCCTCTGGAAAGCGGTGGGAGCACCCACCCGCCCACGGGGAAAGGGCCGTCTTCGCACGCGAACGACGGTACCGAATCTCTCAGGCGCTCGACCCGAGCAGGCGACAGAGGGGGAGGGGCGTTCCGCAGAGCGGGGCGTGTCCTGATCCTCCGAACTGCTTGGGAGTTGTCGTGATCGACGCTGGAAGCCGTACATTCGCCGATCGTCATGTCGGCCCGAACGCTGCGGAACTCGCGCACATTCTCGAACTGGTCGGAGCAGAGTCGCTCGACGACCTCGCGTCGAAGGCCGTTCCCGCCGTCATCCTGGACGGGGTCACGGGCGGCATCGCCGACGGCCTCGACGCCCTGCCCGCACCGGTCTCCGAGCACGAGGCGCTCGCCGAACTGTCCGCACTCGCCGCACAGAACACCGTGGCGACGTCCATGATCGGGCTCGGCTACTACGACACCCTCACCCCGCCGGTTCTGATCCGGAACATCATCGAGAACCCGGCCTGGTACACGGCCTACACGCCGTACCAGCCCGAAATCAGCCAGGGCCGCCTCGAGGCCCTCCTCAACTTCCAGACGATGGTCGCCGACCTGACCGGCATGGAGGTCGCCAACTCGTCGATGCTCGACGAGGCCACCGCCGCCGCCGAGGCGATGACCCTGCTGCGCCGGGCGAGCAAGAGCAAGTCCCCGCGGTTCGTCGTCGACGCCGACCTGTTCCCGCAGACGCTGGCGGTCGTCGAGACCCGGGCCGAGCCGCTCGGCATCGAGATCGTGGTGGCCGACCTGTCCGCGGGCCTACCGGACGGCGACTTCTTCGGCGTCCTCGGACAGATGCCCGGCGCGTCCGGCCGCATCGTCGATTACACCGACGTGATCGCCGCAGCCCACGAGCGCGGCGCACTGGTCGCGGTCGGTGCGGACCTGCTGGCGCTGACTCTCCTCACCCCGCCCGGCGAGATCGGTGCGGACGCCTGCTTCGGCACCACCCAGCGGTTCGGTGTCCCCATGGGCTTCGGTGGGCCGCACGCCGGCTACCTGGCCGTGCACACCAAGCACGCACGTCAGCTTCCCGGGCGTCTGGTGGGCGTCTCCGTCGACGCCGACGGTGACAAGGCCTACCGGCTGGCGCTGCAGACCCGCGAGCAGCACATTCGCCGTGAGAAGGCGACCTCGAACATCTGCACCGCGCAGGTGCTCCTCGCGATTCTCGCGGCCATGTACGCCAGCTACCACGGCGCCGAGGGCCTGAAGGCAATAGCGCTGCGCGTGGCGAACACGGCACACTCCCTGGCGGCCGCCCTCCGTAAGGCCGGCGCCGTCGTCGTACACGAGCACTTCTTCGACACGATCCTCGTGCGTGTCGACGGCCGGGCGGCGGATGTGGTGGCGAAGGCGAAGGACGCCGGCATCAACCTGCGGTTCGTCGACGCCGATCACGTCGCCGTCGCGTGCGACGAGGCCACCACCGACGACGACGTCGCCCGCGTGCTGGCGGCGTTCGGGGGTGACGGCGCCGTGGTCCCCGAGGCGGGCACGTCCGTCCCGAACGCGCAGCTCCGCGGATCCGACTACCTGCAGCACGAGGCGTTCACCCGGTACCGCACCGAAACGGCGATGCTGCGCTACCTCCGGGCGTTGTCCGACAAGGACATCGCACTCGACCGCAGCATGATCCCGCTGGGTTCCTGCACGATGAAGCTCAATGCCACCGCCGAGATGGAAGCGATCACCTGGCCCGCGTTCGCCGGACTGCACCCGTTCGCGCCCACCGGAGACACCCCGGGAATTCTCCGCATCATCAAGGATCTCGAGAACTGGCTCGTCGCCGTCACCGGCTACGACGCGGTCAGCCTGCAGCCGAATGCCGGCAGCCAGGGCGAGTACGCCGGACTGCTCGCGATCCGCAACTACCACCTCAGCCGCGGCGACGATCACCGCGACACCTGCCTCATCCCGTCGAGCGCCCACGGCACCAACGCCGCATCGGCGGTCATGGCCGGGATGCGCGTCGAGGTCGTCGCGTGCCGCCCGAACGGTGACGTGGACCTCGACGATCTGCGGGCGAAGATCGCGGACCATGCCGAGCGCCTCGCGGCGATCATGATCACCTACCCGTCCACCCACGGGGTGTACGAGCACGAGATCGCCGACATCTGCGCCGCCGTCCACGACGCAGGCGGCCAGGTGTACGTCGACGGCGCCAACCTCAACGCCCTGGTCGGTCTGGCCCGGCCCGGACGGTTCGGCGGCGACGTCAGCCACCTCAACCTGCACAAGACGTTCTGCATCCCCCACGGAGGCGGCGGACCCGGTGTCGGTCCGATCGGTGTGCGGTCGCACCTCACACCGTTCCTGCCCGGGCATCCGCTCGCACCCGAACTCGGCACTGCCGGGCCGATTTCCGCGGCCCCGTACGGCAGCGCGTCGATCCTGCCCATCACGTGGGCGTACATCCGGATGATGGGCGCCGTCGGACTGCGCCGCGCCAGCCTGACTGCGATCGCGTCGGCCAACTACATCGCCCGCCGCCTGGACGAGTACTTCCCCGTCCTCTACACCGGCGAGGGCGGAATGGTGGCCCACGAGTGCATCCTCGACCTCCGGCAGATCACCAAGGACACCGGTGTGACCGTGGACGATGTCGCAAAGCGTCTCGCCGACTACGGTTTCCACGCTCCGACGATGAGCTTCCCGGTGGCGGGCACGCTGATGGTGGAGCCCACCGAGAGCGAGAACCTCGAAGAGATCGACGCCTTCTGCGAGGCGATGATCGCGATCCGCGACGAGATCGACCGCGTGGGCTCGGGGGAGTGGACGGTGGACGACAACCCGCTGCGCGGTGCCCCGCACACGGCCGGCTGCCTGGCGGCGGAGTGGAACCACCCCTACACCCGGGAGACGGCGGTGTTCCCCCGCGGCAAGGCCCGGCCGAAGGTGTGGCCCGCGGTGCGGCGCATCGACGGCGCGCACGGCGACCGCAACCTCGTGTGCTCCTGCCCGCCGATCTCCGCGTTCGAAGGCGCCTGACCGCGGAGGCCCGCCCCGCTTCGGCGGGCGGGCCCTCCGCAATCAGTCTGCGCGCACCAGTTCGAGGATCGTGATCTCCGGTGGGGCGCCCACCCGCACGGGCGGACCCCACGCGCCGACACCGCGGGTCGTGTACAGGACGGTGTTCCCGATCCGGTCGAGCCCCGCCACCGACGGCTGCTGCAACGGCACCAGATAGTTCAGCGGCCACATCTGGCCGCCGTGCGTGTGCCCGGACAGTTGCAGGTCCACACCGAGATCCGACGCCTCCAGGGCCTGCCGCGGTTCGTGCGCGAGCAGCACGACGAACGTTGACGGATCGCGTCCCGCGAGCGCGGCAGGGAGATCCGGTTCATACGGCGCCGGCGCCGAGTAGTCGTGGATGCCCGCGATGTCGATGGCGGCGCCGCCCCGCGTGATGGTCGCGTGCTCGTTGCGCAGCGTCCTGATACCCAATCGATCCCACACGTCGAGCCACCGGCCACCGTCGTCGGCGTAGAACTCGTGATTGCCGCTGACCCCGAACACCCCGAGCGGGGCCTCGAGGTCGCCGAGCGGCTGTAGGTCGGGCGCCACTTTCGCGACGGTCCCGTCCACCAGGTCGCCCGCGATCGCGACGAGATCCGGCCGCTCCGCGTTCACGAGATCGACCACTCGGCGCGTGAAATCGACTCCTCGCGCCGGGCCGACGTGCAGGTCGGAGACGAGCGCCACGCGCACACCCTCGAACTCGGCGGGGAGGCGCTGCAGCGGAACCCGGACCCGGACGATCCGCGGACGAGCGGCCTCCCGCACCCCGTAACCGGCGGCGGCGACGGCACCCACCACCACGACCGCGGTGGCGATGCGCAGACCTCGCCGACGTGACAGATCGACCTGTTCGTCGCGCCCTTTGCCGCGCAGGCGGGCGAACAGCCGGGTGAGCAGCGACACCAGGGCGACCACGAGAAGTCCGAGCACCAGATAGAACATCGCGCCGAGCCACACCCAGCCCACCCATCCCGGTGGACGCGCCCATCCTGGATCGAAGGCTTCGCCGCTGCCCACGCCGATGACGGCGAGAACCCACAGGGCGACGAGGGTCACGTCGACGACCACGGACCAGGGGCGCCCCAATCCGGTGGCCCGGACGAGCCGCCGATGAAGCCACCAGGTGACGAGCGCGAGGAAGACCGCGAAAACCAGGAGCCTCGTCACGACAGCAGCTTGCTGATCGCGGTCGGCAATGCCGCTCCGTCCGAGGACGCGACCTTCTCCAGGGACCCGCCGGTGCGATCGGCCAGTGCCTGCAACGTGTTGAGGTCCGGATTCTCGCCGATCGTCACCACGTCGATGCGGACCGGCTTCGACGTACTCGAGGCCGCGGCGACGGCGGACAGCAGATCCGCGCGCGCGACGGAATCGTCGTTGGCGCCGTCGGTGACGAGCAGAACCGAATTGGTGCGGCCCGGCGTGTATCCGTCTACGGCACTCTTGTAGGCGGCTTCGAGCGACGTGTAGGTCGAGGACCCGGTGGCGGACGTCGCCTTGGCGAGCCGGGCGTCGAGGGCCTGCCTGCGGGTGCCCTCGGTGAATCCGCCCGCCGACAGGGGACCCGTGGCAACCACGGTCGTGTACGGCCGGGACCCGTCGAGAGCGGTGCTGTACTCCCACAACCCGAGGTTCGACGAGTCCGGAGAACGATCCACGTGGGCGGCCAGCGCTGCCGTCGTGTTCGCCAGTCGCGTCGCCGTCCCCTCGCGTTCGCTCATCGAACTGGAGACGTCGAGCAGGATGGTGGACGTGCGCGGCGAGATCGGATTCCGGATCACCCGCATCAGCTCGGCCGCAGCGGCGGCGTCCGCGGGAACCAGGGTGGATTCGAAACCGGGAAAGGCCAGCGTCGTGTCGTCGGGGCGGGCGAGCCCCTCGACCCGGAAACCGGCGTCGGCCAGGACCTGCGCCTGTTCGGGTCGACGGACGAATTCCGCGAACTGCGCGGCGGCGCGGCTCTGCGTCTCATCGACGGATGGGCCTGCCAGGACGGCTGCCGGGTGATCTGCCACGGGTGTGGGGCCTTTCGGCATCGATGCGGTGATGTCTGCTCCGGGTGCGTCGCGCAGGGCCTGATAGACCTGCTGTTCGGTGGTGGCGACCGCATGGATGGCAGAGGTCGCGGGGTCGCCCTGCTCGGCCAGCGCGGTGAGCGCCTCCCGCGTCGTCCCGGGTTTCGTCCCCGTCGACGCCTCGTAGCCGAGCGCCAGATCGGTGAGTGCCGACGTGACGGGAACGGAACGTGCCTGCTCCTCCGTCACCGGACCGGTGCTGCTTCCGGTGACGGCGGCAGCGACCGCTTCGACGGCCATCTCCGTACTCTCGGCACCGGGGCCGACGGGGAGCGCCAAGCCCAGGCTGCCCCAGCCCGGCAGACCGAGAGTCGCGAGGGAGTCGCGTCCCGTCTGCAGGGACGGCAACTCCTTCCAGTCGAGCGCCGCCGTGCCCGGCGCGTTCGCGAACGCCGTCCGGACGGCGAGGACCACCGGGCTGGTCGCCAGCGGACGTGCCTCACCGCTGATGACACCGGTCGCCGACACCTGCTTGACGGAATGCGAGCTGGACGGAATCCACAGGGCTGGGCGGGGGCCGAATGCCGCTGCGTCCCACGGGCCGTCGGGGCCCGCGGACAGGGCGTCGCGCACGGTGTCGGACGCGACGGCGGTGACCGTCACCGACACGCACTGATCGCGTATCACCGGCGCCGTCGCCGTGTACTGGTCGGCGAGAGTCTGCAATTGGGGTGCGATGTCGGGATCGGCCGCGACAGCGAGCACCGATTCGCCTTCGACGCAGGCTCCGGCGGCTGCCGCTCCCTGATCGTTGATCCGGTCACGCAGTTGGAACCAGCCCAGCACGCCGAGCACGAGCACGACGACGAGACCGAGCACGATCAAAGGCCCCTTGCTGATACCCCTGGCGCGCGATTCGCCGCGATGCTGCCCCACGTGCTTTCCAGCCCCTGTCCGACGAGTTCGACGTTGACCCTCGCAGTGTAGTGATGCGCGGTGTCAACCCCCTGATACGTGAGTGGCAAAGTGTGCTCCCGCACGCTTTGCCGCTCACCTGCCGGTCTGTCGGGCGCTGTCGGTCAGGCGTTGGCGGCTTTGTATTCGCGGCGGCGACGGTGCAGGATCGGTTCGGTGTAGCCGGAGGGCTGCGCGGTGCCGTCGAGGATGAGTTCCTTGGCGGCCTGGAACGC
>NZ_WXYH01000364.1:0-39085 GCF_009872365.1 Rhodococcus sp. T7
AGCCTGCCGACGAACGGCGACACCTGCGTCTGCAAATTCCGTGACGCCATCGTCTGCATTCTCAGCGACGGCCAACAGTAGCACCCGGACCGGTGCCGCTGGCGCCGGTGTGAGTCACCGCGGCCGACCACGGGATTCGGTGTGCCCGGGATGGTCGGGTTCGGGGTCGTCGGCGAACATGCGCGCGATCCGGGCCTTGATCTCGGCGGTGCTGATTCCCCCGCCCCGGGGCGCGGTGGCGGCGGATGGGGTGGTGGTCGTGGTGAACAGGTCAACACCACCGCCGTCGATCCGTTGTGCCCTGGTCACCCCCACCCGTGCGTGGAACGCTTGACCTCATGGTGGCCACGCCGCACGGCCCTTCTCCCACGCAGCCGACGACGGTACCGGTTCTCCCGACACCTCCCGCGGCACTCATCCCGCGCAACCCGTCCGGGATTGCGCCCACGATCGGGGTCGAGGAGGAGTTCATCCTGGTCGACTCCCACACCGGGGTACCACTGCTGTCCAACACCGCGGTGGCGGCCGCGGGAACCGCACTCGGCATCGACCTGCAACTCGAACTCTCCCGGTGCCAGATCGAAACGGCCACCCCCGTCTGCACCCGAATACCCGACCTGCGCCGGGAACTGCGCCGGGCCCGCACACTCGCCGCCGCCGCGGCCACCCGGTCCGGAACGAGGCTGCTCGCCACCGGTGTCCCCCCGCTCGGGCCACTGCCCCGGGCGATCACCGACACACCCCGGTATCGGCGCATGTCCGACGGTTTCGGCGCCCTGGCCGAGCAGGTGATCTGCGGCTGCCACGTCCACGTCGGCGTCCCCGACCGGGACACCGCCACCCAGGTCAGCAATCACCTGCGCCCGTGGCTGCCCGCACTGCTGGCGCTGACCGCGAACTCACCGATCACCGAGGGCACCGACACCGGGTACGCCAGCTGGCGGCACATCCTGTGGTCCCGGTGGCCCAGCGCCGGCCCGCCACCGTACTTCCGGTCGGCGCGACACTACGACACCCTGGTCGAGGCGATGCTCGACCGCGGAACCCTCCTCGACACCGCGATGGTCTACTGGGACGTCCGACTGTCCGATCATCTGCCCACCCTCGAAATCCGCATCAGCGACGTCCCGGCCACCGTGGACGACACCGTGCTGCTCGCCGTCCTGGTCCGGGCGCTGGTCACCACCGCCCTGTCCGCGCTCGACCGCGGGCTACCCGCCCACCAGGTCGACGACGACCTGCTGCGGGCGGCCTGCTGGCGCGCCGCCCACGACGGCCTCACCGGACACGGACTCGACCCCACCTCGGGGCACCCGATTCCCGCACCCTGCCTCCTGGCCCGGCTGCTCACCCACACCCGGCCCGCGCTCGAGGACAGCGGCGACTACGCGTGCGCCCGAGCCGCGGTGGCGCAGGTCCTGGCCCACGGCAACGGCGCCGTCGACCAGAGGCGAGCGCTGCGCACCGGCACCCTCGCCGACGTCCTGAACACCGTCGCCGACCGCACCACCGAGACCTGCCCACCCGACCACGAGCGCACCGGGGCGGCCGCGGATCCGGCCTCGCCGCCGGCCGACCGCACCGTCCGAGAACCCAGGTGAGCCGGGTGGATGTCGGTGTCGTCGTTGGAGACTATGCGCGGTGACTCCGCGGTTCGCTGCCGTGGTGGTGGCGCGGCGGCGCGGATGCGAGCGATGTCCCGTGGCGGCTGTCGGGCATGGCGGCGGGTGCGGCACCCGATGACGTCCGGGTATGTCACCCGATCCGGGTGCCGCCCCGGTCATCCGCGGCGGCAGGGACGGCCGACGGCGCGGGCAGGGGTGGTCGGTGCCCGCCGCGACGATGTGCGCGGGCGTGCCGTCTGCGGTCGGTTTCGGTCATCCCACCCCAGATTCCGTAGGGTTCGCCCGCAGTCAGGGCGTGGTCGCGGCACTGGGCGAGCACCGGGCAGTCCCGGCAGATCAGCCGGGCCTCCGCTTCGCGCCGGGCCCGGGCATGACCGCGTTCGCCGTCCGGACAGAAGAACACCGACGAGGCGATCCCGCGGCACGCGGCTAGCTCCCGCCAATCCTCCGCCGGACCGGTGACCTCGGGGGTCGGTGTCGGTGTGGTTGCTGCGGGCGGCACTGCGGTCCCCTTTCGTGTCGGTCCCGACCGGTGGAGCCGGGAACAGATCCGCACGCCAGGAAACCGATGTCGTCATCGTCGTTGTTGTTCATGTGAGCCGGGGTATCGGTTACGCCCGTTTCCGGTACCAAACCGACCTCCCCGTTTCGGAGAGGTATACCGGAGGACGCGGCGCCGGAGCCACTCGGTCGCCTGTCCAACTGGTGCCACGGGTCGGTCCGTTCGCGTGCGACCTGCGGCGGCCATTTCCCGGGGAGTCACCGCCGCGAGTCACCGCCGGGAGGGCTCTGTCTCGAATGC
The DNA here is from genome assembly GCF_009872365.1 of Rhodococcus sp. T7. Classification (NCBI taxonomy): domain Bacteria; kingdom Bacillati; phylum Actinomycetota; class Actinomycetes; order Mycobacteriales; family Nocardiaceae; genus Rhodococcus; species Rhodococcus sp. T7. The sequence continues at coordinate 2,428 of NZ_WXYH01000364.1, forward strand.
CGTGGCTCAGTGCTCGGACCGGCGCAGACTGCGCCCTCCGAGAACCCGAACGGGCGGATGCCCAGTGACTGGTTGAGCCGTCCCCGGTGGTTCTCTCTCGCGATCGCCGCGGCGAGCTCGATCAGCTGCGCCGGAATGTACTGCTCGAGCAGGGCACGGCGGAGATCGGCACCGACGTGTGTCCCGTCGGGTGGATGGTCGGTCAGGCATGGTCAGTGCCGGTGTGAGCTGGTCATCGTCGACGGTCAGGCCGTGGCGCTGGTTCCGCGGCCACAATGCCTTCCGGGTCTCGCCGACGGGGTACAGGTGCGTCAGACTCGCCACTTCCAGGACGAACGGTGCACCTGCGCAACTGCTCACGCCACGCCGGGGAACGGACCGCTCGTCTGCGCGATTTCCGCCGCGGTGGGTGCGGTGGGGCCGCATCTGCGCAACTGCCACCGGGTGATCGTGCCGTCCGGCCCGCACGTGTGACCGGCGGCCAGCGCCAGCTCTATCCGGGCTCGGACCGCGCTCTCTCGGGACGTGTCGACGGCGAACACGATCCGGAGACGGACCTCGTCCCCGACCCGGTCGGCGTGGGTGTGGTGCGGTGCAAGCGAGCGGGGCCGCTCCCGGCCCCAGTGCGTGCACAATGCGGAGGTGATCGCGGCGCCGGGGGCGCCGGGATCGGCATCCGGTGTCATGGCCAGCACGGCCTGGTGAGCGAACACGCTCCGCATATCTCGTAGTGTGCGCCCCGGCCTGCAGTCCTGTCATCCACACCCGATGCCCACCCGCTACACGGGGTATCCCAGTCCGCGGGCGGATATCGGAGAGCACTGCCGCGGGGTGTGCCATCCGGCGGCTTCGGCCGGAGCGCCGGTCAGGATCGGGCCGTCGCCGCAGACCGAGCACGCGATGTCGAACGCCGGGTGACCGGGTTCGCAGTGGCGGCAATGGTGTCGGGTGACAAGCGTTCCGGGGACGGCACGGGTCCGGGTGCAGCCACGTGACGGCGAGATCGGCGCGTTGGTGGGCGGCCACGGCGCGGGAGACCGGTTCGTGCCCGCAGGTCGGGCAGGCCCGTGACGACCGTTCCACGACAGCGGGCGGGACCTCCTGGCGGGTCGAGTGTTCCGCGGTGGAGGCCGATTTCTTGGTCAGGTATCCGTAGATGGTGGTCCGGGGCACATTCAGCAGGGCCGCGATCTGCGCGACCGTGTGGTGCCCGTCCTCGTGCAGACGTCGGGCGAGCCGGATCTGGTCCGGACCGAGTTTCGGTGGCCGCCCGCCCGTGCGGCCCCGGGCACGGGCGGCGGTCACCCCTTCCCGGGTGTGGGTGACCACCAGGCGAGGACCGAGATCATCGAGAACATCACCCGGCCTTCGTCGGTGGCGATGTCGATGCCCTGTTCGTGCATCAGCCCGATGCCGCGCCGCTACGCCGAGGGTGATCAGGTGCCGCACCGTGCGGGCCAGCCGGTCGAGTGATCACCAGAACATCGCCCTCGCCCAGCTGACCGAGCACCCGGTCGAGCTGCGGTCGATCCGCCCGCGACCCGGCGGCGTGGTCGAGGCGGATGTTCTCGGCGGCGACGCCGGCACAGCGCAGGGCATCGATCTGGGGATCCAGGTCCTGGCCTGGGTCGCAGACACGGACGTAGCCGAACAAATCTGTCGAGAATACCCACCGATGGGGTTTTCGACAGCGATTCGACACAGTGGTCGACAGTCCACCACAGGAGGACGGAGACACGTGTCGGCAGGAGTTGTCCGGTGTGCCGCCCGCTCGGTCGGGGTAACCGACGTTCATGGATTCGGACGTCAGCGGCCGCGCGCAACCGGAGGCCCGCCTCGCCGGACACCTGCTCACCCTGCTCGGCGATCGAGACATCGCGGCGCTATCGGCGGAACTGTCCCCGCTGGTCCACTCGACGGACCCGGCGCGGCGGGGACTCTACGGCGGCGTCCTGAGCTGGCTCGTCACCGCGCTCGCGGACGTGGTCGTCGCCCGCCTCGGCACCCGGGACGACGACGAATCCTATCTCCTCGAGATGCACACCACCGCCGGCCGCACCCTCGGCATCGGCGACCTGCCCACCCGCGACGGCCGGGTGCAGCGGTCGGTGCTCGCCCTGCTCGCCGGCGACCGCGCCGCGGCCCGGACCCAACTCGCCGCCGCCGAAAAGGAACCGGAACCGGTGCTGCGGGCCCGCACCCTGGTCGAGGCACTGGTCTGGCTCGACGCGGTACTGAACACCGACATGCCCGTCTTCCCGGACCCGCCACCCCGGTGAGCACCGCCGGTGAGCACCGCCGGTGAGCACCGCCGGTGGCACCGACAGTCGATGGCACGTCGGGTAACGCAAAGCCGACCCCGCGCAGGGTGATCGGAGGCAGCCATGCGCGGGGGCCGACTGGTTCGCAGCGGCTTCAGATGCCGACGTTCAGGCCGAACATCACATGAAGCCAATGTAGGACGCCATGAATGCCAGATTGAAATCGATTCCCGCCGACACAGTGCTCACCTCGCCTTAAGTGAAACGACCCCGCCCTAACTGCCTTGTCGCAGGTCGGGACGCTGATGTTTCACACTGTTCAGCCCACATGTGGCGTGTACTCGGGCAGGCTCAGCAGCTGCCGGACGTACTGCGCCTCGGCGATCAGGGTCACGTCGTCCAGCTTGGCCAATTCGGCGGGACTGGCCGTCGCGAGGTCGAGCCGCATCAGCTCGGCGACCCACTCCCGGATCTCGTGATGGATCATGCCGATCACCACCTCCGTCACTCTGTGGGTTAACCGCCACGCCGCATCGAGCTCGTCGGACGGGCGATCGTCAGTCCCGGATCTCGATCTCGCCGAGCCTGACGTCGATACCGGCCTTGCGGGCCTCGGCGATCCGGTCGATCAAGGCGTACGCGTAGCGGTAGTAGTCGATCTGCGAGGTGGGACCGTCGGGATGCGCCGTGTCGGCCGCGAGGAAGCCGCACAGGTTTGCATGGGCGAGGTTCACGGCCTTGATGGCCGCCGCGTGTCGCTCGGCGGCCGCAGTCTTCGTGGCGCATCGTTCGGTCAGTCGAGTTTCGGCCCGGACCAGAGCGGCGCGCAGTGCGGGGGCCACGCGGTCGATGACACCGTCCGATGGCGGCAGGATGTCGTCGGGTGTGCTCATGACACCGATTCTCCTCCGGACGTCCGGACAGGACCGGGGAAGTCACCGGATCAACGGCCGGACAGAGTCCCACCCCCTGACCGAGGCGATCGCCCGGGTGGATCACCTCCGGCACCGTTCCGCACCACCATGGGTTGTCGAAAACCGGTGCCGGAAGTCGACGTCGAAGAACCCTGTCCTCGGTAGTGTCGACACACAACCCGGACTCCCCTCGGCCGCCACCGTAGGCAAGCCCTACCCGATGCGGCTGGGAGGTGTCGAGGTGAGCCGTTCGCAGTGGACCCACCGTCAGGTCGCGCGGGGCGGGGCGGTGCTCTCTGTCCGTGACAACGGGAGAGAGCAAGCACCCGCTGTCGTGCTGTTGACGGGGCTCGGCACCTCACAGCGGACGTGGGATCCGCTGGCCCACCTGCCCTGACCGAAACCCTACCCCCACCTGTGGGCAGGGTTTCGTCGACTCCGGGGTCAGTCTACGGGCGGGGACAGCACCGGATCGATGCCGTTCGCTCGGTCGAACTCCTCGATGGTCATCACCGTGGAGTTCACGATGTCGACCTGGTTCGGGTTCGCCCGCTGCGCGATCAGCGTGCGCACCACCTCACGGACCTCGTCGGGACCGTCCGCCATGAGGCTGATGGTGATCGCGATCCCCCGCTCACCCCAGCCGATCGCGGGATGAAACCCGGAGAGCTGATCGAGACGGTGGTCGAGGTCGGCCTCGGCGAGGGCGTCGAACCGTTCGGCGAGTTCGATGGTGGCGTTGTACATCCGACGGGACACGGTTGCCTCCTTCTGTGCGTAGCGCCGGGGATTCCCGGCACGTTCGTGACGGGACGGTAGTCCGAGGATGTGAAGAGCAAACGAAACGTGACACCGGGCAGTTACCCCGAGGTCGCCGAGTGTCGTGTCAACGCCAGGGCCACCACCGGCGGCGGGGTGAGTAGTCCGCAGGTGGTGCGAGATGCCACCACGACGCCGCGGGCGGCCAGAATCCGGTTTGACGGCGCCGATGATCGCCTGAGCGATGGTGCGGTCCAGGCGCCCGAGGTCGGCGTCGAGCCGCACAGTTCTCCGCTTACGTACCGGCCACATGTTCCGAAGATCGGACGAGCAACCCTCGACCAGCAACCCTCGACCGGCATCTCTCCGCCAACTCTTCTTCGTCTTCGTGACGAAGACTGCTCGATGTCGACAGGTGTTGGCGCACAACACTCCTGACCGCTGAAGACGAGAAGACCAGTCGATTCGGCGCCTGGACACCTGCCGAGCAGCCGTCGGGCTCGTGCAGGCCTACCCAGCGACACTCGATTCCGGACGGTGTCTCAAATCCGGCCATCTCAGGAACGTTCGAATGAGCGCAGAACTATCCAAAGATCAAGCAGCGCCCGGTTCGTCGCCTCGATTCGGGATTCCTTCACCGGACGCCGAGGCCGGTGAACGTCCCTTCCGGGACGGTGCCGGTGAGCGTTCAGAGCGGCGTCGGCAATGGCCGTACGACGACAAGCCTCACTCAGAGTGGCGTCCTTCGTGCCGGCTCGCCGCCTCGCACGTGGAGGGCAAGGCGGCGAGATCGACCTGTGCGGTGAGCGGGCAGGTTCAACCCTTGATGAGGTCGTCGATCTGGCCGATCGCCTGCGAGGCGCCCTCGACCACGCCCATGTCGAGCACCTGCTGGAGACCTTCGGCGGTTGCGTAGGTGCTGACGTAGGTGGCGATGGTGCTGCCGTCCTTGTCCTGGAATGAGAACTCGTTGGTGGACACTGGCATCGATTCGATCGGGGTGAAATCCGCATCGGCGAATCCGTCGGTGAAGCTGAATCCGGTCGGCTCGTCGACGGAGATGATGTTCCAGTTACCGGCATGCTTGTCGCCCTCGGGCCCGGTCATGTAGTAGGTGACCCGCCCGCCGGGGGCGAACTCATGGTCGACCACCGTCGCCGGGTACGTCGGTGGACCCCAGATCTTCTCGAGCTGGCGCGGATCGGCATAGATCTGCCAGATCCGTGCTCGGGGCGCGGCGAACTCGGCGGTGATGGTCAGGGTCAATGCATCGATGTCGTGGCTGACATTGGTGACAGGCATCGGTCATTCCTTCCGTTGGAGTTACGTTGCGATCAGTTCGTCGATGCGCGCGATCCGCCCACGCCAGAGCTGTTCCAGCTCGGTGAGCATGGACGACACCGCCCGCACTGCGTCCACATCGCCGGTGGCGAGTTGTTCACGGCCGCTGCGTCGTTTGACGAGTAAACCAGACTTCTGGAGGACGGCGACGTGCTTCTGTACCGCGGCCAAACTCATGTCGTACTTCGCTGCCAGTGCCGAGACGGAATGCTCACCGGCCAGCACGCGACGCATGATGTCGCGCCTGGTTCGGTCGGACAGCGCATGGAACAGGGCATCGGCCGGGTCCTCCTCTGTTTCTGACACCAACAGAACGCACACCCGATTGGTTGTATGTTTAAGGCTGTGGGGCGCCGAGGCGGATGACACCTTCGAACATGCCCGCCGGCGATGATCGCCGACAAGGCGTTCGATGACGATGCGGACGACACCGACCGCTGGTTGTACGTGCACTGCGCCGGATCCCACGACGGGTATCGCGACATGGAGTCGTTCATCGACTCGGTTCCCGACTCCGACCTCGCCGACCGGCTGACAATCGCGATCTCCGGGCGCGGCGCGTTTTCGCCGCTGCAAGGACGTGCTCACCCTGAGCCGGACGAGTCTCATCGATACCGGCTGTTCACCGCGCAGCCGCGGACGTGCACGCCTGTCAAGGGACATTGGTTCCTGCCCATAGGCGGCCACGAAACCTGCCCGGGGGGCGGACGTGAATGTTTTCATGTCCGCCGACAGTAAGCCGCTTTGCTCACGGGACATTCCAGGTGCCCGCACCGGGAACTGCCGTGACGGCGACACCGGACCGGCCGTCGATCGTCCTGGCGGCCACCGGTGTTCCCGAGCCGGTTGCGACGGGAGTCGGCTTCCGCGCCGGAATCACGGTTCCACCTGCTCCGGTCGATAAGTTGCTTCGCCGCGGTTCGCTACAGTCACCCGGATGGATCAGCCCGCACACCGCCACCGACAGGACCGGGCGCAGCAACAGCACCGCGATGACGATCGCGACACTCTTCCTACGCCCGGCGAGTTGAGCGAGGAACTCCTCGCACAAGCGGTGGTCGCCGCCCTGAAACAGGGCGCGTCGTGGGCGCAGATCGGCGCCCACCTCGGGGTGCCCGATCCCTGCGCACCACCCCACGGTGGATGCTCCGATCTGCAGTGGCAGAACGCGATCGTCGAGCACCAAAACGCCCGAGCGCAGCGCATCCACCCCACCGACATGCCTGCTCCGCGGACCACAGAGAGCTGACCACCCCTCCGCCGGGGAATCGGTGCGGCGGCACCCCGACCGGGCCTGCCGGACGCCGGATTCAACGTTGCAGTCCACCGCGGTCGGCGATCAGGCCATCGGTCCCCGGCCCCCGTCGTGTATCGCCACGGGGGCTCACTCTGTTGCGCGAAAAAGTCCGCGAATTTTCTTCAGTGGTTCTGATCAGTTGTCCAATTTTATTTGATCACGCGTCCAATTGAATTGGGCTTTCGTTCAGTTTGAGGACAGAAATTATTTCGCATTTCGTGAAACATCGGAGGCGCCCACGACCGATATAGGAGTAAGCGGGATCGGTGCCCGTCGATGACAAAAGACAAGAGGAGTGAAAGTTCAATGGGTTCTGCAGGTGTTGACTTTGCCGTCGCCTTCGAGGCGTTCCTGAAGTGGTTGAGTATCACGTTCGGAGGCGGTATCGGAATCGGCTGATCGACCGTATATGGCCCTGGAACGGCGGTGGCTCGACTCACCAGGTGGGAGTCGAGCACGCTACTGGGCAGCGGTTCGCCGCCCGAGCGATGGGCAGCCGGCATCCCGACACCGCCCGCCGCCGGTATGGGTGCAGTGCCATCGAAAGAGCGGTTTTCGAATAATGGGCGTAATCGTCATTTAGCAAGCTGTTCGCGCGACTCGTAATAGCACTCGCGGAATTCGACCAGGACACCTCAGAGGGCGGGAGCGGTCACCGCGTTCCGGAATTCTCTTCGTGCGGTTGGTGGGGTGTTGTCGAGGGCGCGGATAGCGGCGCGTTCGACCAATAGCGGGACGAAGTCCCGGATCCGGCATCCGTCGAACCGGTGGTGAGCGGCATAAATCATGCCGTCGACCGTGGAGGGGTCGAGGTCGGGGTACCGCTGGTACAGGCGGGTGCGAACGGCGTCGATGTGCTGTCGTTCGGTGACGTCCATGACAGAGATTGTTCTCCCCCCGGGCGGGGTCGGAAACCCCTTCCCACGGGCCCACCAGAGAACATCCAGCGAGGGGCAACGGCCGCACCCTCGGCGTGGGGCCTGCGACCACGGTGCGGGGTTGAACCAGGGGCCGTGAGGCGACGATATGCGCGCCGGACCGCTGCGGGGCGTGGCCTTCGCCGCCGTGGGCCGTACCCGGCCACGGGTTGTTGTGCGTAGAGAGAACCCCGGATGACACCGATCGACCATGACGATCCCGATATTGCCCAGGCAACGATGTTTCTCGGTGTGCTGCTCGCCGAGATCGACACCCTGAGCGGCCGCATCGACACCGCCGAGGCGCAGGCACGGGCAGCGGACACCGTAGATCGTGGCGCGGGACAACGGCGGCGGGCCGACGCACAGAAGCTGCGCACCCAGCTGTACGAGGTGCACAGCCGTGGTGGATCGGCTGGCGTTCCGGTTTCCCGCCGCGCTCGCGTCGGCGAGCGATTCGCTCTCGCGCGGTGGACAAACCTGATCAGAATCGCGACGGGGTGCGTCGTGGATGGACGGGGCGGTCGAGGGCAATGGTGGCGAGGGTGGGCTCCAGCCCGATCTCGCGCCATTCGGCGGTGAGGGTGATCGCCCGGACAGAGACGTCAGTGTCGGTGGGGATCCAGTACTGGGGTCCGGTGTAGTAGGTGCACCTTCCGGCGGCCGCTGCGTGCACATCCGGGCGAGGACGGTAGGGGTCGGCGACAACGAGGTGATCGGCGGTGCCGAGCCACACGTCGAGATAGGACCACCGTGCGGACAGGTCTTGCGGGTCGGTCAACGGACGGGGCTGGTGGCGGGCCCGCCGGGCCGGGTCGGCGGCGGTCAACGCCAGGTGCACGGCGAGGCCGGTGTCGTAGGCGACGACTCGGGTCAGATGAAGCGTCAGCTGGTTCCCGGTGGCCAGGAGACGTTGGCCGTGTACTTCGATGCCGCCGCAGGCCGGTGCCGGGTTCTCGGGCCACCTCCGCATGCGCATGATCTTCGACCGTGCCCGACGCACCCTGCGGTAGCAACGAACACGGCCCTGAAGGCTGCCGGCTCGCGAAGGTGCACATCCAGGCTCGCACCGCAGGTGTGGCCGCAAATCCATGATCGCTGTCCTGTTCAGGGCCGGGGCGGTGGGGGTACTCCCGGTCAGGATCGGGTGCGCCGATCTTCGGGCTATGGGGAGTGTGGTGAGACGGTCATGAAGCTGGTGAGCGGTGCGGCACGGGTGGCAGCCGGAGCGGGTGAGGCCGCGACGGCCAACCTCGGCGCCATCGGCGGAGCCGCGGTCGGCGGCCTGGTCGGCAGCATCAAAGGCGCGGCCACCGGAGCCACGGAGGGAGCACGACGAGGCAGTCATTCGACACCGGCGGCCGTGTTGACGATGGGTGCGGTCGCGGCGACCGGTGTGGTGCAGTGGCCGATCGTGGCCGCGGTCGGCGGGACCGCGCTGGTCCTCGACCAGCTCCAACCCGGCACATCGCGGCACGAGAAACCCGGTACCAGCGACACGACATCGGGTGCCGATGCGCCGACCGCCGCCACATCGGCTGGGGCGGCTTCCGAAACCACAACGCTGGCACCTACACCGGAAACGGCACCGGTACCGGCCGCCCCGAAGGCATCGCCGAAACGCCGAACAACAGCAAAGTCCGGGGCGCAGCGCCGAACAGCAGCGCAGAAGCCGTCCCGAACAACACCGTGACGACAACGCCTACGCGCGGAAGGCTCGAAGGACCGATTTCCACCACTGACGCGCACGAGCCGAACCGAGCTGAAACGCGCGTGCTGGGTTTGGTAATCACCCGAGGCGGACGTGATCGGCCCCTGTGGCCACTACTGAGCCGGGGGTGTGGGTGCGTTGTGCATCATCACCGCGGCGACCGCCCGGGCCAGTTCCGGGTCGGCCACACCGCCGCTGCGGGCGATGAGTGTGGTGCGGGTGGTGGCCACCGGATCCTCGTGCTGGTCGGTGATCAGGTTCTTGGTGACGATGATGTCGGTGCCGCCCATCTGCCGGAACGACTCCATGCAGACGTCGCAGTCCAGCCGGTCCCCGACCTGCACCGGCCGGTGCAGAATCAGTTGCTGATCGGTGTGCATCATCTGGCTCAGGTCGTAGCCGACCAGGACCCGCACGAACAGCTCCTCGATCGCGAACGATCCGAGGATGCTGACGAACGTGACCGGTGCGATCAGCCCGTCGTATCCGAGCTGGTGGGCAGTGTCTTCGCGGTAATGCGCGGGATGCGGATCCTGCACGGCCCGGGCATATTCGCGGATCTTCTCCCGCCCGACCTCGTAGCCGGTGACCCGGGGCGGCCGATCAGAGTCTCCATGAACGCCACGACCTCGGTTGCCCCATTCACGGTGTTACCCACATCGGTTAACGGTAGCGGCGGATCTGCCCCTCGCCGGTGTCGGCATCAGGTGACCGGGCGGAACTTCATGACATCGATGGCCCGGCGGACCCGGTCAGGTACTCGAGGGACTGGCTCACGGGAACCGGGCAGTGCGATCCTAGTTCCTCCAGCGCAGTGCGAGAGTGGCTGCTAACCGACCGGCGGCGGGTATATCACCACCCTGTGCAGCAACGCTTTCGCGCGTATACCCGAGATGATGACTACCACGAGCCATCCTCGAGTGCCTTCGCGGCGATGATCTGGACCAGGTCGTCGAGTGCGGTGAGCGCGGCGTCGCTATCCCGGTCGACGAGCCAGCGCAGCACCACACCGTCGAGCACGGCCAGGGCGAAGCGCGCGACCTGATCGACCGGGGTGCCCCAGGTGACACCGGCGCGGTGTGCACACAGGCCGAGGAACGCGACCGCCTCGGTGTCCATGGTGCGGTACTGGCGGGCGGCGATCGCCCCCGCCGAGTCGTTGCCGGCGCCGCGTTGCCGCAAGGCTTGCGCGGTGATCTCGTAGGTCAGCAACTGCTGATCGGGGGTCGCCTCGATGATCGGCCACAGTCCGCGAATTCCAGAGCCCAGGAGCTCCCGCAGAGCGGGAACACCGCGCAGCGTCAGGGGCCCGAGGAGTTGGCTGAACGCCGCGCGCATCGCCTCGCTGACGTCGAGGATGAGGCTCTGCCCCATCTCGGTGAGCAACTCCTCCTTGTCCTCGAAGTGGTAGTGCACCACCCCGAGCGACACCCCGGCCGCCTCGGCCACACCACGGACGGTCAGCGCGGCGACACCGTGTTGCGCGGTGATGGCCAGCGCGGCATCGATGAGCTGTCCACGGCGCACGTCAGCGGGAAGTCTCTGCATCCACGGATCGTATGCGTTCGAGTCCTACGAGGAGACGAACGGAGCGCCGTGCGTTCGCGGTGTGCGGGTCACCGGCACCCTCACGACCGACGGGCGGTTGGTCGATGTCACCGTCGGCCGCGGCGAGATCCCGGCGGGGCGGTGTGTGACGGTCGATCACGCCGAGGTGCCCGGCATCCTGACCGACCCGGCGCATCCGCTGCACCCCCAGCTGGCTGCGGCGGATGCTGCCGCGCAGGTCCTGCTGACTGCCCGCCGTGACGGCGGTGCCCTCGCGTTCTATGACCTCACCCGCGGCTGGGCGAGCAGCGAGGACGGGGCAATCGTGGCGATCGCCGCCGAACTGCGGACCGTCGCCTACGTCATCGTGCAGGAGCTGATGATCGCCACCAACGAGGCCGTCGCCCTCTGGTGCATTGAGCGGGGGTTGCCGATCCTCTTACGAAAATTAGGTGAGGACTACGGGTGCGGACGGGTGGGGTGACCCGCCGATGTCCGGGTGGGATGTCGTGGTCCGGCGGCTGTGTGGTTATGCGGTGTCGGGGACTGGTGTGAGGGTGACGCGGTAGCCGAGTGCCTCGAGCTGGTCGATGGCCCGGGCCTTGGTTTTGGCGGGGATGCGGCGGGTGAAATAGTCGGCGCCGGGGTCACGGTAGAGGTCGCCGTTGGTGAGCATGTTCCAGGCGGCGACGAGCATCGCATGCTGCACGGCGACGAGCGCCTTCATCGGACCCCGACGGGACGCGATTCGCTTGTACTTGGCCGAGAAGTAGGTGTCCTTCGAGCGGGACACCGACAGCGCCGCGGTCCCGAGGGCACCTTCGAGGTCTCGGTTTCCCGGTCTTGTGTTCGTCGACTTGACCCGACCGGCCGATTCGTGCGAACCGGGGGCGGTGCCGCCCACGAGGCGAGGTGCCCGGCGGTGGGGAACACCCCCATGTCCCCGCCGGTTTCGGCGAGGACCACCTCTGCGATGGTCGTCGAGAAACCCGGGATGCTCGTCAGCAGGTCCCGGGCCGCACGAAAGGGTTCTATCGCCTCGGCAATCCTGGTATCGAGCTCACCGAGGGCCTGCCCGTACTGGTCGATCAGCGTCAGGTGCATGCTGATCAAGAACGCGTGGTGGGGCGTGAACCGTCCGGTCAGGGCCTCGGCCAATACCGGGATCTTCGACCGCATCCGTCCCTTGGCCAGCTCCGCGATGACGGCGGGATCGTCACGGCCGTCGATGAGGGCGTCGAGCATCGCTCGACCGGAGACCCCCATGATGTCGGTAGCGACCGAAGACAGTTTGATCCCGGTTCCTCGAGAACCTTCTCGATTCGTTGCACCTGCCGGGCGCGGTCACGGGTCAGTGCGGTGCGGGCCCGGGTCAGATCACGCAGACGGCGAATCGGGGGCGGCGGCACCAATGACCCACGTAGCAACCCGTGGGCGCCGAGGTCGGCCAGCCAGGCGGCATCGGACACATCGCTCTTGCGGCCCGGCATGTTCCGGGCGTCGTGGGCGTTGACAAGCATCACATCGAGAGAGTCCTCGAGGAGATAGAAATACGGTTTCCAATAGTTGCCGGTTGCTTCCATCACCACGCACGTCACCTGCTGCTCGACCAAGTGCTCGCGCAGGGCGAGGATCTGGTTGGTCATCGCGCCCCACGTCGTCACCGTCGCCGAGGTGCGTCGGCTGCCGCGGCCCTGGATCCGCACGCACACCTTCGCGTCCTTCTTCGAAATGTCGACTCCCGCGCACCGCGGGTGCACCACGTCCATCACCGACCTCCGTTCCCGGGCTGGGCCCGATACGCATTCGCTTGTGTGGGTGTGTGCTGCGGGGAGGGCGGGATGAAAACAGAACTCTCTTACTCGTGCTCGACGGCAACATTCCACGGTTCCCGCGGATGAAGATTGGCCCTCCGCCACCATGCTGTTCCACAGGCTCACCGGCACCACGGATAGGCTCGAGGTCGACCGCAACGCACACGTGCAAAGCCTGCGCTCTCACCCGCTACCCATGCCAGTGCCGCCGAGCTACCCGGGCGAGGTCATCGACTCACATTTTCCCCATCCACGGAGGGCCGGCGAAGCGTACCTGGATCGCTGTTCCGCAACCACCGCACCAACCCGGTCGCCGGCAGCACCGACGACCTGATGCACGAGATCGCCGCCGCGGCCGGGGACCCGGACCTGTTCGCGAAACTACGGGGACGGCTGCTGTCGACACTGCGGGCCGCGACCTACGACCGAACCGTGCACGGCCTTAGCGGATTACGGTTGAGCGCCTACACCCATGTCACCTCACCACTGCGACGAGTGGCCGACCTGATCAACCAACGGATCATCTTCGCCCACCTCGACCACACCCCCGCCCCCTACACCGGCGAGCAACTCACCGCCCTCGGCGCCGACCTGAACCGGCGCACCCGCGCCGCCCGAGAGGCGAAGAAGAATCACTTCAAACACGCCGACCAACGCATCGTCGCCCAAGAGGCCGCACGCGATCTCACCGCCCTCGATGCCCGCACCTTCCACAAGGTCCTCAAATCCGCAGCCGCCGCGCCGCCTCGGGCCGAACTCGCCTCCGAGCTCGCCCGCCGCGTCGACGACGACCTGATGACCGCCCCGGACGTCGCAGTCCTGATCGACGCCGCCGACCCCACCTGGCTTCCCCTCCAACTCCGCGTCCTGGACACCCTCGCCGACACCCACCCGGAGATGAGCCCCAGCGTGGCGTCGGTGTGGCGGCAAACCCACCCCGACCAACCGCCCACCGACCTCGAGACCCGGCGCAACGGCGCCGACCACCACCCGCTGTTCGCCGCCCGCGCCACCCACCTCGGCGTCCGCGGACCCTGGACCATCGCGGCTGCGAAAAAGCCGGCCGAACAGGCCGCCCTCTGGGCCGGACTGCGCGCGCAACTGACCGGCACCGACCACCCCGACCCGGAACCCGAATGGCCTGCAGCACCGCAGAACCCGCAGCCCGCTGCCACGCCCGCGTCCGCAGATCCCGGTCCGGCCGTCCCCTCGCCACCGCACGATACGACCACGCTGACCGTACTGAACCTGGACGGGGCGAAGAAGTCCAAGGCCCTGTCCAACCCCATCGCCTGGCTGATGAGCCTCGCCCAGAACAACAATCAGCCCCCGCCCGAGTGGGAGATCCGCACCGACGGTCCCGCGCACGCACCCCGCTTCACCGCCACCGTGCACCTCGCCGGCCACACCGCCACCGCCGATGCGACCACGAAAACCGCGGCGAAGACCGCATCCGCGGCCGCGCTCATCGAGGCACTCTTCGCGCAACAGTAGCCACGCCGCGCCAACGGCTCGCCGTCGTCATTGCCGTGCGCGCCGGTCTTTGATTGCCGCGGCAAACGCCAGGCGGCAGCCTGCGCCGGACTGGATCGCTTCCGGCTAGTCTCGAGCTTGCTCTCCTCTATAAGCCGTCGCTTTTGTTGACATTCCCGTTTTGGTCGGCGTGCCGTAGGCGCGATTCGATCGGAGCATCGATCTCACCGACACCTTCTGACCGAGTGACGCAGGGTTATCCGGTGTCGGGGTTCGGGCCGATCAGCAGGTCAGCGGGCAGGCGGGTCGGGATAAGCGCGGATGCGAGATTTCCGTCCGAGTCATCCGAGAGCCTCCGCACGACGTCGCTTGCGGTGCGCGTGACAGTCCGGCCTGGGTGGAGGAACACTGTAGAGCCTGCACGCCGGAGGACCGACCACCACCGAAGTCGGTATCACCCCTGCTGAGGGTCTTTCAACCCAGCCTTGTTCCCCATCTCGCCCCCACTACCGGGCGCATCGACAGACATTTCACCCTCTTGAACAGCTATGATGCGGCGACTCCCCCACTCCCCACAATCTTCGACGAGGAGCAAAAGATTGGTGTCCCGGTTCGGCGACGGATACGGAACCGGTGACTGAAGAACACGGCTCGGCACAGGGCGAGCGGACTGTGGCCGGTGGCCTGCTGCAGGAGCTCGCACCTTGGCATCGAACGGCCATCTCCTACACGCTGTCCCACCAGGCTCGAGGACACTCTCCTTGAGCGGGATACTTAGATTCGGTCGCGCGCGCCCTTCCGCCGACCGATGAGGGGCGCGCGCGGCCCCCCTGAGGGAGACCACCGATACTGTAGGGTCTTCAGGCCGACGGCATTTCGAGATGCGACGACCTGCGGGTTCATCTCGGGTCTCAGGGTATGGCCACCGCGATCTGTCTCAACTTAGTGGCATTTCTTCAGCGGAAAATTTGTCCCACTCGTTGATGAGCGATGGCATGAACCCGTTCGTACGGGGTGCCCCGATTTGCGTAGCTGTACCGATCCGCCTCCGGCGGGCGATACACAGCGCAGGAGGCGGTTTCCGTGGATCTTTACTTCTGGTTCCCAATTCCTGTGGCCCGCTGTCCCCAACTCCCTGGCATGGTGGGACCCCGTCCCTTTCCAGCAATCCAGAGGCGGAAGTCGGCCCCGGATTCGCGGAACCGAGTACTGGGAGGGCTACGGCCCCCCTCCGGGGTGCTGTCGTTTGAGCGTCCGTGAGTCACTGGCATCGATGTCGCCCGAAGGCCGATGCGTCATGTAAAGGCGGCCTCCGCGTGGGCCGACCGTCAGCCCACGCGGATGCCCTCGCCGGCGAGGAACTCGCGGGCACGACCCAGTTGGCGGTCGGTGGAGAAGGCATACCACTGGTCGGCGAGGTTCTCCTGGTGGACGAGGTCGCGGAACCGACCGAACGCGCCCTTACCTTCGATCGCCCGCTCCAGCCTCTCCCGCAGCGCCGCATCATGGCACCGCTCGGCGAAGGCCGCCATGTCGTGCCAACCGTCCCGCGACCCGGTGCGGTCGAACCGGAGCCAACGGTCGGGCTCGGCCTCCACGTCGACGGCGGCGTCCTGTCCGACCATCATCGGGTCGGTGCTGCCCTCGTCATACACATCTCCGGTGCGCAGGTCGACGTAGCCACCGGTCGACATGCCCAGATCCCCCTCCAGTTCGCTACCGAGCATCTCGAGGTCGACCGGCACCACCCGCCCCGTCAGCGGCTCGCCACGCAGACAACCGAGCAGGTCCTCGGCCAGCACCTCGTCACCCGCGCCGCCGCGCCAGGCCAGCCGGTTGATGACCGACACCGCCACCGGCTCGGCCTGCTCCCGTCGCTGTTCCAGCGCCATCGGTAGCCCGGCCCCCACCTGCTGCAGCGCGTCGTCGACGTCACGCCCTGTCACCGCGGCGAGGAAACGCGCGGCATCGGCTGCCGCGATGGCTTCGCGCAGCTCCGACACCTCGAGCGGGGGCACCTGCTCGAGCCCCGGCCACGCGTGCAACAGCATCGGATGCGGCTTGCTCGGTCGGCGCGGTGCTCGGCTGTCCCCGTCGTCGCCATCCCACCGCCGCCCGTACTGGTCCGGGATGCAGCCCCAGCCCCAGTACGGCATCGGAGCCTCAGGGCGGATACCCAACACTTCCAGGGGGTCGACCTTCTCCTTCCCGACCAGACAGCGGTGGGTCCAGTCATCACCCAGGTCGAAGGTGAACTGAAACTCCGCTCCCGGCACCAGGGTCCGAACGACCTTGGCCGACTCGATGTCTACCGTCTCCGTGATCGGCCCACCCATCGACGAAACCATCTCGGCCCCGGTCTCCGCATCGGTGACCACTCGTCCATCGGCAAGGGTGAACATCGACAGGTGCGCCCGGTCCCACCGGGCGAAGGCGTCGTTGACGGCATTCGCGAGGTCCATGAAGGTGTGCGACGGTCCGACCGCGAAGATGCGCCCGGGCCACGGCCATAATTCTTCGCCCCGACCGCCGAGCAGCTCCACCGTCACCGACAACCACGTTCTCGCCATTCCCCGAGCATGGCATGCGGGCCGCGGCGCCGTCCGGCAGCCGCAGACATGCCGTCTCACCCCCTTGGCCAACTGGCCACCGAGTGGCCAACTTTGATGTCCTGTGCCAGCGAATCGTCCTTGAAGCCGACGCCTGGTTCTGGGGTGAGGAATTTTGAGTGGCGAAGGTCTTGGTCAACGCTGCTGTTGGACCGGGGGATCCGGAGGATTTCGCCAGTGGATCTTTGCTTGAACTGGCGTTTCCAGCAGTCGGTTACTCGGGCATCCCAATTGAGCGCAGTGAGGCCGATCGCGCCAGGTGGGTTGCGCTGTTGACGAGAGCGCCCTGGCCGCCAGGGCTTCCCTCGCAGATGAAGTGATCTCAAACGGAGCAAACTGTACTGGCAGAAACACGAGAACGAGCAAGATTCACTGACAAAAGGACGATCAACTGTCACAGGACATTTGATGAGATTTGGCCACGATTTCTGATTCCCTACATCGGTGTAGGGTCTCGCGGCCGATGACATTTCAAGACGCGACGACCTGCTCGTTCATCTTGAGTCTCAGAGTGCGTTTGAAAACCGTCAGGTTCGGGCGAGCCGCCTCGTCATGGTCGCGATCGTCGCGATGTGAACCATGGCCTCGTGGTGGTCGGTTCTGGTTTCGTAGTCTCGCACGCAGCGGCGGTGCTTGTTGATCCACGCGAAAATTCTCTCGACCACCCAAACGCGGGGTCGGACGTGGAAACCGGTGGCGCCGGGGATGCGTTTGATGATCTGCATAGGCAGGGCGAGAACGTCTTTCGCCCAGACGGGCAGCCGTCCGGGATAACCGCCGTCGGCCCAGACCAGCCGGATGGTGGAGAACCTGCCGCGCAGTGCGGTCAGGAGTCGGTGCGCGGCGTCGCGGTCCTGGATCGAGGCAGCGGTGACGACGACGGCGAGCAGCAGTCCGTTCACATCCACGGCAACGTGTCGCTTGACGCCGTTCGTTCTCTTGCCGCCATCCCAGCCGCGGCTCGATCGGGGCACGGTATCCGCGGCCGGCACCGTCTGCGAGTCGATGATCGCCGCGGTCGGGCACCGGTCCCGCCCCTCACGCACCCGCAGGCGGTCGCGCAGCGCGTCGACGATGCGCTGCCACGCGCCGCTGTGGGACCAGCGGGCGAAGACCGCGTACACCGTCCCGGCTGGCGGGAACTCCATCGGCAGTTGCCGCCACGCGATACCACCGCGCACGATGTACAAGATGGCGTCCACTATCTGACGGCGGCAATGCTTCTCGGGTCTGCCGCCGCGGCCTGCCGTGCTGCCGGGCGCGGGCAACAGCGGTTCGAGGGTCGCCCACTCTGCGTCGGTGACCGACGACGGGTACACCGCGCAACCGTGCCCGCCCGCCGCGTGGGGCGGGCACGACGGGCATGGCGGAATCGGCGATGATGTCATTGTGGGCTCCTGGTGTGGTCGGGGACTTGGTACTCACCGACCCAACCAGGAGCCCTATTTCTTCGATTCTCAGCGAGGCACACGCCCGCGATCGCGAGTTCTCAAACACCCTCTCAGACACCGCAAAAGCAGTGGCCCGTCGAGCCCCCTACTTTGAATGAGATCTCCTCGATCACGTCCGAATATGCCGCATATCGCGCGGACGATAGCCCTGCCGTAGAGATCCGAATTACCGCGGATAACTGAACGGTACTGGGGTTAGCACCGTGTCGGTGCGGGCTCCCCCCTGAATCGTGCCGCGATGAACTCGTACGCCTCCGGGAAACCCACCACCGCGGTGGTCATGTGCTCGGAGATGTCGTACGGCACGAACGTCAGCTTCGCACCGCCCGCGCAGTACCGGTGCGCCACCTCCGCCACCGAATCGAACGGAGTGAGCCCATCGAGGGTGCCGTGCCACATGTACACCGGCGCCGTCGGCACCCCCTCGAAATGCCGGAGACTGTTCTCCCGCAACACCTGCCGCGCCGCCGAACTCGCCATCAGACTCCTCGACGCCGCCAGCTGCCCGGCGTTGCGGAACGCACCGTGGAACAGCAGGAACCGCCGGCACTCGTTGCTCATCCATTTCCGCAACCACAGACCGGTCTCATTGAGTTGCGAGGACACCGGCAACCGGTCCGGGTACTCCCGCTCGAGACCGATCGCCGCCGCGAAGGCCAGCCCGAATCCCGGGTGCGGGCTGAAACCCAGCCCCTCGGCCATCTGCTCGAGGTCCGCCGGCACTCCGCCCTGCACCACCGCCGCCAGCTTCAGCTCCGGCGCATAGGTCGGCGCGAGCGCCGCCGCCCACGCGCTGGCCATTCCCCCACCCGAGTAGCCCGCCAGGGCCACGGGACTGTTCGCCAGCCCCAATTCGGCGACCCGCTGCACCGCACGGACACTGTCCAGGGTGATCATGCCGCCGAGCTTGGCCGCACCGTACGCACCGGTCGGACCGAGGTGATCGGGCACCGAGACCGCCCACCCCCGCTGCAGCCCCAGCAACATCCCCGGCGATTCCTGCATCTCCAGGTTGAACAACGCCCGCGAGGGCGCGCACTTGGTTCCCAACGAGTTGACGATCGCCTGATACGACACCAACGGCGGATTCGCCACACCCCCGGGAAGGAGCACCGTCGTGACCGCCAAAATGGGAGTGCCCGCCGAGTTCGTCGACCGGAACGCGATCTGCCACCCGTCGGAGTTGGCGTACATCCAGGTGTCGATCCGCCGGGTACGCACCACATCGCCCGGCTGCTTGGCGCCGAGATCGGCGGGCGCGAGGTAGAACGGATCCGGGTCGGGCCACGGATACAGCGGTTCCGCGCTCGCCGGCACTGGAACCGCAATGGCGAGGAAGAGGACACCGAGAACCGCCGCCATCAAACCCCGCACACCTCGCCACACCACGTCCTGCTCCCTCTGCGCCCTCTCGTCAGGACACGGTGACTGTATCCGAGCCGGCATGCGCTCCGTTACGTGTTCGGTTCATGGCAACCTCATCCACAGTCCCGTAGCCAACGCCCGGCAAGCATTTCCGCCTCCATGTCGGCACTCACCAGCCGCGCCGCCGTGGCGTCCGCGACCCGTTAGCGTGTGGAGCCGTCGCTGTCAGAAGTTTTCGGTGAGGATCATCTCGAGCACCCCCGTGCCCGCCGGGACCGTGGTGCAGGGCGGTGTCACCGCCTGTGCGGGATCGAGCACACCCATCACCAGTTGCACGGTGTACTCGTCGTAGGGCATCCGGAAATGCCCCGACTGATTGACCGGGCAGAGATCCCCGATCATCAGGTTCGTCGCCGACCCGTCGCGCAACGCAATATTGGTCGCCGGCTGAATCACCTCGTCGAGCCGCGAACCGATCGTCGTGTACCGGGTCCCCGGGACGGTGTCTCCCCCGCTGTTGAGGTCGCGCAGGAACGGTGAGCCCTGGGCTTGCTGCTCCAATGCGGGCGGGACCAATTCCGGGGGGATTGCCCTTCTCGCCCATGCCATGCCGCCGGGGGTCTGCTCGAGGACCGGTACGAGGCCGAACAGGGTGCCCCCATAGGTGGGTGAGGCCAGGCCCACCCACTGATCGACCTCCGCCGCACCACCGAGTCGGTTGACGTAGTAGCGGGCCACCGTCGCTCCCTGCGAGTAGCCGACGATGTCGACCTCGGACGCCGCGGTCGCGGCGCGGACCCGGGCAACGAACCGTGCCAGCTGGCCGGCGCTGACCGTCATGTCCTCAGTTCCGTAGCTCTCGCCGCCGGGCTCGCCGCCGTAGTTCAGCGCGAACACGCAGTACCCCGCCCCGGCCAGCCGCGGACCGAGAGCCGCCCAGTCCGAGTACGCGTTCGAGTCCGTGCCGTGCACCAGCACCACCGGCCTCGGGTGCCCGGCGGTCGGCGTGCAGGTGAAATCGTTGACACCGGACGGAACCGATCCCGGGTGCTGCCGCGCGTACCGGGCGGCATCGGGATGCGCGGCCTGGGCGGGCCCGATCCGGTCCGGGACCTGCCACACCGAACTCACCCCCGGTACATCCGGAACCTCCTCCGCCGCCGCGACCGGTGCCACAAGAATGCTCGCCGCAAAGCCCACACCCACTGCCGCGGCCGTGGCCGCACGCCTCGTCTGTCGATGTGCCCGCATCCCGCCGCTCCTGCCCTACCTCGACGGCCCGAACATTCGTGCCGACTTTGGCGTCCCCACGAATCGATACACGGAGTGAGTCGGAACCCGCGCCCACTCGAGGAGATACAGGTCGCCATGACCACCGAACAGCTGGCCCGCCACACCGTCGACACAGGCAGGATCGCCGCCGACATCGCCAGCCACCCGCCCTGTGACGTCGTCGCGGCAATTTTCCCCCTCGAACCCGGGGACGGGCACGTCGACCTCGACGCCGTCGAGCGGATCCGAGCGGGCGAATTCGACGACTGGACTCTCGCCGCCGCCCGGTCCGGCCTCTTCTCCCCGCGTGAGATCGAGGCCCTGGCACGGTCGTGGCACGCCGACCCCCGGTCGCTGTTCGAGGCGCTCCTCACCGACTCCGACGACATGACCCGCAGGCGCTACGAGATCGTCTGGGACTCGCTCGCCGAGGCCGACTCGCGCGAGTACGCCTGACGGTTCGCCATGACGGTGAACCGCCGGATAGCCAACGCACCCGTCCACCACAATGAGCAACAAAACCGGACGTGAGCAGCATGGGAGGACGGCACCCGATGACGAACTCGACCATTCCAGAGCAGTTGCTGCACGACGTACAGGACCGGACCACCGAGATGCGCCGATGGTTGGACACGGACAACAACAGCGAAACGCTGATGGCGCACCTCCACGACGAGCCGGTCGACGGACAGTGGCTGCGCACCTATCAGCGCCTGGGTCGCGACCTCATGGCGGCGGTCGGAAACGCGCAGGAGCAGTTGCCGCGACGGCGATGAACGCCGAACAGGACGGTGCGCTCGAACGGGTACGGGACACGTGTGCGGTCCTTCGAACCTTCATGCACGCCGCACAGGGGTTTCAGCCTTGGGCTGACCTGACACCTACCGGCAGCTCACCGGCATCAGAGCCCCGACCGGGGCAAGATCGCTCGGGGGGTCCGTTTCACTTCATCGCTCGAACCCCACAGAGAGGTATCCGACGGGGTGGGGTGCCTGCGACACCGCCGGTTGTAGTATGCCGAACACCCAAACAGCTCGGTACGCGCCCGCAGGTTTCGACCAGCTCCGCCCATGAAGCCATTCCCTCTCGAGTCCGTGGAGGAACGAATCGGTGAGGGCATTGTCGTACTCGGGCCCACCCGTCCCACACTCGGGCGGATCCCATGAGCCGCGACAGACATCGGCGAACGCCGCTGCGGTGCATGGAGATCCGCGGACGCCGACCCGGGCGTCACACCCGCGAGTGCAGGTCTGCGGCGAGTTCCGTCACGGTTCCCGTGGCGCAGCTACGGTTGTCGCCGACGCCGCCGGAGGCGCCTCGTTTCGCCCAGCCGACCACATACAGTCCGTCGAGCGATTCGCCCGTCTCGAGCGAGATCACTCGTCCTCGGCGGTTGGGCACGACCCCCCGCTCGTCCACGGGGATGCCGTCTATCTGCTTCGTCGTGAATCCGGTGGCGCATATCGCGGAGTCCGCGAGGAAGGTCCGACCGGTCGTCGTGGTGACGGCGACACCGCCGGCCACTGTCTTCCCGAGATCGGTCACCTCCTGTCCGAAGGACAAAACAATGCGCAGCCTGCCCTCGTCGGTGGCGGTCGGGCCGTCTGCCGCCCAGATATCGGCAGCGGGCAGGGCGGAAATGTCACGTAGCAGCGGGGCGTCTGCACCGGCGCCCGGCGGACGGCCGTAGCGGTCGATCAGCACCTCGGCGTTCTCGAGGTCCAGAAGCTCATAGAACGCCGACGGCGTGAAGGAGGCGCGATCCGGGGTCGATCGCGACAACACCACCACCTCCGTCACCGCTTGCGCCGCGGCACCTCGGTCGCGTGTCTTGGCCATCCATCGGATGACATCGAAGGCGACGTTTCCCGCCCCGATCACGAGGGATCTCGGTCCCAGCGGCCCGCGCGGGCGAAAGCCGTACGCCCCACAGTTCTCGGCCACCAGAATGTCGATGGCCTCATAGATACCCTCGCCGCGATCCACAGTCGTGGGCCCGAGTCTCCGGGGCTGTGAAGCGCCACACGCGAGCACTATGGCGTCGAATCTGTTTCGGAGGTCTTCGACCGAGACATCCACCCCGACTTCTGTGTTGTGCACGATCGTGACGCGATCGTCGTTGAAGGGCACGTCGAAGAGCCGGATCATATCGCGAACGCCGACGTGGTCCCGGGAAACGCCCCGGTGCAGTAGCCCCCGATCTCGCCGTGCTGTTCGAAGACGGTGATGCGTACCGAGGTCGATCGCCGAAGGAGTTCGCGAATGGTGTACATCGCCGCCGGCCCGGATCCAACGACGGCGATCCTCAGCCTGTCGCTCGGCCTGCCCAGCGGTTGCTCGAAGCGAATCCGTCGCGACCGGGGAGCCATCCGAAAAAGTCCAGTGAGCGGTCGCGTCGATAGAAGTGCGATCCGATGCTGTCGATGACGTTGACGAACATCAACGAATGCAGGTTCTCGTCGGCGCATTCGTTGAACAGGAACTTGACGTCCGAGCGGGCGGGGTCCGCACTGTGACTGGCCCGCAGCAATGCCACCTGCAATCCCACCTCCAGCCAGATTCCGACGCCCAAGAACTGCGCGACCTCGCTTCTGGTGAGGCGGACGCGTTCCGACTCTGCCATGGAGTCCCACGTAGCAGTGCCGAAGAGAGGAGACCACTCGGGTGTCATCCCGTGAAATTCGTCGCCGTCCGAATCAGGTTGGCAAACTAGCGGGTCCCGCGGATCGAATGAGAGGCGCTTGGCCGATTCCAAGAGAGTCTCGAATATCGCATCCCTTCCGGAAGTCGTCATCCTTCCTTACTCCTATTTCCTATTCCAATCGAATCGCGAATCGCGAATCGCGAATCGCGAATCGCGAATCGATCAGAGATCTAATGTGTTTATCCGGGGTGCACAAACTCACCCTTGTGCTCTGCCTCGACTGTGTTCCGCCCGGCACGTTAGTCGGTTGCGGCAGCAATCGCAGAACTTGCAGCGTACCTCGCCACCGACTCGACGATCGAGTTGCCGCATCCATTGAATTGATCTTGAACACCTCGGCGTTTTCATGAGAATTCAAGTAACACGCAGTCGTTCCGGAGACCGTTCTCGCCTTGGCAATTTCGCCAGTCGCCGATTGCCTGTTCGCACAGATGCGCCCTGCCGCGGCGCGACACCCGCAGACAGCGCGGCGGCCGTCACCAGCCGCTCCAGCCGCCAGGTCACACCTCCCGCCGCTCCACCCGCGGCGATCACTTGCCTTTGCGTGGCCGGGCGGGACGACGCACCAGCGGATCGGCCGCGGTGTAGCTGCGAGCCACAGTACCGGTCGAATCATCTTGCCCCACATGGCTATACGCTTCCCGAGCGACACTGTCCGCCCTTCTCGCTTCCCCCTGCACGGCCCGAATGAAACGCCCGAGGATGAGCCGGGTCCGCTCCGGCGTCCCCCGCCCTCATGCACGCCGCCAACATCCAGCCTCATTCGACATCCCTGGTTGTTGAGCCGGCCGAGGACGACTCATCGCTCGGCCGTGAACCGACATTCTGCAGTGCCCGCGAATACCCGATGTCCGTGAGCTCGCCGACCTCCGTCCAGTCTGTCGCGGGGCCACCGGAGACGGCGAATCGGCTCACCGCGGAGCAATCGCTATCAATATCACGATATCCTCGGATAACCACTGTGCCGAAAGCTGATTCGGCGGAGGGCATCGGCGCCAACTCCTCCCAGCGGCCATCACGGCGCTGATGCGCAAGCGGACGACGGACCACCCGCAATCCGATTGCGGATGCGCTATCACGATGGCCGCCCTTATCTGCTGCATCTCTCGGTCAGATCGGGCATCCGGTCCGTGCACCATCGTCATGGACGCAACCCCGTTGCCAGCCGCACCTCCCCAGAGCGAGGGTGCGGCCGGCACGATGCCGGTAAGGGGATTCCGTCTGCCGTCGATCAACGTGCAGCACGGACAAATTGGCCGGCCATGCGCGCCCAGAAGTGGCGAGGAACAGCTGGGCGGGGTGTCAGAACCGGTGTCCGCGATCGGGGTCACGAGACCGGTGCGCATCGAACGGCACGAACCAGGCGGCCGGATCCACCACCACACCGTCGGCGGTCGGGGCACCGTCGGGCGGGGTCGGCACTTCACGGTCTCCGCACAACACATCCGTCGGCCCGCTCCAGTCGCCGTCCCGCCAGTGCACCGGGAGATCGGCCACCACCATGTCCAGGTCACCGGCCGCGGCGTGCTCGGCCGCGGCGGCCAGCACCAGATGCAACGCCACCACCTCCGCGGGGCAGGTCGGCTCCGGATCGCGGCCGGTGGCGATGTCGGCGGCCAGGTCATCGAACGCGCGGGACATCTGCCGCCGCCACCCGGTGTCCTGACCCCACGTCACCGAGGGCAGTGTCGCCAGCAGCGACCCCTGCTCCGCCGACTCGATCACCCGACCCGCCAACGCATCCGCATCGCCATACACCGTCGCCGCGAACGTGGTGGCAATGACCGCGACCATCCGGGCCTGACGCGACGTCAGCCCCGGATCCAGGTCGTTCCCGCTGCCGGGCAGGGGGAACGGAATCACGTTCCGCACTCAGGCCCCCTCGACGCCAGCATTCACCACGGTGCCGCATGGCCGGCGCAGATGCCGGCGGCGGTCCCGTTCGGTCATCTCACCCCAGATCCCGTAACTCTCCCCCATCGCCAGGGCGTGCTCGCGGCACTCCGCCAGTACCGGCCACCCCTCACAGATCTGCTGGGCCGCCGCCTCGCGGCGGGCCCGGGCACCGAGACGTTTCGGAATCCGGAGCGAAGAACACCGACGCCTCCACATCGCGGCACCGCGCCCACTCACGCCACACCCGTGAGGTGCCCCAGCCGACGGTGACGACAACGATGCCGGCGGCACACCGAACTCCCTTCGTCGAACAGCGGGACCCGCGACCATCAATCCTGCACATCCCGCAGCTGGTCGTCGCCCCCGGTACCCGGGGGCGATACCCCGGGTACCCGACAGCTTCACATAACAAACCGGTCGCCCTCATTGTGCACGAATCGGCCATCTCCCGCGCAGTACGCCCTCCACAGTCTCATCATTTGAGAGGGTCGGCGACGACTCGCACCCGACGATCAAACTGTGCGAACGTGACGATGCAGGGTTCCGACCCGCCGCACTCGTTACCGCGACCGGATATCCGAAAAGCAATGCACCGCAACCGGGCCGGTCTGCTGAGGTCTCCTGCCCTCGACCACGCGCATGATGCAAGTGGGAACCCGATGGCCGTCATCTGCCCTCGACACCGCTCGGGCGTGGATTGGGGAGGCAGGTGTGCGACTGCCACGGAATCTGGCGACCTCACCGCGTCGGCCGGTGGGCATCACCGGTGGCAACAGCAACATCCACATTTCGTCGACTCTCCGCTCGAGGTCGGTGCGGCGGGTCTGAAGCTGCCATGCCGCAACTGCACTCCGAGGAACACACAGACCACGAACCGGGTCAGGGGCGCCGGACCGGAATGGCGTGCGAGCTCCCTGATCGATCGGTCGCGGACCAGCTCCCGACAGGTGGTGATCCCGCCCAAACCGGGATCGGCGCCGCGGGTTCGCCGCTGTCGGAGATGAATACGAGGGCGATCCGGATCCCGGCCCGCACCAAACGGCTACCCACAATCAGCCGGGTATCCGTGGCAGCGCACCACCATCTGCTCGACCGCGCCCACCGGTTCGGCCCGCACGGCCCCGACCACAGCGATCGTCGAGTCGTGCTGTTTGTCACAATGGACCGGGCCAGTTCTTCTTTCGTCGAGTAGTGGAAGTGCATTTCGCCGGTGAGCGGAGTACCGCTGCACCATCGCTCGGCGGCCTATTTGTGGCCGACGACGATCGACGATTGCGTGCGGTGGTGGCACTGCCTCGGTGCCGAGCACGAGGGTCCTCCTGCGGATGTCATCGTGCGGTGTCTGCGATGAATCGTGCGACCTGCGGCGGCAGTCTGCGGCTCTCCTCACCGGTCGGGGACTCGAGCGGCAGCAGGCCCAACTGCTCGAGACGCGGGATGAGCTCACGTGGCACCGGCCCGTCGGGGTCGGCACGCAGTCGGTCCTGTTGCTCTGCGGTCAGAAGTCGCCAGCGCTGTTCGAGGTCCACGGTCATGGCGATGATGCTACCGTCGGCGCACCCAACGCACGGACCGGAAGCGGCACCACCTACCGCCGACCGCCCCCTGCCCCGCCGGCCAATCGCGAGTCGCAATGTGTACCGGCCGACGGGGTCAAGGCCGCCCGAGTTTGGGAGCGAGCGGCCCTGACCACAATACGGCGGCAGGCCTTCACAGTCCCAGGCTTACCCACTCGCATCGGTGCGAGCACGGAGCGCCAGCGGACAGGAACTACTCCCGCGGCGTGGTGTGATGGGTTCCCAGCAGTCGATTGTCTCGCCGACGAACCTGCCCAGGGTCCGGTCGCCGATGTGACGCGGACACTGGAAGCGGGCCACCCAGCCAGCGCCGGCAGGAGATGCGCACCGATGAACCGGGGGAGACCGCGGTCCGATGGATCGACCGCTTCCAGCAACGCCACGAGCTCCCGTGAATTGGTGATGCGCAGGGCCCATGGCCACTCCTCGTGGGTCGATTCGTCGCCGAACTGGTCGGGCATGTCGGTATCTCGAGGGGGTCGCTGCCGACACCGCCTCCACCGCAGTCCACCGGCTGCGCCGACTCGGGGCACCCGACCCCACCCCAGCGCAGCGAACCGCGTCCGAGCACTCATCGATCAAGATCCGTGTGCCCGCGGGGCCGTATCCGTCGCAACCCGCGGCCGCCCACCCAGACGGTGACCGACAAGCTCGAAGAGCCTCACGGGCGGGGCGTCGGCGTCGCCCCACCGCGGGGCGCACGAGGCGTGAGCGCACCACACCGTGCAACCGTTCGCACGCGGCAGCGGCGCGGGGCGTGCACCCAACCGGTACCGGTGTGGCCGGCGACGGCAACGCATTCCTGCCTGCCGATGTACGGGCCGCCGGTACCACCCAAACCGTCGACCGACGTGCGTGATGTGATTCGGTCCACAGGGCCGGCGACCGACGGCCCCGTCGGCACGGAATGGAGGACCGAGATGACCGAAGTCGACTACATCGACGTGGTCGGGGCGCAGTCCGTGCTCGAGGTGGCCGAAGTGGTCGCGGCGGTGCTCGGCGCCCGGATGGAGATGGGCGGCGAACCCGGACGCATCGTGGTCACCGGAACACCCGACCCCGATCTTCGGGTGGTCATCGGGCTGGCGATCAACGACCGCGGGCTACCCGAAAGGCGGACCAGGCGAATCACGATCACCCACCCCCGCAGTAGCGAAGGGCGCCGCTGGACACGGCATCTCCACCGCGCCCTCACCGAACGCCGCGACTGGACACTCACCTCCGAATGAAGTCCAGGTCCAGATGGGGCCCTCCGGCCGAAGGGGTCAGACGACCGGAGGGTCCGGGCTGTCGCGCGGATCTGCCGTCCGAGGTCTCGCGGCAGCACACCCATCGGATACCCCTACCCGACCGGTTCACTCCTCATACCGGTCCGGCGCACCAACGGCCCAGCCGACCCCACATGCGCTCGCCTCGGCGCTAACCCTGCTTGCGGAGCAGTTCGACCGCGAGCACGCCATGACGATGTCCTATCCTCGCAGTCCCTGCTGTTCGCTTTCGTGGCCACAGCCTGCGCACCGTCCACCGACCAACCCGTGGGGCCGGCCCCGCCGCGGCCGGTTCCCGCGGTCCTGCTCGACGACGTCGGCACCGGAACGGAAGTGAGGCAGTACGGATCACCGCCACGGGTGTGTCGTTCTGGGTGCGGTGGAGGGGCGTGAGCACCCGGGAGAGTTCCGGCGGAACCGCGGACGCGGGCGGGGGCGGGGAGGACACGGTCACCGTGCAGGTGGGTCGGACGGTGAGCTCGACGACCCGCGTACGGAGCACCGAAAAGGCGGTGACGGCGATCTCCGCCGGCTGCGAGATGTGGGCATTGGCGCCGCCGCCGGCGGTCTGACGGTCTCCAGGGTGCACCGGATACTGGTACGGTCCCGGC
Source organism: Rhodococcus sp. T7 (assembly GCF_009872365.1). Lineage (NCBI taxonomy): Bacteria > Bacillati > Actinomycetota > Actinomycetes > Mycobacteriales > Nocardiaceae > Rhodococcus > Rhodococcus sp. T7. The sequence continues at coordinate 31,216 of NZ_WXYH01000364.1, forward strand.
TGCGCGTGGTGGACCATGAGGAAAGCTGGCGGCGGCGCCGCGGTGACCCACACCCCCGGTGTCCGGATACAGCCCCCGAGGGCCTTACCGACGCCGTATCCGGGCCGGACCGGAATGCACACCGGATCCACTTCCCGACGCTATGCCCCCGGACCCGGGATGCCGTTCCGCAATGCGTCATCAACTACAGCGGGGTGGTACGGCTCGGGGAAGGCGAACAGCGCCTCGCCGGTGACTGGTGGTGGTTCGCGGAATCGACGCCGATCGGTGATGGCACGCGGCGTGCGTGCCCGCCCCACCCACCCACCGGGTTCCTGCGGTCATCCGATGGATTGGGTGGGGCGGCGTGCACTGACCGGTCGGCGGCAGGGTGGGGTCGTCCGGTCGCGCCTCGGCAGCGGGGGCACCATCTCCACCACGGGAGCGGACCTGGTGAGGGCGGCGGTTAACGCCTCGGCGATGGTGCCGAAGCACTGCACCGTATCGATCCCGACGTCGTCGAGGATGTGGCGCAGGGAACCGAGTGCGGTGACGGTCAGCCGGCCGCGTTGCTCGCGGAGCCGGGTCCCGGCGTCGGTGGTGGGTGGACTGCCGGGCTGGTGACTCAACCTGCGCTCTCGAGGTGAATCGGATCCGGCCGGCGACGGAACCCGCTACCGGGGCCGCCGCACCCTCTGACCGGCACACAGGTTGTAGCTACGACACGCAGATGCCTCGAGTCCGGACCGGCACGCATGCCCGTTACCGTCTTCGTGGTCCCGTTCCGCGGGACTGCGGTCGCCATGTTCGGTATGACTTCTTGCCCCTGTCTCTCGAATGATCCGGGGGGTGGTGTCGCCGAACCTGGTGGCGTCGATGGACCGCTGATAGGGACAGGGCCACCGGAAACTGCGGTAGGTCTCCTCGTAACGTGGGTGTCGGGTATCGATGCTGGATCGGCGACCGGACTGGCCGGACGAAGGACTGCTGAATGGACACGAGTTACGCCGTGTTTTGCGGCATCGACGTGGGAAAAGGCGAACACCACGCCGTCGGGCTGGATCCCTCCGGCGGCCGCCTCTATGACAAGGCACTGCCGAACGACGAGACGAAGCTGCGTGCGGTGTTCGACGGCTTGGCCGCGCACAGACCGGTCCTGGTGATCGTCGATCAACTTGGGCACGATCGGCGCCCTGCCGGTCACCGTCGCCCGCGCCTGCGGACACGACGTTGCCTACCTGCCGGGATTGGTCGATGCGCCGCATCGCCGACCTGTACCCCGGGCAGGCGAAAACCGACGCCCGCGACGCATTCATCATCGCCTTTCGCCGCAAGGACCATGCCCCACACCCTGCGCCGCGTCTTTCGCCGGAGACGAGGCGCTGGCCGAACTCGAGGTCCTCGTCGGCTTCGACGACGACCTCGCCGGCGAAGCCACCCGCATCATTGGGCCGGATCCGCGGACTGCTCACTTCCATCCACCCAGCCCTCGAACGGGTCCTCGGTCCCCGCGTTACCCACCCCGCAGTCCTCGAGATCCTCACGCGCTGTGGCGGACCCGCCGGAATCCGACAGGCCGGCAAACGCAAACTCACCACGCTCGCGGTCAAGCACGCACCCCGTATGGGAGCCCGCCTCGCCACCGAGATCCTCACCGCACTGGAAACTCAATCGGTGACGGTGCCCGGCAGCAAGGCCGCCGAGATCGTCCTGCCGAAGCTCGCAGACTCCCTGAAAGAAGTCCTTCTGCAACGGAAAACGATCGGCGAAGACGCCCGTAAGGATGCTCGATGACCACCCTCTTTCCCGCGTCCTGACCTCGATGCCCGGCATCGGTGTCTTCGGCGGCAGCACGGATCCTGCTCGAGGTCGGCGACGGATCCGCGTTCAAGTCCGCCGGACACCTCGCCGCGTACGCGGGCATTGCCCCGGTCACCCACCGATCCGGCTCCTCCATCCGCGGTGAACACCCCGCCCGGTCAGGCAACCGCAAGCTTGGGACGTGCCCTGTTCCTGTCCGCGTTCGCAGCCCTGGGCGACCCGACCAGCCGCGGCTACTACGACCGCAAACGCGCCGAGGGAAAGAAGCACAACGCCGCCCTGATCTGCCTCGCCCGACGCCGATGCGACGTCCTCTACGCCATGCTCAAGAACAAGACCCACTACCAACCCCAGTCACCGCAGCCGCTTGACGAAAACCATAGGGACACCCCCCGGTTGCCTTGCACCGTGTTCCGGTCAGGGCCGCGCCTCCCACTGCATATTTCGGGACCGCGACACCCGCACGAAACCCGCCGCCGCACTGGCGAACACGCACGCCACCGCGATCACCACAAGGCCGATGACCGGCCCGCTGTCTACGCTCCCCATCAAGAACAGCGCCGCCAACGCACAGACCAGCCCAACCACGAACAGACCGACCGGCACGTTCCTCATTCTGTGATTGTCACCGCATCGGAGAGCGCCGTCCAGGGTGGCAGCCACAGCGTCCGGCGGTCCACTGCACTCCTGTGAATCACTAGGCGAGGATCCAGATCGCGGCGACGGCGACGGCGACCGGCGGAATCAGCCACGCGGCGAGGCGGAACGCGAATGCGGGCGAACCCACGATCGCGGCGAGGACGAGCTTGACGACGAGATTGGTTCCGACCGCCGCGGCGGCGGCCACACTGGCCGCCAATCAGCACGGCGGGCAGGGTGTCGCGGGCCCCCGGGTGCTTGCGGGCGATCCGCGCCACCACGGCGGTGGTCGCGGTGGACGACACGAATCCGCCGCCGAACCCCACCACCCCGCAGACCCCACCGCGGACCGAGCAGGCGCGTCGCCACATATCCCGCCCACCCGATCAGGCTCAACAGCAGCACAATCGTTCCGATGGTGGACGGATTCAACGCCCCGAACGGACCGAGATCCCGGTCCGGCAGCAGCGGCAACACCAGGAACGCGATGGCGAGCAGGACACAGAAGTCGGTGATGTCCCGCTCGTCGATCATCCGGTGCGCGAACTCGTGGACGGGATACTTGACGGCGAGCAGGACAAGCACGACCACCCCGAGCGCCACGGCAAGGGAAGCCTCGTGCCAGGCCAGGGCGCCGAGCAGAAAGGTGGTCAGCGCCGCCACCGACGTGGTGGTGCCCACGTCCGGATTCGGTTCGGTATGAGCGCGCACCCAATACCACGCCACAAGCAGCGAAGACACCCCGATGAATCCGATCGCCACGACGATGCCGCCCAGGTGCGCGGCGATCGCCCCGGCCAGCGCAATGAGCGGGAACGTCCGGGCGCCCGGCGGTTCGACGGGTCCCGACCCCACTCCCACCGCCTCGGCCCCGACGTTGTGTTCGCGTTCGATACCGACACCGAGACCGATCAACACGGCGGTGGCATATCCGAACAGGTGCAACTCGGTCACATCCACGGTGCCCTCACCGATTTCACCGTCGCTCACCCTTCCCTCCCCGTGAGCACCGTTCGGATCACGAGCGGATCATGAGATGGAACTTTCGGTGATGCACCGTGCCGCGGGACCCTCGCCTCAGTGCCGGCGGGAGCTGACCTCGGGCTCGTTCTTCGCGCCACGATCACGCCGAACGCCCGCCAGCCCGACCCGGTCTACGGACCCAAGACATGACCGACTGTGCTCACGTCCCGGGCCGTCGCCCCCGCGCGGCCACCTGACGCACCGCCGCCGCGACCGCCGGCGCGACGGTGGCGTCGAAGACGCTCGGCACGATGTACGTGGCATTGAGCTCGGACGGCGACACCCTGTCGGCGATCGCCCCGGCCGCGGCGATCAACATCTCGTCGGTGATGTCGACCGCGTGCGCGTCGAGCAGACCACGGAACACCCCCGGGAAGGCGAGGACGTTGTTGATCTGATTGGGGAAATCCGACCGCCCCGTGGCCACCACGGTGGCATGTTCGCCGGCGGCAACCGGATCGACCTCCGGGACCGGATTGGCCAGCGCGAACACGATCGACTCGTCGGCCATCGCCGCGATGTCATCGCCCGTGACAATGTTCGGCGCCGAGACCCCGATGAACACGTCCGCCCCGACCAACGCGTCCCGCAGAGATCCCGTCCGACCCTCCGGATTGGTGTGCTCGACGATCCAGGTACGAAACTCGTCGGCGGTGTCGTCCGGGGACACGATCCCCCGACGCCCGCAGCCGATGACGTTCGTCGCACCTTGGGCGACGAGCAACCGGATGACAGCGTGCCCGGCGGCGCCGACGCCGGACACCACGATCCGAGCCCGGCCGAGCGACTTGCCGACCACGCGCAGCGCGTTGGTCAGGGCGGCCAAGACCACGATCGCGGTCCCGTGCTGGTCGTCGTGGAACACCGGAATATCGAGGATACCGCGGAGCCGAGCCTCGATCTCGAAACACCGAGGGGCGGAAATATCTTCAAGGTTGATCCCGCCGTACACCGGCGCCAGGGCCCGGACGATCTCGACGATGCCATCCGGGTCCTGGGTGTCCAGGCAGACCGGCCAGGCGTCGACACCGCCGAACCGTTTGAACAGTGCCGCCTTGCCCTCCATCACCGGGATCGACGCCGCGGCACCGATGTTGCCCAGACCCAGGACCGCGGAGCCGTCGGTGACCACGGCGACGGTGTTGCGTTTGATCGTCAGGCGGCGCACGTCCTCGGGGTGTTCAGCGATGGCGGTACACACCCGGGCGACGCCGGGGGTGTAGGCGCGGGAGAGGTCATCGCGGTGCGTGAGCGGAACCGTGGGGACCACCTCGAGCTTGCCGCCCAAATGCAGAAGGAAGGTGCGGTCGCTGACCTTGCCGACGATCACCCCGGGAACCTCGGCGATCGCGGTAGAGATCTGGTCGGCGTGCGCGACGTCCGAGGCGTCGCAGGTGAGGTCGATGACCATGTGGTCGGGATGGCTCTCGACGACATCGAGCGCCGTCATGGCACCTTTCACCGATGCGATCGCCGCCGCCAACGTCGACGTGGTGCCAGCGCCGACCGGTGCATGGACGCGGACGGTGATCGAATAACCGGGACTGGGACTGGGCATGTGAAGCTCCTCATCGAGTGACGAGCAGCAGGTGCCAACAGGCGGCGTGACCCGATCGGCACGCACCGACGGCATCCGCAGCACCTTCAGTCTGCGCGGCCAGCACCGATCCGGACAAGAGGACACCCATCGCCCCGTTCGGCGGGGATCGTTCCACGGAACGCCCGAGCGGCGGCAAGTAGGCACCGCGCGAAACCCGACTTGCATCCACCAACCTCGCAAGTTCGGCAGACTCCGGGCGGGGAACGCCCCCGCGTCGCCGGGCCCGCGGAGCAGGATGAAAGACACCCACCGGCGACCAGCCACCCGGCGCAAACATATCGAGAACACCGCCGCTGCCAAGCCGCAACACCGCGAGTGACCAACCGGAAGGAGCAGGAGCGGTCATGACGGCACACAAGAATCCACCGGTCGCGCCCACCACCGATCACGAACGAATCCGCTGTTGGATCCAGCACCATCACGGGGCGCCCGCAACGACCACCCGGCTCCCGGCCCGCCCCGCGTCGGCGACGACTACGCTGCGCGTCGACTTCGCCGGTCTGCGCCCGGGGTCCGGTCTCGAGCACATTTCCTGGAAGCAATGGTTCGCCCTGTTCGACGCGCAGGCCCTCGCGTTCCGGTTCCCCGACGCCGAGGACAGTCTCGCGTTCGAGCTGATACCACGCACCACCGGAAGACCAGCTGGGCGGCACCAGACCACACCCAGACCGCCACCGGAATGATTATCGAGAAACAGATGGCAGGGGGAACGACGCCGATTTCGTCGAGTCGGGCCCGCCCCCCGGCAACGAAGGTGGTTCGAATCGCCGCACACCCGGCACCGCTCAATGTTGCCCTCTGCAACGTTTCTCTCCGCAACGGCGACTCGAGTCATACGATCAGCCGATGCTGGGACAGGCCACCCTTCCCAAGGCTGTTGCCTACTTCCGTACTTCCGCACTCCTCGTTCCCTCGACCTCGAGCTCGTCACCGTCGCGGAAGACCAGCTGTCCTTCGTCGAGGAGTACCGCCCAGCGGCGCGGATGCGCCCAATCACGCCCGTACGACCGACTCGCAGAGTCGATCATCTCGCGGTGATCTTCGAGATCACCCCGCTCTTCTGCGGCCATTGATCCGTGGCGGGCGTCGGATCGGGCGAATGGTGTGTCATCACCCGAGCGCCCACCGACCACGCGGGCCATACAGCTGTCTTCTTCTGGGGCTCCATCGGCCCATGGTCGCGCATCGCGCCGTCGACGCCACACGTTCCACCGTTCGACGGTGATTGGTTACCGCGAGTTAACCGTCCCCCGGAAACCCGCCGCGGCGTCCTCCCCGCGCGGCGCCCGCGCGGCGACGCCGAAACCACCCCCCATGCTCGCCGAGACCGCCGAATTCGCCAACCGCAGCAACGAGCCACTGACCCAACAGAAGCCAGGACCCGATGCCGACCCGCCCCATGCCACCGATCTGCAGTGGCACTCACTCGCCCTCCGGATTCTCGAGTGGGAAGGCGTCGACAACCCGAAATCGGGGCTGAGCGAGCGGAGCACCGAACGTGCCGCCGCGGCCACCGGGATCGACCACCGAATCAGCTCGAACCCCACCCAGAACACCGCCACCGCCCCCGAGGACGTCGACCTGCCCCAGATCGAACACCCCCGCGCGGCGCCGTACGCTGCCTCGCCCGCAGCTGACCCCTTGGGTGAATCGCGGACTCGCGGACTCGCGGGCGTCCGGTGGTCGGTGCGGGTGACCGGACCTCGCTGGGGCATCTCATTCAGCGCCCGGCCGCCGGTGGCGCGGCGCCGATGTGTTCGGGGACCAGGACAACCGGACGGCGGCCGTGGTGGATCAGATGCGAGGACACCGACTCCCCCAACGCCCGCTCAAGGACGGACACCAGCCCTCCCCGCGAACTGCCGATGATGATCATCAGGGCGTCATTGGCGTCGGCGATCGACGCCAACAGGTGCGCCGGGTTGCCCTCGTGGGAGTAGTAGCTCCAGTTCCCGGGTAGTGCTGCGAGCATGGTGCACGCCTCCTTCCGTTCCCGCTCGACCGTCTCGACGATGCGCCGTTCCCAATCGTCGCGGTCCGGTTCGACCGGAAAATCGTCGAGGTCGACGACGTGGGCGAAATGCAGATACGCGTGGAGCGGGACCGCGAGGCCCACGGCGAAGGACAGCGCCTGATGGCTGGCGGGATACCGGTCGAACCCCATCACCAGATGGCACACCGGCTCGGTTGCGCCCGCGGGCCCGTCCACCCTCACCGGTTTCCGCCAGTCCCGCACGCCGTCCCGGTCGGGGGGCTTCTTTCTGATCATCCGTTCTCCTCCTCGCAACCGGCGGCCATGGGAGGCCGGCCGCTCCTGTCACCGATGGTCTCACTGCCGCGGCGCCCAGCGCGCTCGTGAACACCGGCGGGGGTACCGCCGGTGTTCACTCGGCGGACGGTTTCGACTCCCATGGTGCTGAAGGTGGTATACCCCAACAGCACCCTGCACCCACGATCAGCGGGATCACCGCGGAACGCCCGTGCACACACGAGCCGGTCACGAAACCCAACCAAGGCGCCACCCGGTCAGGAGCGGCCCTCGCCCACGGGACCCACGAGCACCCCGGTGAACGATCATCGCGTCGAGGATCCGGGGGCACTAACGGCAATGCCTGGCATTTCGATGTCATCGAGGAGACGCCAGGCGCGCCGGCAGCGATACCGGCCGTGGTGGCAACCAGGCAGGCCAGTGTGGCGACCAGGCGGGCAAGACCGACGGCGCACACGCTACTGAGGCTGCACCCTTTGAGTGGACACCCCGGACAATGGTTCTAGGAGAGCCAGGAGGGATGTCGAGGTGGGACGCCA